>CAYOOG010000039.1:14580-18914 GCA_964405515.1 uncultured Alphaproteobacteria bacterium | reverse complement strand
ATCAGCCCCCGTAGTTTGGCCCACGTGCATCTCGAAACCCCGCACACCGAGGCTGGTCGCCAGGTGGTTGCCGCTCACCTCCTCCAGGGTCTTGTCGCCCGCAAGGCGTGTTTCCACTTCCAGAAGGCCAAGCCCCTCGACTTCCCCGGCGGCGCCGTCGACGCCATCCGGGTCGCTGAGGGCCACACCGAGTATCTGATAGCCGCCACAGATGCCGAGCACGTGCCCGCCCCGCCGGCGGTGCGCCAGGATATCCACGTCCCAGCCCTGGGCGCGCAGGAACGCGAGATCGCCAATAGAGGACTTGGTACCCGGCAATAGGACCAGATGCGCGTCTGCGGGCAGTGGCTGGCCCGGGGGCACCATTTCCACCGTCACGTCCGGCTCCGCCGCCAGCGGGTCCAAGTCATCAAAGTTGGCGATGCGCGAGAACATGGGCACGGCGATCTTGATGCCGTCGCCATCGCCGGCGTAACGCGACACGCTGACGGCATCCTCGGCGGGCAGACGCGCCGCCGCCGGTAGAAACGGGATCACGCCGAGACTGGGCCAACCGGTTCTGTCCTCAATGATCTCCAGGCCTTCGTCGAACAGCGCCAGGTCGCCGCGAAATTTGTTGATGAGAAATCCCTTGATCAGGGCGGCGTCGCCCGCACTCAGCAAGACTTTGGTGCCGACGAGGCTGGCAATGACCCCGCCCCGGTCAATATCGCCCAGCAGCACCACCGGCACACGTGCGGCAACGGCAAAGCCCATGTTGGCGATATCGCCGCGCCGAAGGTTGACCTCGGCCGGGCTGCCCGCTCCCTCGACCAGCACCAGGTCGGCACGTTCCGAGATGCGTCCAAAACTGTCTAGAACGGCGGGCATGAGGTCGGGTTTCTGGCCTTGGTAGTCACCGGCCTGGGCCGTGCCGACGACGCGGCCCTGCACCACCACCTGAGCGCCGGTGTCGGTCTCGGGCTTCAGCAGCACCGGGTTCATGTGCACGTCGAGTTCCAGGCCGCAGGCGCGGGCCTGCAGGGCCTGGGCGCGGCCGATTTCACCGCCGTCGGCCGTCACCGCCGCGTTATTCGACATGTTCTGGGGCTTGAAGGGCCGCACGGCAAGGCCACGCCGCCGATAGGCCCGGCACAGGGCCGCCACTAGGATCGACTTGCCAACGTCAGACCCGGTGCCCTGGATCATCAGGGCCGGAATGCTTCCTGACCCTTTGCTCATCCGGCTACGGCCTCAAAAACGCGCATGAAGTTTCCACCAAGAACCTTTGCGGCGTCCTGCTCGGCTAGGCCGCGCTCAAGCAATCCCGCCGCGATCAGGGGCAGCTCACGGTAGTTCTTGAACACCGGCTTATAGTTGCCGTCCATATCGCTGCCGATACCAACGTGATCGACACCCACGGCTTCCACCAGCCGCATTATCTCATCAAGAAACTCGTCCAGACTGCTGATGCCGATGCCCGCGGGCCAAGCGCCGATCACGCCACCGGTCTCGGCAATCAGGCGGGCGTGCTCCGGGCCGAGAAAGCGCGGATAGGAGACGCCCGGCATTCGCAGACGGCTATGGGACAGGATCACCGGCTTTTCCGAGACCGCAACCGCATTCTTCACGGTGTCAATGTGAGCGTGGGCAAGGTCGACAAGAATGCCGAGCCGGTTCATCTCCTTGATAACCTGGCGCCCGAACTTTGACAGCCCCCCGTGGCGTGGCGCCCCGGTCTGGATATCGCCAATCTCGTTGACGCGGTAATGCACGATGGTCATGGCCCGGATGCCGTCCTCGTGGGCTTGTGCCAGGCGCTCCAGCCTGCCCTCCAGGAAGTCACCGCCCTCCGTGGAAAAAATTGCGCCAATCTTGCGTGCTTCGTGGGCCCGGACGATGTCCGCCGCCCGGCGTACGGGCATAAGACCGCCCGTGGACATTAGCTGCTTCATGGTCCCCATCTGGCGCTGATGATCACCATAAAGTTCACCCGGTTCGGGATCGCGAACCGCGCTGATGCGGCCGGGGCCAGCCATGCCCAGCACGGCCATGTCCGTTACCGTCGAAAAGAGCGCCGCCGCTACGCCCCCGGCTGCCATGTCGGCAAGAGTTTCGCTCACGCGCGGCGGCCCGATCACCTTTGCCAGGGGCAAGTCGGGGTCGGCGCCCTCCACAAAGAACCGCCCGGGATGGCTATGAATATCGACGGCGGCGAACTTGCGCAGCAGATCGTTGCCCCGGTCCATGGCGTTCTCCCATTCCCCCGCCGAGGCGGTAGGTAAGCAGCCCGCGAGGGCGATACCGGCGGACTGTGCAAGAAACCTGCGTCGTGACGGCCTCAGGATCAAGGGCACCCCCAAGTTACGATTACGCCTCGTCTCCGGTTGTGGCAGGCCTCGGCAGGCTAGGCCGCCACAGGCAGGCGCCATAGAGCCAAAGGTAGATGATAAATGGCGCCGCCCATAATAGGGCCGAGGCGGCCATGAGCAAGCCGGGGAATACGCCGACTGCGGCCAGAAGACGCGCCGCCGAACCCAGGAACATGAACCAGAATCCCATGACCATGAATTCATGCGGTTTGACCTCGCGCCCCGTGTGGCGCAACACCACGCGCGTGAGAAAGCCGATCTTCATCATACCAAAGGCGCCCACCGTGAAGACGTGCAGCGCCGCCATATCCGAGACCAGCCCCGACAAATCCCCCACCGCGCGCAACAGTATGGAAACCAAAAACCAGGCATAGGACAGATGCATCACCCAGAGCAGGGGCTGGTGCCTGGTGCGCAGACCCTGCCAGCGCGCCATGCGCAGACCCTGGGCGGCAAGGGCAATCACCGCCGTCAGCCCAGCCAGGGGGGAGCCCGGCATGTAAAGCCCGGTGGCGCCATAGGCCAACAGACTCAGGAGCGCCACGGCCTCAAGCGCTGGCTTGATGGTGATGCGGCCTTCCCAGCCCGCCTCGCGCAATTCGTTTTCCGAAAAAATTGGCGTGAGCAAACCGCCGACAATGGAGTAGAGCACGATCAGCATGTAAAGGAAGAACTGTAGGCCGAACTGCGCGGCGCCAAGATCGCCCTCCATGGCGCCCAAATGAAACAATAAATTGCCGTAGAAGAAACCACTGATAATAACGAGGATGGCCATATAGGCCTTTTGCCGCGCCGCCCACAGCCCCGGAAGGATGAGCGCACCCATGAGCGGGAAAAAGGCGAGATCGGCAACGGCCACGAAGGCATCCGGCAACACCGGGGCAAGCAACATGGCCAGCCGCCCCAGCGCCCAGGCAAACGCCAATAGCGCCAGCCGAGCACCATCGAGCGCCACTGTCTCCGCCCAACTGGGAATGGCGGTGAGAATAAAGCCGGCGACCACAGCCACGCCGTAGCCTAGCAGGAGCTCGTGGCCGTGCCAGAGCGATAGGCCGTAATCCGGTGACAGCAGAGGCAATAGGCCCCCGTACTGCACCAACCAAAACAGAATAAGAAACGGCCCGTAGGCGGCGCCGGCTAGAAAGAAAGGCCGAAAGCCACTACTCCAGAGCGGGCTCTGGAAACCGGCGTTCACTTGCTTTAGCCGTTAAACCCACCACCGACCAACAGGGTTTGACCGCTGATGTAATCGGATTCCGGAATACAAAGCAGATAAACACCGTTCGCCGCATCCTCGGGCGTACCGGCCCGCCCCAGGGGAATCATCTGCTTCATGAATTCAATCATCTGGGGCTGGACGCCCATAGCAATTTCGCGGTTTCCGATGATTGCAGTTTCGTCACCCGATCCGATGGCTTGCGTAATGCGCGTTTCGATAAATCCGAAGGCGACGCAATTGACATTGACGGCGTAACGGCCCCACTCCTTGGACATGGTTTTGGTCATGCCGATGATTGCGGCCTTGCCGGCGGAATAGCTGACTTGGCCTGCGTTCCCGGCAGTCCCGGCAATGGACGAGATATTGACAACCTTGCGGTGCACTGGCGTACCGGCTTCTTTCTCCGCCTTGGCCTTTTCGCGGATGTGACCGGCCGCGGCGCGCAGAATTCGGAACGGCGCCGTGGCGTGTACGTCGAGCATGGCATACCACTGTTCGTCGGTCATTTTCTGAATCACCGTGTCCCAGGGATAGCCGGCATTGTTGACGATAATGTCGATGGTGCCGAAGTTCTCCAGGGCGGAGGCCACAAACCTGTCGCCGAAATCCTCTGCCGTAACGTCACCCGCACAGGCAACAGCCTGCCCGCCGCTGTCGGCAATAGCCGCTACCGTTTCATCGGCCGGCCCCGCGTCTAAGTCGTTGACGACAACGCGCGCGCCCTCGCCCGCACGTAAACCTCGTTCACCTCGCCGAGCTCTAAT
>CAYOOG010000039.1:0-14570 GCA_964405515.1 uncultured Alphaproteobacteria bacterium | reverse complement strand
TGCCAATGCCACGGCCTGATCCCGTGATCAAAGCAACCTTTCCATCCAGTTTAGTCATTTCTTCTCGTGCCTCATTCTTGCTCATGCCATGCGGCGACGATGCCGTCGGCTTCCAGTTTGCTAATCTCCCCGTCGGATACACCGGCCTCGCTTAGCACGGACCGTGTGTGCTCTCCATACTTCGGCGCGAACGCCATGTCACCATCAAATCCCGGGATGTCCACCGCGGGCGGCTGCATGCGGATAACGGTGCCGTCCGGCGCCGTGGTTCGCGTCAGAACCTTTTGCAACGTCGGAATCGCGCGGACCTGTTCGATATCGTTGATTGGCGCGTTGGGGATGATGGCATCCGCGAACTCAGCCGCCAGTTCGTCACCGGGGTACCGCGCCGTTATCTCGCCGATTTCGCGGAATACGGCCTCGCGGTCGGCAGCCCGGCCTTCGTTTGTCTCGCGCGCTTCATTGGCCAGCCCGGCGAATTTCTCAAGCCCTATCAGCCTCCGCCATTGGGCGTCGTTACCGATGGCGAGATAAATAAAGCCGTCGCTGGTGGGGTAGGCGTTGACCGGAATGAACTTGCGGTGCTGGTTTCCGGCCCGCGTGACCGCGTCCCCGGCATCGTCCAGGTCCAATAAAGGTATGAGCGTAACCAGCCATGACGCCGCCGCCTGCAACATGGATACATGGAATTGCTTGCCCTCTCCGGATTCCGCCTGTTCTGCCAAGGCAAGGCAAACCCCGGCGTAAACCTCGTCACCGGCCTTCAGATCGACCAGGGGAATACCGCTCAAGGTCGGCGGCCCGCCGATCTGCCCGGTAACTTCCATATAACCCACCATGGCCTGCACCATGGGATCATAGCCCGGCGAATTCGGATGATCGGGCCCAAGCGCCGATATGGCCGCCCAGATGATGTTCGGCTTTATGGCCTTCAGGGTCGCGTAATCGATGCCGAAAGATTCGTAACGGCCCGGCAGCGTGTTGCAGCAAAAGACATCCGCGTCCAATTCGCGGATGATTCGGTGCAAAAGGTCTCGCCCCTCTTGGGATTTCAGGTCCAGGACAACGGATTCCTTGCCCACGTTCGGCGCCACGAAATATGTGGAAAGATCATCCTCGAAATCGGCCCTGCCGACGTAACGATTGGGATCGCCGGGCAGGCCCTTGCCCGTGGGCGCGGCTTCGATTTTTATGACCCGCCAGCCCATCTGCGCAAAGCGCAGCGTTGCCGAGGGCAACGACAGGGCTTGTTCAAGAGAGACGACTGTACGTGGTCTCATGCTATTGCCTTCAGTGCCAACACTATTCCACCGCCTGCACGTGTACGGGATTGAGCGGCTCGTTCTCGCCCCTCAAGGCCCGGTATACCTTTTCCGGGGTGAAAGGCAGCTCGTAAATGCGAACACCGGTGGCGTTTTCGATGGCGTTAGCCGTGGCCGCCGCCATACAAATGGCGGGGGCCTCACCCACACCCTTGGCGCCCTGCGGTCCTTCGCCGTCCATGGTCTCGATAAAGTGCAGATCAATCTCGGGAATTTCCGGTGCCGTTACAAGTTTGTAGTCGCGGAAGCCCGGGTTGACACAAACGCCGTCGCGAATCATCAGGTCCTCGGTGGTGGCGTATCCCTGCCCCATGACGATGCCGCCCTCGATCTGCCCCTCGATGCCAAGGCGATTCAGAACACGACCGACGTCGTGCGCCGCCGTCACCTTCAGCGTCCGGACAATGCCGGTTTCCGTGTCCACTTCAATTTCCACGACCTGGGCCGCCCAGGCATAAGCCGCCGAGACGTCGCCCTTGAAGTCCTTGTCCTGATGTTGGCTGGGCGGCTCGTAATAAAAGGTGGTCATCACCAGTTCCGCCTTGTCCTGGAAATGCAGCGAACGGATGAGTTTGCCCAAATCCATCAGCGCCTCGCCGTCGCTGGACCGGCAGATGGTGCTGGCGCGAATATCCAGAGATCCAGGATCCTCCTGCATCAACGTGCCGGCAGCAGCCAGTATCTTCTCGCGCGCCAGACGCGCCGCGCCGATGGCCGAATTTCCGGCGATAAAGGTTGTGCGGCTGGCGTGCACACCGACATCCCAGGGCGTAATGGCCGTATCATTGTTGACAACAGTTACCGCCGACAAGGGCACACCCAATTCCTCGCACACCAGTTGCGACAGAACGGTTTCCGAACCCTGACCGATCTCGGAAGCGCCTGTAATCAAAGTCACGTTGGCAAAGTCGTCGAACTTCAGGATGGTGCCGCAACCGTCCGATGGATAAATCTTCGCGCCGCCGCCCACGTGCAACATGGAGGCAATGCCCACCCCATACTTGATGGGGTTTCCGTCGTCCCTCGCCTTGATATTCGCGGCGTATTTCTCCAGGAACCCGCTCTGTTCCGCCGCCGTCGTCAGACAATCCTTAAAGCCGCAAGTCTTGAAATGCATTTCCTGGGGCGTGACCTCGCCCGCCTCTTGCGCGTTGTGCAGGCGGAAGGCAAGCGGGTCCATGCCCACGGCCTCGGCCAGCTTGTCCATGTGATGCTCGACGGCGAATGTGCCTTGCAAATTTCCGTAGCCCCGGAAGGAACCGGCGTAGGGATTGTTGGTGTAAACCACCGTGCTGCGATACTTGCAGTGGGGAACGCGATAGAGGGACGAGAAGGTCTGCATCATCACAAACGGCGTCGAAGCACCCCAAGAGGTATATGCGCCGTTGTCGTGGATCGTCTCGACCTCGCGAAAGGTGAGCGTGCCGTCCTTTTTAACGCCGCTGCGCATGGTCAGCAACACCGGCTGACGCGTCGGTGACGCCACAAATTCTTCCTCGCGGCTGAAGACAAGTTTCACCGGCCGCCCCGTGGCCTTGGCCAGGAACACAGCGATCGGCTCGAAGGGATAGATGTCCAACTTGCTGCCGAAACCACCACCGATGGGCGGCTGGATGATGCGAATCTGCTCGGGCCGAAGCTGCAGACATTGTGCGAACTCGCGTTTGTGCAGGAATGGCACCTGGGTATTGGAATACAGCGTCAGGTTTCCGTTGGCCTCGAAGTCGGCGATGATTCCCGAGACGCCCATGCAACAGTGGGTCACGTAATGCAGGTGGAAGGTGTCTTCTATGACGAAATCGGAATCCGCCTCGCCTTTGCCGACATCGCCGTTTTCGTAATCCCACACCTTGGCAATATTGTCCGGGTGACTGTCGTGGATCGCCGGCGCACCTGCGGCGAGCGCGGCATCGGTATCGGCGACGATGGGCAGGTCTTCGTAGGTGACCTTAATAAGCCGCAGCGCCTGCTCGGCAATCTCCGCCGTCTCCGCCGCCACGGCGGCAATCTCATCACGCTCGCTGCGCACCTTATCCTTTTTCAGGGGTGCGTTGTCCTGAGCCAACCCCAGGGGTTCGTCCGGGCAGTCGTCGGCCGTGAGAACCGCGTGAACGCCGGGCAAGGCCTTGGCCGCGCTGGTGTCAATCTCGACGATCTTGGCGTGTATGCGCTCCGAGCGCAGGATCATGCCGATCAACTGGTTCGGCAGATTCATGTCGTGAATATAGCGGGTCTTGCCACTCGCCTTGTCGGGGGCGTCGAACTTCTTGACGCGCCCGCCGATCACAGACTTTTTTTCAATTGTATTCATGTTCACGACTTTCTATTCGTTCGCACCGGTAACCGCCGCAATGGCGTCAACGATTTTCACATACCCGGTGCAGCGGCAAATGTTGCCTTCGATACCGCGCTTGATGGCCTCGCGGTTGGCGTGGGGATTCTTGTCAACGAGGTCTTTGGTCTGCACGACAAGGCCCGGCGAGCAAAAGCCGCACTGCACGGCGCCGTGATCCGCAAAAGCATCAAGGATCGGCTGGCTCTTGTCATCACCGTGCAACCCTTCAATGGTTGTGATTTCACGGCCGTCACAATCGACGGCGAACATCAGGCACGAGCAAACGGAATCGCCGTCGGCGATTATCGTGCAGGCGCCGCATTCACCCTCGCCGCAGCCGTACTTGGTGCCGGTCAGGCCCGCCAATTCGCGGATCATATTAAGCGCGCTCATATTCACCGGCACACGCAAGGTCTTGGGCGAGCCGTTCAGAGTAAAATTGATCTCCTGGTTAAGCGGCATCGGCCAAAATCCTCTTTAGCATGTTGTGGACCATCTCCTTGCGGTACCAGGCGGTGGCGCGCACGTCATCGATGGGGTTGATGGATTCCGCCGCCAGGGCCGCCGCCCGCTCAATTGTCTCGGCGTCGAGGGCATTACCGGACAGGACTTCTTCCACGCCGGGCAATCGAATGGGCGTCGGCGCCACGGCGCCCAAGGCGACGCGAACATTGTCCAATCCGCTGCCGTTGCTAACGCCGTAGAGCCCGATGGAAATGGCCGAAATATCCAGGGCCGGGCGGGTGCCGAATTTGAAGAACCTCGCGACATGCCCCTCGGGCGGCCGCGGCACGGTAAAGCCGACAAGAAGCTCGTTCGAAGCCCGAACTATCTCGCCGGGGCCGGTGAAATATTCGGCGATGGGCACGCTGCGCGAGCCTTCTGCCGATTGCAGCATCACCTCGGCGCCGTAGACCATGAGTGGGATGATGGTATCGCCCGCGGGTGAGGCGTTTGAAATGTTCCCGCCGATGGTGGCGGCGTTGCGCACTTGTCCGCTGGCGAACTGGTCGCAGGCCTCGACCAGCGCCGGCAAGTGGCGTTGCACGAGATCGTTTTCCATTGCTGCCGCGACGGTCACCAGGGCGCCGATACGCAACGAGCCATCTTGCTCCTCGACACCTTTCAATTCGGCCAGCCGGGAAATATTCAGCAGAGTCTTATTGAAGGACACACGCCCGGCCTCGGCCTGCACCATTAGATCAGTGCCACCAGCGAGGATGGTCACTTCTTCGTTTTTCAATACGTCCAGAGCCTCGGCCAGAGACTCCGGACGCACGTAGCGTTCAATTTCGTCGACGTTTGATTGGGGTTTCATGGCACTCAACATTCAAAATTTGATCGGCTCTTGGTAGTGGCCGTAGACATCTGTCAGGGTCTTGGTGATCTCGCCCACCGTGGCGTACGCTTTTACCGCCTCCATGATCGAGGGCATGACGTTATCGCCTGATTGCGCCGCTTGTTTGACCTTACCGAGGCTGGCTTCCACCAACGTGCCGTCGCGGGCATTCTTGACGCCGTTCAGGGCCGCGATCTGCTTCGCCGCGCCCGCCTTGTCATAGGGGTGGAACTCAACCTCGCGCTCTTCCTCTTCTTCCGCGCGGTAGCGGTTTACGCCGACCTTGGGGAACTCACCGGATTCGATCTTGCGCTGCATATCGTAGGCCTGGGCCGAAACCCGAGCCTGGATGGTACCGTCCGAAATCAAATTGACGATGCCGCCTTCCGCGTCCACCTCGGCCATGATCTTTTCCATCTCCGCCCGCATTTCGTTGGTCATGGTCTCGACGTAATAGGAGCCGGCCAAGGGGTCCACCGTGTCGCAGAGACCCATTTCCTCCATCAGCATCTGCATTGTGCGCAGCGATACCCGCTGGGCGTATTCCGACGGGATGGTGTAGGCCTCGTCGTAGCAGCAGAGCGCCATGGTTTGAGCGCCCGAAAGCGCACTGATCAGGGCGTAGTACGAACCGCGCACGATGTTGAGTTCCGGCTGCTCGAGAGTCAGCCCGCCGCCGCCGCCACCGGCGATCATGCGCAGCCACATGGAGCGCGGATCCTCGGCGCCGTAATCCTCTTTGAGGATTTTGGCCCAGAGGCTGCGCCCGGCGCGGAACTTGGCCACCTGTTCAAAGATATTGCCGAAAATATTGAAATTGAACGACAGGCGGTAGGCGAAATCGTCGACCTTCAGGCCACGAGCCAGCACGTCGTCGATATAGGCCTTGCCGATGCAAAAGGCGTAGGCCATTTCCTGGGTCGGCGTGGCCCCGGATTCCCTGATGTGATAGCCGCAAATGCTCAAGGGACTGTACTTCGGCGCGTGCTTGGCACAGTACTCGATGGTGTCACCCACCAATTTTACCGAGGGCTCCACCGGGTAGATCCAGGTCCCGCGCCCGACGAATTCCTTCAAGATATCGTTCTGTGCCGTGCCGCGCAGCTTGCCCAAGTCGTAGCCGCGCTTTTCCGCCATGGCCAGATACATGGCGATGAGCGTTACCGCGGCGCCGTTGATAGTGAGCGAAACGGTGATCTTATCCAAGTCGATGCCGTCAAAGGCGATTTCAAAGTCGCGCAGGGTATCGACCGCCATGCCGACGCGGCCCACTTCGCCCTCGGCCATGGGATCATCGGTATCGAAGCCGATCTGCGTCGGCAGATCGAACGCCACGTTAAGCCCGGTCTGGCCGTTTTCAATGAGGTACTTGAAACGCTCGTTGGTCTTGCGCGCGTCGGCAAAGCCGGTGTACTGGCGCATGGTCCACGGCCGCTTGCGGTACATTTCGGCGTGGATGCCGCGGGTGAAGGGATACTCGCCGGGCAGCCCGATCATGCCCGCCCCGCCGCTGGCGGCCACGTCTTCTTCGGTGTAGGCCGCCTTGACCTCTATGCCCGATTCGTTGACAACTCGCTTGCTCATGCCACTCTCCCCTTGACGAAATCGACAATATCGTCGATGCGGGAGCCGCTCTGAAACACGGCGTCGAGACCAATGTCCGCCAGTTCGTCATGGTCCTGCTTGGGGATGCTTCCGCCGATGATCCAAAGCTTGTCGCCGAGGCCCTTCTCGTCGATGAGCGTCTTGAGTTTCTTGCAAAACGGAATGTGGACGCCGGCCATGCTGGAAAGCGCGATCACGTCGACACCCTCTTCGAGCGCCGCCTCGGCCACCATTTCGGGGCTTTGGCGCAGCCCCGTGTATATGACCTCGAACCCGGCTTCCAAGAGGCCGCGCACGACAACTTTGGCCCCCTGGTCATGACCATCAAGACCGGGCTTGGCGAGAAGTATTCTGACTTTGCTTGACATGGGGCCTTCCTAGCTCGACAGGTCTTTGGCGATGATCAGTTTAAGAATTTCGCTGGTGCCGCCGCCGATCAAAGTAAAACGTACGTCACGCAGGTAGCGCTGCACCGGGTATTCCATGGCGTATCCGTAGGACGCCAAAATGCGCGCCGCCTTGTCGCAAATGTCCGCCGCCGCTTCCGTGGCGAACAGTTTGCACTGCGCGGCTTGCGTCAAATGCGGGCGATCGGTATCGCGCAACCATCCGGCGTAGCGCACCAGATGCGTGGCGGCTTCCAGGTCCGTGGCCATTTCCGCGAGCTTGTGCTGCACCGCCTGAAAACGGTTGATAGGCTTGCCGAACTGCTGACGCTCACCGGCGTAGCGAACGGCTTCGTCCAGCGCCGCGCGACCGACGCCCAAGGCCATAGCCCCGGTGACGATGCGAATCTCGGCCAGGGTCTTGCGTAGATGCGCTGTGCCGTCGCCCTCTTCCTCGCTGAGGCGATGACTGTCCGGCACGAAGCAGTCGTCAAGCGCCAGTTCGGATGTGGGCAGCGCCCAGACACCCATTTTTTCGATTGCGCGGCCAATGGCAAGGCCCTCGAAGTCGCGCTCGACCAAAAAGATGGTTAGTTTTTTCTCCTCGCCGGCAACGGCAAAGACCGTGAAAAAATCGGCCACGGGCGCCGAGGTGACCCAGGTCTTTTGCCCGTTTAAGACATACCCGCCGTCAACTTTTTTGGCGTGTGTGGAAATGCTACCCAGGTCGCTGCCGGCGTTGGGCTCGGTCATGCAAATGCCGCCGATCTTTTCACCTTTGAGTGCCGGCTTAAACAAGCGCTCGACGATGTCATCGTTGCCCAGCATGTGCAGGAACTTGGTACCCATAAGCGATTGCATTGTGGCGCATCCTGCAAGGGACATGGAGCCCCGCGCAATTTCCGAGACCGCCAGACAGAAGGACGACAAGTTCGCCCCGGCGCCGCCCACGTTCTCCGGGTAGCGCATGGCAAAGAACCCCAAATCACCGAGCATCTTGAACAGTTCATGGGGAAACTCGTGGGCCTCGTCTAGCGCCGCCGCCGCGGGCGCAATCTTTTCGTCCGACAGGCGGGCAAAAGTTTCCTGGATAACCCGTTGTTCTTCGCTGAGTTCAAAATCCATCTATCTAAGCCTCGTATCCGTAGACATCGCGGGCAGCATCCGCCGAGATCACGCCATTGCGCACTTCCTCGGCCAGCACTTCCCGATCACGCTTCTTGGGGTCGCCGTAACCGCCGCCGCCCCCGGCCACCTGATAGAAGGTCGTGCCCTTGGGCACTCCCTTGATCAGGTCCTTGTTATTCGGCACAACCTCGGTGCCATCCGGATAGGTCAAATTTATTAGATTCAGATTACCGTCACCCCCGCCGAGAACACCAAAGGCGGGCTCGACGTCGCCATCACCGAAGGTCACGAGCTGCGTGTCTTCCGAGCCGACGCGGTAGCGGCATTCCGTACCAAGACCGCCGCGCCATTGACCAGCGCCCGCGGAATCGACGAGATATTCGTGATGAATCAGCAGGTGCGGCGTGGTTTGCTCGAACATTTCGTAATCCTGATCCAGCACGCCGCCCGAAGCATCGATCATACCAATATGATCGTAACCATCGGTGCCGTTCAGGGCGCCCGAGCCCCCCTTCATGCCAAGGAATCCGATGTCCACAAAGCTGTCGCCGGTGTGTGGATCGGTGCCCGTAGTCAGCGCGCAAAGCAGGTTGTTCCAGCCGGCGCCGACACGATCCGGCAAAGCCGGTGCCAGTGCCCTTTGAATGGCGTCGGCGTTGGGCGGGCACAAGTGATTGCCGAAGGTGGTCGCCTTCGGATAGGAGGCGTTCAGAATTGTGCCTTCCGGGATGATGATCTCGATCGGCGCCACCATGCCCTCATTGTGCGGGATGTCCGGATTGACCATTTGCAGGAATACCAAAATCGTCGCCGAAGCACTTGATGTGAAGGTGCCGTTGACGAAGCCGTTGGTTTGCGCGTCGGTTTCCGTGTAGTCGAACCTGATGCTCTTATCCTCGACCGTGATGGTGACACGCACGGTGAACTCGGAGCCTTCGTGGCGGCCGTCGTAATAGACTTGGCCTTCGCCCTTGTAGACGCCATTGGGAATGTTGGCGATTTCCGCCTCCATCATCTTTTGCGTCGATTCAAACAGGGCTTCCTTATGGTTGTTGAAACTCTCCAGGCCGTACTTTTCGATCAACCCGATGGTACGCCGGGCGCCGACATTGCAAGCCCCTGTCTGCGCCTTCATATCGTGCTGCACGATTTCCAGACGAATGTTGGCGAAAATCAGATCCCAAACGTCCTTCCTAAGCTCGCCCCGGTCGTAAACCTTGATAGGCGGAATGCGCAAGGCTTCCTCCCACACTTCAACGGCGTTGGGGTTGTAGCCGCCGCGCACGGCGCCGCCGATGTCCGCCTGATGGCCCTTGACCGCCGACCAGGCCACGAGTTCATCATTAAAGAAAATAGGTTTGAACACGGCAACGTCATTATTCTGGTTGCCCATGGAAAAAACGTCGTTGTGGAAGATAATGTCGCCGTCATGAATATCGTCGCCGAAGTATTCGATAATGTACTTGCATACCGGCGCCAGGGAGAACGCGAGGATGGGCAGATTTTCGGTCTGCTCCAACATGCGACCCTCGGCGTCGTACAGACCGGTGACGAAATCCTTGGCCTCGCAAAGGATGGGCGAGCGTGTTGTCTTCTCCACCGAAATGCTCATCTCGTCGGTAATCGACTTGAAGGCCCGAGCGTAAACCGACAGCAGGATCGGATCGACTTTGGTCATGGCTTGGCCTCCCTTAGCAAATCCTCGCGGCCCTTGAGATAGATGGCGAAGGCGCCCTGGGCGTCGCACAGGCAGTCGTAGGACGAACTGACGAATATGGCCGTTGTAATCTGTTCGATCATCGCCGGGCCGACAATGCGATTGCCGTGCTTCAACTGATGACCATCATAAACGGGGATATCCTTGAAGCAGTCCTCTTCGGGCAAATAGACACTGCGCTCGCCCTTGCTCGCACCGCTCGCGTCCTCGCCCGCGTAATCTTCGGTCCGCTGGCCGGGCTTTTCGGTAATGCCCACGGCCTGCACGCGCACGTTGATGATTTCCACGGGTGAGCCTTCCTCTTCCAGGCTGAATCCGTAGAGACGCTTATGCTCGGCATGAAAGGCCGTGGCGACGGCGCCTGAGTCGCGGGCCACCATATCCTTGTCCGGCACAACGAAGGAGACTTCGTGGTACTGGCGCAAATAGCGGCAATCCAGCTTGACGTGCATTTCCTGGGCGTCGTCTGCGATGCGTTCCTCGGCCAGCATAGTTCGGCCCTCGGCCACCATGTGGCCGACCACGGACTCCAATTTTTCCCAGTCCAGTTCATCCAACTTGGAAACAAAGGTACGGACGAAATCATGCTTCAGGTCGCTGGACAGCATCCCGGCGGCGCAGAAAATTGAAGATTCCCGTGGCACGATCTGCAAGGGGATGTTCAACTCCAAGCCGATGTAACAGGAATGCACCGGCCCGGCGCCACCGGCCACGACCATGGGGAACTCACGCGGGTCGGAGCCACGCTTGATGGTGATTTCACGCACGCCCTGGGCCATGTTGGTGCAGGCAATGCGGTACATGCCCGCCGCCGCTTCTTCCACCGTCATCCCGAGGGGCTTTGCCACATGCTCTTCGATGGCGCGGCGAGAGGCCTCAACGTCCAGCTTCATGGAGCCACCGGCGAAGAAGTCCGGATTAAGGTATCCGAGCACCAGATTAGCGTCCGTTGTCGCCGGGCGCGTTCCACCCTTGCCGTAACAAGCGGGGCCCGGATCGGCGCCCGCGCTTTCGGGCCCCATGCGCAAAAGGCCGCCTTCATCTATCCAACCAACGCTGCCGCCCCCGGCGCCGATGGTGTGAATACCCAGCATGGGCAGCGCCAGCTTGTAGCGGTTGATTTCACCCTCGTTGACCATCACCGGCGAGCCCTCGACGAGCGCGGCATCAAAACTGGTGCCGCCCATGTCCACGGTGATGCAACGGTCCTGCCCGTGACCACGGGCGTATATCAACCCGGCCCCCGGCCCGGCCGCCGGGCCGGACAACAATGTCAGCGCCGCTTTTGCCTGCGCCACCTCGGGCGACATAACGCCGCCGTTTGACTGCATGATCAGCAGCAGTCCTCCAAAGCCGATGTCTTTCAAGCGCTGTGTGAGCTGCTCCAAATAATTGTTGAGGATCGGCCCGATGTAAGAGTTCAGTACCGTCGAACTGACGCGCTCGTAGAATCGAATGGATGGCAGGATGTCGCTGGAAACGGTTAGGTAAGCCCCCGGTAGTTCAGCGCGCACCAATTCGGCCGCTGCTTTTTCATGATCCGGGTTAGCGAAGGCATTCATAAAACAGATGGCGACGGCCTCGACCCCACCGGCCTTGAATTGCTCAATGGCCTCGCGCACCTCATCAAGGCTCAGGGCTTCCAGTTCAGCGCCGTCGCGGTCAAGCCGCCCGGTCACGCCAAGGCGCCGGTCGCGCGGCACCAGGGGACGCACATTGGTATAACGGTTGTTGTACTGCTCCTCTCGCACGCCTCGGCGCATTTCCAGGGCGTCGCGCAGGCCTTTGGTCGTAATAAGCCCGCACTTTGCGCCCTTGTTGGTGAGGGTGGCGTTGGTTGTGACCGTGGTGCCGTGGACAATGGTGTCAATGGAAGCAGCAAATTCCTCCAAGGACTGCGGCGGATCCAAGCTTTGGGCCAAATCCTCAAGGCCGGAGACGAATCCGATGGATGGGTCCTCGGGCGTGGACAAGGTCTTGTGAATACGCGATTCGCCGTCCTCCCCAACAACGAGAAAATCGGTAAAGGTACCGCCCACGTCTATGCCGATCTTAATGCTCATTTGGCCGATGCCTCCTTCGTCGCGCCGCCATTGTCATCGGCGAGATGCTTGCCCACCAGCCGCGCCACTTCTTCCTTAACCACCTTGCCCATGGCGTTGCGGGGCAGTTGGTCGATGAAAACCACGGCGCGGGGGCGCTTGAAATTAGCCACCCGGCCTTCGAACAAGCCGATCGTTTGTTCCGCCGTCAATTCACTTGCCCCCGCCCTGACCACCGCCGCGACGACGATTTCCCCCCAGTGATCATGCGGTCGGCCGACGACGGCCGCCTCGGCAACGTCGTCACATTCGGCGAGGATGTTCTCCAGTTCGGCGGGATAAACATTCTCGCCGCCCGAGATAATCAAATCTTTCTCGCGGCCAACGACAAAAATGTCGCTGTCGGCATCCTTGTGACCGATGTCGCCGGTATGAAACCAGCCACCTTTCATGGCCACAGCCGTAGCCTCGGGATTCTTCCAGTATTCGACCATTACGTTGGGGCCACGCACAATGATCTCACCGCTTTCGCCGACAGCTACATCGTTATCATTCTCGTCCACAATGCGAACGTCGCAATGGAGCGCCGGTTTGCCAGCCGCCGCGGGTTTGGCCCGCGCACTTTCGATTGTCGGGTATACCGCCACGGGCGAGGTTTCGGTGGAGCCGTACATTTGCACCAGTGGCAGGCCACGATCGAAGAAATATCGCACCAGATTTTCCGGCACGATGGTCGAGCCGCTGGTAATCAAACGCAAACTGGACAAATCAGCAGCTGCCCAACGCGGCCGCGTCATCATATCGCTGACCTGCGTCGGGATCAGAATGCTCAAGGTGACTTTCTCCCGCTCGATCAAGTCGATCATGGCCTCCGGGTCGTACTTGGCCATCAGAATCACCGTGGCCCCGAGGTGAAGCGCCGGCAACGTCTGGACGTTAATTCCGCCGACGTGAAATATGGGCAGACAAGTGAGCACGATGTCATCCGACGTCATGCCGTGCATGTGGTTGCTGTTGATGGCGTTATGGAAAAGCGCGTTCTGGTTCAGAATCGCGCCCTTTGGCTTGCCCGTGGTGCCCGACGTGTAACACAAGAGGACCGGATCGCTTGGCCCCGCGACGCCTGCGGGGCAAGGTGCGGCCTCGTCCAGCAATTCGTCCAGAGACTGCCAATTCTCGGCTGAGCCGCCCAAGACGACCAGACGCATGCCGTTCCCATCCGTGACGATGCCGTTCACGTGCTCGACGTAGTCGGACTCCGCGACCAAGACGCAGGGCGTGGCGTCGTCCAACATGAAGCGGTGTTCGGGTGGCGCCAAACGCCAATTAAGCGGCATGAAGATGGCGCCAACGCGGGCACAGGCAAACAGCAGCGCGAGTGCCAAGGGATGGTTGAGGCCCAGGTAAGCCACCCGGTCACCCGCCCCAACACCGAGCCCTTCTTGGAGAACACCGGCAAGCCGCGCTACGGAATCGGCAAGCTGGGCGTAGGTGTATTCCTGTCCATCGCATTTGAGCGCTGGTTTATCCGGCGTAAATTCCGCGTGCCGGTCTATCCAATGGGACAGGTCGTTCATAGGTTCTAGCCGCCCGAAACCTCTATCACCACGGCCATGGAGCTATCCCCCGCCGCGCAACCGGTGAACAGGCCAAAGCCACCGCCTTTGATGACCAGTTCCTCTATCAGTTCGATAAGGGCGCGGAGCGCCATGGGCGCCTGGGTATGGCCCCAAACGAGAGACGAGCCGTAGTTGTTCATTTCGTTCAGGTCGTAGCCGGTCTCGGTGGCGAAGACGATGTCGTTAACGGCAAAGGGGTTGTGGGTCTTGACCGCTCCGATCTGATCAATCGTGATGCCCGCCGCTTCAAGCGCCTTTCGCGCCGCCGGCACCGGGGCTTCCGGCATGTAGGCCAACTCGACCCGGGCCAGGCCGAAACCGCGAATGTTGATTCTGATATTGGGATCGCTGCTGAGTTCCTTGGCCCGCTCCGGCGTCGTCAACACGATGGCCGCGTTACCGTCCGCCGGATGGGTTTGGGTTCCAAAGGTGATGGTGCCACCTTCCAGAACCGGGCGCAGCTTGGCCAGCCCTTCAGGCGTTGAATGCTGTACGCCCTCGTCACCTTCAAGAGCACCCACAGTCTTCTTGAATCGTTTGTTGGGAACCTCGAACGGCAGGGTCATGTACTTTTTCTGGAAGGCCTGATCATCGGCCGTGGCCATGAGGTACTGCTCTTCCCTTCTCAGCGCCACTTCGTTCTGATGTTCGGTGGTAATTTGGAATTTCTTGGCAACGTTTTCGCCGGTCTGGGTCATGGAATGGCCGCCCGCCGGGTCGCAGCCCATATTGTCCATGTTCCAATTCTCGTTCACACCCGTCCCGCCGGGGCCCCTCGGATCCGGGTAATAAATATTGGGGCCGTTGGAGATGCGCTCGCAGGCCGCCACCAGTGCGGTCTGGGACATGCCCACTTCGATTTCCTGGGCGCCCGCCAGCAGGCTACGCACGCCGGTGGCGCAGGCCTGGCCTAGCATGGGTCCGCTGATGTCCGGCATACCGGCCATACTCATGTACCAGGGCGTGCCGTAAAAGCAGCGTTTTTGGGGAACGGTAATGCCGAGGACGGCGAAATCGAAGACCTCGCCGGGAATGTTCCTCTTCGCCAATTCCTGCTTGGTCACGTAAGCACCAAAT
>CAYOOG010000038.1:17335-19112 GCA_964405515.1 uncultured Alphaproteobacteria bacterium | reverse complement strand
TCGCCTCAGCTCCCTTATCAGTCGCTTACGATTTGTGCAGTGCAACGTGAGCCCAATATGTGGACAGATCCGCAAATTCATATTCCTGGAAGGGTGCCGACAAGGGCAATTGGCGCAGTTGTTCCAATTCGGACTCATTGCCTCCGTGGTGCCGGTCCGCCGTAATCTCAAACCCCGCCTCCTGGAACAGCCGCAGCATGCCCGGGTGACGCAGGCGGTTTTGGAAGAACACCGCGCGGCTGTGGCGGGTCCATTCCTTATCGGAATACCGTAGAAAATTGTACGGCGATATCTTGCAATCCGAATAAGCGTAGTGATCGGCGTAGTCGATCAACATACTCATTAGGCCACCTGGCTTCAAAATCCGATGGCACTCGGCAAGAATCGCCGGCAAGTCCCGTGTGGGGATGTGTTCAAGGGTCGACGTTGTTGTCACGCAGTCTACCGACGCGTCCGGCAGACCGGTTCGTGCCGCATCCACCGGCGCCCGGTAGTCAATGCCGTAACCGTGAACAAGGGCGTCGGCGAGCCCGCCAGACGGCAGCGGCCCTGGCCGCCTCACGGCGTCTTCCGGTGCGAAACCGGCCCAACGGCCTATGATATCCTGAACCCATCTGTGCCGCGCCAAAGCCTGTACGTCGACAATAATTTGCTGATTTACGCCGAGACTGTAGTGAAGCAAGGGAACGGCCAGGTCGTATCCGGCGCCGAACTCAAAAAACACGGCCTGATCGAGAGTGACGGAGCCAAAATCACGAAAAGTATTCACATGACGGCCAGCGGTTTCCCCACATTGCCGCAGTTTGTCGCGAGACCTGGGCAACGATCCCGTTGCAAAGCGTTGTATCAAATAATGGAACCAACGTCCGGCATATGGCAGCGATGCCACGTTCATTCCAAGGCTTTTCAATTTCCAGTTCATAACTCTGCCACAAGCCCTGCGTTCCTATATTGTCAAGCAATGCAACGGGCGATGACGGGATCCTGGGCGTCCCACAGGATATCCTCGACCTCAATCTTTGAAAAACCCGCTTCACCTGTCTGGAAACGGGTGATCCCGTCCAGAACGTCTCGCCATTTTTGCCCATCCGACACCAAAATGACGCCAACGCCGTGTTGTTCGACGAACTCCGCCATGGGAGGGTTATTCCCGACGATCACCGGCGTGCCCCGCCCCAAGGCCTGATACAACCGATTGGGCTCGCAGTATTTTCGCGGCGGATAATCATCCTCGTACATAACGATGCTGCCCACCGCGTGATCAATAAACTTGATCATTTCGAACTGTGGCGTCCAGCCGATCAACTTGACCTTTTCGTCAAAACCATAACCGTACGTGGTGCGCATCTCTTCTTGCTGTTTCGTGGAATAAGGCCCCACCGAGATCAGCTTGTACCAATCTTGATTCTGTATCGCCTTGACGAGTTGATCAAAACACCGGGTCGCGCTGGCGCCGTTCTGCGCAAAGATATATGAGCCGCCGCCCAGCCACGATTGAACGTCTTCCGGCAGTTCCTCACGGGCCTGATCAAGAAATGTCCGGTCCACCAGATTGTTCAGGACAGCCGCTTTTTGCGCCTGCAATATCCCGCGTCTGGCCAGATAATCGGCCCGGTGCTGATTACATACTATAACCGTGTCGGAGCATTTTACAGCCAAGCGGAGCAGGAACTTTCCTATTGGATGATTGAGAAAGAAGCGCTCCGGCAGTTCGTGCATGTCCCAAATCAGTTTGCGGCCACCGAACAGCTTTCCGATCAGCCAAAATACGGGTATC
>CAYOOG010000038.1:10858-17325 GCA_964405515.1 uncultured Alphaproteobacteria bacterium | reverse complement strand
ATCAAACCGGTCATGGAGGATTCGTGAAACCAGTAAACGTCCGCTTTCATGGCACCGGAAAACATGAACCGCAGGTACATTTCAATGAATTTCAGCTTGATCATGCGGTAGTCGTTTGAAGTTCGCTCCGAAATGGATTTTCCTGGAAACAAGCGCTCCGACAACAACGACCGGGCGTGAATGCTGTGCCCCTCGACAACTGTTCTGTCGTATCTTTCGTTAGCGTCCTCGACCACATATACGTCGATCTCGACGCCCAAGCGAACCAACGATTGACACTCCTTGCGGACCCGATCGTCGTAGTCCGTGGAAGTTGTTTTCAGGAACATTGAAACTTTGGTCATGACTGTATCTTTTTATAGACTTCGATCAGCCTCGGGGAAACAACCTGCCAGTTATAACTCTCTCGGACGAAGGCCGCGCCCGCCTCGCCCATGGCCAACCGGCGCGTATCGTCATCCGCTATATCCAGAACCGCCCTTGCTGCCGCCTGAATATTCGCCGGGTCCACAAATACGCCCGCCTCCACGCCATTCAGACATTTCCGCCAATGGGCAAAATCCGCCGACACAAACGGGGTCTCGAGCATCATGTATTCATAGAGCTTGTTGACACTGGTCCGCGCGTGGTCGGCAACGTCCTGAATCAGCGCCAGCCCAATATGTGCGTTCAAGACATGGCCAAACGCCTGGCCTTGAGGCAACACGCCCAAATAATCAACATAACGCCAGCCATCAAGGTTCTGGGCTTGCGCCACGTCGGCAGGCTCGGTCGGCGGACCGATGAGGCGCAGTCTGCACGGCCGCCTTTTGTTGATCTCGACCACGACGTCAATCATGACCCGCAAACCGCGCGCGTCCGACAAGCCACCGATGTATATCAGGCAAAGGTCGTCGGGCGGGGGAAGTCCGGCGGCGAATTTCGCGGCTTCCTCAACAACGGGTGAATCATGAATCGGCGGGTTGTCAATCAGAACCGCGCGTTCGCCGTAACGCGCCCGCAATTGTTCCTGGGTCACGATTGTCGCATCGACAACCCGCGCCGCCAAACGTTCCAACCCCACAACCATGGCCGCCATGGGCCGCCGCAGTGGCCGAGGAATCCAGCCGCGAATGAGAATGCGTTCTGCGAAATCCTCATGGGTGTCGTAAATCACGCGCTTGCCCAAGATTTTCAACAAGAACACCAGGGGCAATGTGTCCGGATTATGCAGGTGGTAAACGTCGGCCTTTTGTCCTACGGCCTGCCAGGCGAATAACGGCAGGTTGAGAAACCGCAGCAAGCCGGGGAACGGCGCCCATACCGGCAAGATCTTGACGCCATTCTCGGTGTGCGCGGACCCCGCCTTGGCGATCAGGCGTACGTCGTAGCCTTGCGCCGCCAGCGTTGTCGCTTGCCGCCCGAACACGCGAACGTTGTCTGCGGCATGGGTCGGCGCCACGATGACCACGCGGGGCGAACTCGCGGCAGCGCCAAATTCAGTCGAGATGGTGTCGTCAAGCGCTTGTTCCAGGGTTACGGCCGGTGTGAAGCCGCTGGCCAGCACCCGTTCAGCCGATATCTGTGTGTTGGCGCAGAATTTTTCCACGCGGACGGCGCTGACGGGCAGCGGCCGACCGATGATCCTCGCCAGTACGTCGAAAACGACGCCCGCCGCGTATCCGGCAAAGTATGGCAGCCGCAAACCAGGGCACGCCGACCTGCCGAGCGCGCCACGCACCCGCGCCACAAGCTGATTCATGGTGTAATCCGGTTTGTCGGCGTAGGTAAATAGATGCTCGCCCCTACCCAACTCAAGGACGAAGGCGAGAAACGCCGCCACGTTCTCAACGGCGGCCATGGATTTGCGGTTGTCCCCTCGACCAATCATCAGAAACCAGCCGCCGGCGATCTGCCTTATGAGCGTATAGACGTTTCCCCTGTTCCCCCGCCCGAAAACCACAGTGGGGCGAACGATGACCAACTTTACACCAGCCGTTTCTTGCGACCAGTTGCGATGAAATTCTTCCGCCGCAAGTTTTGTTCGGCCATAATCGTTGAAAGGCTTGAGTGGCGAGTCCTCCTGGATCTCTTCGGCCGAAGCGCCGTGCACGGCAACCGAGCTGGTGAACACGATCGTTTTGATGCCAAGCTCTGTAGCCGCGGCAATCACATTTCGGGCGCCCTCAACATTCACATCATCATAAAGGCTGCGCGGCTCAACATCGTCCCGATGCACGGCCGCAAGATTGTAAATAACGTCGCATCCAACAAGCGCTTCTTTTAGCGCGCTTGAATCCCGCAGGTCACAGTGCGCGTAAAGATCGGGGTGTGCTGCACTTTCAATCACATCCAGGATGCGCACAGCGTTCCCCCGGGCCAGCAATTCGCCGACCAGATGCGTTCCGATAAATCCACTACCGCCGATAACGGCGATATCTTGGCTGTGGTTTGTCATAACTCAGAAAAAGTTACCGGGTCACACCGGTAAGCCTGGCATTTTTGGTTTCTTGGCCGCCCAAAACGTAGAAGGAGAGAAGTCCACGCAAGTAACCTAATCCATAACCGAAGTGCATGACCATGCAGGCCAGAACAAAGTACGGCGCCAACAGCAAGTCACCACCACGGGCCGCACGAATAATCGCGCCGATCGACAAGACCACCAAATAGAGTCCGTTAGCCCCGAAGAAAACCACGCGCGCCGGCGGCCAGGACAGCGCCGCTAACAGAAGCAAGAACTCTCCCATAACCAGTATGGCCGGTAACAGCTGGCGATAACTGGCAAGGATTCGGTGCTTCTTGTTCACTTTTACTTTCCAATAGCCGTATTGGTACGACATCGCCCATAGTTTTGCGAATGTCTCCCGCGCGTGATACCGGATTTGCAGCCAGGGCAAGAACATGATCCTCAATCCGTTCTGCCGCATTCGTGTATTGAACTCGAAATCCTGCGTCCGGATGAAACTCTCGTCAAAATCCCCAATGCGATCAAAAACTTCCCGCTTCCAGGCACCATACGGTACAGTGTCCACATAGCGTGGGCCACCTTCGGTGACTGAACGGTAAGTAATACCTACGCCCAGTTTGGAATTCATGGCCATGCTGATGGCACGCGCCTTTCTTGTATCAGCGCCGGGGGTTGAATCAAAACCGCCCCCTACATTGTCGGCCTCACCACTGATCAAGTGCTTCAAAATGTCGGCCACATAGTTGGGTGGATAGGCACTGTGCCCGTCAAGACGAAAAATGATTTCGCCCTTGGCCTCGGCAAGGCCAATATTGAGTCCCTTTGACTGAATCCGGCCTGGATTATCCAGCAAACGAATAAATGAATATCGTTCGGCGAAGTCCACCACAACATCACGGGTGCCATCATTACTCTGGCCGTCGATAACCAGAATTTCCGAACCCGTGGCGGCAAAATCAAATTCATTCGCGAGGACACTATCAAGACAGGCGCCCAGAAAATCGGCTTCGTTGTACACCGGAATCAGGAATGAAATTTTCGACATCTGCGCCTACTGCCCGGAAAGCAATTGCCCGGCGATAGAATATTCGTGCCGATAGAGTTTGCCGTAGCCCGGCGAGACGCGCATGGCTTTTCTAGGCAGATGAATATCAAAGCCGCCATCGGCCCAGTCCCTGACCCTAAAGCCATCAACTTCGACGGCAAGCGCCCGCCAAACCCAAGCCCGGCCCAGCCGATAGCGGCCGACAAAACCGTTCTCGCCAAAATAGAGGCATTGGGCCCCCGCCTCGGCGAGCTGGAACAATCCCTGGTCGAGGGCGCCGGGCTCCACCCCCAACACCTGGGGCGAATAATGAGCGGTTATGGAGCGGTAAGCGTTTCGTTGGCCCGGCAAAGGCGTATACAGGTTCGTGCCGGGGTCGCGGACCAATTCCTCTCCGTCCAGAGTGCACTCAAAGGCCAATTGGTCGTTGTGGCCGTGCCCACCATTACCGTTTTGCCCGACGGGACCGCAGCGCAGCGCCAGATAAAGCCGCTCGGACCGATAGCCGTACAGCCCAAAATACGGATAGGCATAGACGACCATGCCTTTCGTCAAATCCTCGCCTGGCGCATCGATGAAGGTCTCAAGCCCATCTGCCCCCAAATCCCACAAAACCTGCCAATCATCCGCCTCGCCGGTGCGCACCGTGGCCGGACCAATCACCTTATCGGCGCGGTAGCCGGCGAAAACCGGTCCCCCGGCAAGGGCTTCGACAATCGCGGTTTCGGGGGTCGGCCCGGGCAAATCGGCATTAGCGAACAAGCCATTTATGGCAGCAGCGGTGTCGGTCGCCTCAAGGTGTTGCTCGTCCCAAAAATCTTCGTCCTGCCCTAACTCATCATAGCCTTCAAGATGTGCATACTTTTCAACGGCATCGCGCACGGACATGCGGATGTGGGTAGGCCATAACTTGAGAAACCGGCCACTGTCGTTGTCCCCAAACTGGGGCATCTCGCCCGAGGGCTTGGCAATGTCGGACATGAACGCCGACGTCTTGAATAGGCGGTCCACGTACCAACTGGGCAGCGGGCTGGTCTCGCCCTTTCGCCGGGGGAATTGCCGTAGGGGCGCGGGCCGCAGCGAAGGGCCGTTAGCCGAAAACAGGGCACAATCATAATCACTAAAGGCTTCGCGCCGGTCGTCAGGCAATCCCATGACCAACGCCGTTGCGTAGCCGACCATTTCCGCGGATAGGCGGTGATAGGCCGTGGACCCTTCAAATCCGGCGCCGTCCAAGCCGAATTGGTCGCGGTATTCGTTCACCAATTCCTGAACCGCGAAAGCTAGCCAGGTGTCACATTCCTGGGTTCGCGGCAAATAGGCGGAAGCAAAAAGCAAGCCGACAATATCCGCCAGATAATGGTTGGCGCGAAGCTGCTTCGACCATTCGAGATTATCTACGATATGGCGGGCATGGTCGCGCACGCTCGCCGCAAGAACCGCTTTGAATTCACTATCAAGATCAGCTCCGGCAAGCACAAACATATCGTAGGCAACAAGCCAATTTGCGATCCTGATGGCAACGTCCATGGTACAGGACCAATTAACGCCAAATCGCGGCGGGTTGTTGGCTATAAAATCCAATACCTGATTACGAAACTCATTGGCGTAGCGCTGTGGCGGTTCCAACCCCTGGCGCCCGGCATTCGCGAGAACGTAGGCCCAGGCGAGTTGGGGCAAATGCTGCATGCGCGCCAGCTCCCAGGGCACCTTAACGTCTGCGCCTGGTTCTTCGCCGTATTGGATGTCCAAGTACCAAGTCAACTCCGACCAGCGAAAACCGGACTTGAAATCCAATTGCCAGTCGATTGGTTGATAACCTTCGCCAACCAGCCGCCAAACCGCCTGGGCGCGAGACAGATTGGCGTCGTTAATACGACCCTCCAACCATACGCCGCTGCTGTTAGCCTCCACGCCGGACCCGAGAGCGAAACTGAAGCCGCCAAGGCCACGGCATCGCACGCCATGCAGGGGACGGAACCATCCCGAACCCAAGAGATCAAATCGATGGCTCAGATACTGCGCCGCCACACCGGATAGAGCATCGGCCCGCGCCGCCAGCATCGACACCGGCGGTAGTTCCATATACGAAGCAAGCACTCCCTCCGGCGCAGGGCCATACGTTGATATACTCAGGTCCCGGCGGCGGCGGCGCGCAGCCTCACTGCGCCGGCGCAAATACCGGATGCCCGCCGGAACGAGCCTGTGCGGCGGCTTGGTGATCGCCCGTTTCAAAAGCGCGGCATGGCTCACCCGCATCTCTCCTTGAGTTTCTCGATAATCCGCGCGGTATGTTGTTTCCAGGTGTGCGCCGCGACAACCCGCTCTCGCGCCGCTCGGCCCAGCCGGCGCCGGCGCTCGGTATTTCCAACGAGCTCTCGGATGCCGTCCGCCAGATGCGCCGGATTACCTGCATCCACCATCCACGCGGTTTCATCGTGAACCAGGACATCGGCAATCTGATCGAGCCGGGAGGCTACTATTCCCTTGCCCATGGCCATGTATTCGAACAGCTTAGTGGGTGAACCGAAGAAGGGCGTACCATCAGGATTCGGAACGTGCGGCGCGATAAGAATATCGCAAGCCGCCAAATGATTCGGCCCTTCCTCCTGAGGCACCAAGCCGGTCAACACCGCCAAATCCCGCACGCCGTGACTGGCAAGATTGTCTTCCACCAACTGCCGAGTCACGCCGTCGCCGATCATCAACAGCCTCAAACTGTCAGCTAAGTCGGGGGTGCTTTCCAGGAGCCGGCCGTAGGCGTCGGCCAACACTTCCGCACCGTGCCAAAGACCGAATGTGCCGATAAACCCAATCACGGTCTTGTCTTGGAGGCCGTAACGGCTTCTAACCTCCTCGCCATCAAGGGAGGGTGAGTAGAACTTGGGATCGACGCCGTTGGGATTGACCAATATCTTGCCCGCCTCGATGCCGCGCTCGACAAGTTCGGTTTTCAAGGGTTCGCTGACGGCGACG
>CAYOOG010000038.1:0-10848 GCA_964405515.1 uncultured Alphaproteobacteria bacterium | reverse complement strand
ATGACATCCGCATTATGAAGATTGGCCAATTCGATATCTTCGAGCAGTTCGGGAAAGCCGCCGCTCTTCCCCCAATTCTTCAGAATCCAGGATTCCGACCCGTTGTATTCGAGGACCAGGGGCACTTTGCGTTTGCGGGCAAGGCTGGCCCCTGTGTAGTTGTAGGCGGAATAGCGCTGATAGATAAAAGAGATCGCGCGGTTCCTGATAACCTTCTCGGCAAATATTTCCGCAGTGTGGTTATAGGCGATCGGCAGTAAATCCGGGAAATCCCAAAAGGCTGCGGGCGGCGGCATAATTTGTGTTTCCAGATCGTCGCGAACCGTGGGAATTTTCGCGACAGTCAGGAATATGGGTTTCGAAGTATAGGCATCGAGATTATTCAAAACCCCGGCCATGTGACCAACAGACCCGCCGGAACGTACACCGTATGAAAGATCGGAACGCAAGTACAAGGGCGGCGCCGATAGGTCCAATTTCTGGGGAGTACTGGAATTTGCGGCCAATTCATTATTGCGCGCACGAACGTTTCGCACCAATTGGCGCCGCTGGAGCATGTCTCGAAGCAGACCCTGAAACGCTCGTGCAACACGGCGCAGCGTGACAATCGAGGCATCTCCGCGATCATCCACGACGGCGCATTCCCGCCGCGACAAAAGACGAATCATGAGGCTGGAAAAGAACGGCAAGATCAGGCAATCACGCCGGTAGGTCCGAAGGCGTACGTCAGTGTACGCCAACAAATGGCGGGCAATAGTCCCCCGACGCAACCAACTGGCGAGATCGCGAAAACGGGCCAACCGGCTGCCGGCAGGCACCTCCCGGTTACTTGCGGAGTCGGCCAGGATGACCAAATTCGTTGTCACGCCAGTATGCCCCGGGTATCTATCACGATCTTGCCATCAAGTCGCTTGGCAGCAATACGACAGAACGCCCGATGATCGACCAATCCAACGACGATATCCGCCAAGGGCAAAGCCTCGGGCAGCGTCGATAACTCGACACCCAATTCGGTGAGATGGTTCGGCAAAGTATCGACATAAGGCTCTACAACTACTATTCGCCCAACCTGTTTATCCGCCAGGGTCGTAACAATCTCGAGGGCTGGACTTTCACGGATATCGTCAATGTCGGCCTTGAAGGTAAGGCCCAGGCAAGCGATTACCGGTTATTCAAGTTTCCCGGCGGCGGCAACCACTTTGTCGACTACATGTGCCGGTTTGGCATCGTTGACTTCGCGCGCTGTCCGGATCAAGCGCGTCTCGTCCGGGGCGGCGTTAACGATAAACCAGGGATCAACGGCAATGCAGTGACCTCCGACACCCGGGCCCGGCCGCAGGATATCAACGCGGGGGTGCCGGTTCGTTAATTCGATAAGCCGCCACACATCAACACCTACCTTGTCGGCAACCAGCGAAAGCTCGTTTGCGAAGGCGATGTTGGTGTCCCGGTAGGCGTTTTCCGAGAGTTTCACCAGTTCCGCCGTACGCGCGTCGGTCGCGTGAACCTCGCCTTTTACGAAAAGCCCGTAGAATTCGACCGCCCGTTCGGCGCAGTACGGAGAGATGCCACCCACCACGCGATCATTGGTGATAATTTCGTGCAAGATGCGCCCTGGAAGGACACGTTCCGGACAGTGCGCAACCTGAACGTCAGCTTCCCCGCCGACATCCTGGGGAAAGCGCAAATCGCCACGTTCTTCGGCCAGCCAACCAGCCAGCCGTTCGGTGGCGCCGACTGGCGAGGTTGATTCCAGAATAACCAGATTGCCCTTGTCCAGAAACGGCGCAATGGCCCGCGCCGCAGCCTCTACAAACTGCATATCCGGCACTTTGTCTTCCTGGAAGGGTGTAGGCACGGCGATAATGAAAACGTCCGCCGGCACGATCTTGTTGCTGGCGACCAGCTTGCCGTCCGAGACAACTTTGTGAACAAGACCGTCCAGATCGTTTTCTTGTATGTGAATGCCCCCTTTGTTGATGGTCTCAACCACGTCCTTGTTGACATCAACGCCCGATACTCTCAACCCATAGCTCGCCAACACGGCAGCGGTCGGCAAGCCGATATAGCCGAGTCCAACGACGGTTACGCTGTCAAAATTAGCCATTGACCAACGCCTCCCGAATTCGCCCGCTTGCCAGTCCATCACCGTACGGGTTATGGGCCTGCGACATTTCAGCGTATGCCGTCTGGTCGTCAAGAAGCCGAGCCGTTTCAGCCACAATCATTGCAACGTCGGTTCCGACCAAACGCACGGTGCCTGCCTCGACGGCCTCAGGCCTTTCCGTGACCTCACGCATGACTAGAACCGGCTTGCCCAAGGACGGCGCCTCTTCCTGCAAGCCGCCTGAATCGGTCAAAATGATATGGGACCGGTCCATGAGATAGACAAAAGGCAGGTACTCGAGCGGCTCGATAAGATGAATTCGCGGCCGCCCCTGAAGCTTTTCGTGCACCGGGCCGCGAACATTGGGATTCAGATGCACGGGATAGACGATCTGTACATCGTCACGATCGGCCAGAGTATCCAGGGCAGTGCATATACGCTCCATCCCGCCGTTGAAATTTTCCCTGCGGTGCCCGGTAACCAGAATGAGGCGGGCATTATCCGATAGATAGGGAAAGTTCTCTCCAACCTCCTCCGCCAAGCCGGCCTCGTCGCGCAAACGCCCAACAATCTGCAATAGGGCATCGATGACCGTATTGCCGGTAATCAGAACGCGTTCAGGAGGAACGCCTTCAGCAAGAAGGTTATCGTAGCCTGTTTGGGTCGGCGCGAAATGCAGATCCGCAAGGGCCCCCGTGAGGCGGCGATTCATTTCCTCCGGCCAGGGCATGTTCACGTCGCCCGTCCGCAGGCCGGCCTCGACATGGCCAACCGGAACGCCGCGGTAAAAACCGGCCAGCGATGCTGCCATGGTCGTCGTGGTATCACCGTGGACCAACATGCGGTCGGGCCGCCAGTCGTCCAGCACCCCGCCTACACCTTCCAGCACGGCCGTGGTTATCTGAGTCAGGTTCTGAGAGGGGCGCATGATGTCGAGGTCGAAATCCGGCTTAATGGAGAACAACTCAAGCACCTGATCGAGCATGTGCCGGTGCTGAGCAGTCACACAGACTTTGGACTCCACATCGTCGGAGTCGCCGAGAGCCTGCACCACCGGCGCCATCTTGATCGCCTCGGGGCGCGTCCCGAATACGGTGAGAACCTTCATGAAATCCCGTCAATTTGCCTGCCGGCTTATCCACGACTGGCGGCGCGAACTTATCGCGCTTAGCGCCTAGCGCTTAGCCGGCTAAATCATTGATTCGTCAGGGGAGAATATGGCGAGACCGCGTTAATTGCAAAATTTACCTGAGTTCAAGGCAAATTGCGGAAAAAGCAATAATCGAATCTCAAGCCCTTGATTTAATTACCTTAACGCGCGATCCACGGTCAATCGAGGAAGGCCGGCCAGTCCTCCAGAAGGTTGCCCAACTGGCCTTCCCAGGTCATACCATAAAGTCGGCTGCCGGCTGGGACCATTTGCCCGCCGTCACGGGTCAAGGGCCGAAATCCGAGGGTGCCCCCGGCCCTGTTTGACCGGGTCATGAACAGGTCGAGCGGGATATTGATTTGAATGCCCTTGTCGAAACTGCCTTCGCCGAAATCCTTATAGGCAACGTCTGTGAAAGTGGCGAAAGCGCCTACGCTAACGCCCGATTCGAAACGGCGCGACAGGACAAGTGTTGCGCCCCAGTCCCGGGCCAGATAGCGCCCGGCATGGACCGAGCCAACGACGCCATAAAACGGCGAGCGGTAATAGATTGATGCGTGGCCGGTGGTCGTCTTGTAATTCCGGAAACCGAACTTCTGGTCGAAATCACGTTGGTATACCCGCATCACGTTCCCGCCGACGGCCCAGCGTGATGTCTGTGGCCGGTAGAGCACCTCGGCACCAACACCGCCGTACATGTATTCCAAATAGCCGCCGAAGACCCGGGTAAAGACGTCGGTCCCTGGCGAGAAGAAATACTCCAGTTCCAGCCGCCGCAGGCTTGTCGTTCCTTCGTCCAGGTAGCGGCGCACGTCACTTCGCACCTTGGGCAAAGAGCTATTGGACTTGAGATCGAATTTGTCGAAATTATTGACAATATTCTGGGCAATGGAGCCCGAGACACGCAACCCCGGCATTATGACAGCCGTGGCCGATAACTCTGCCCTAAATTGGTACGCATAAAATACGTCGCCACCGCCAACACTCTGTCGATAGCCCGGCGCCAAGCGCCAGGAATAGGCCGGGTATCGCTTCTCGTTAGGTATTGCTGTTGCCGGCAACCCTCGCCCACCAGGCCCCACCACCGCGCTCGCCCAAACTTCCTCCGCGCTTCCCTGGTTCGCCTGTACCCGCTCGAGGACCGAGCGCAGAACTGTAACACGAGCCGTTTCGACGCCTCTGGTCATGAGCGCCACGGTGATTTCCTCAATATCCTCCGGCAGAGTATTTGCCAAGACCCTGGCCGCGCGGCCCACGTTTCGGGCCGAACCACGGAAGCGCATGGGGGATAGGAATACGGTCGCGCGCACACCATCCAAATGCAAACCATCCACGCCGAAACCCTGCTCTTCCAACTGATCAAACATAGCGTCGGCCATGGCGATCTCGCCCGCCAATTCCTTTGGTTCCGATTGATACGTCTTGCCTTCACTCACAACTTGCGGCGGGTGATCGCTGACTATCGGCGGTTCGTCGAACTGGGCCATGGCGGTTACAGTTCTGGCCGCACGCTCCACCGCCTCAGCGGCCAGGACTGACTCCCGCGTTCGAATCTCAACCGGGGGCGGGTCGAATTTCTCAAGACCCGCCCGGTGCAGATTTGTGCGCAAGGCAGCGCGCAGCATCAGGCGGTTGCCGCGCTCCAGGCCCAGACTGGCATCAATCCATGAAAACGGTCGGTAACGCAGCCCGGCATTAACCGGCAGACTCTGGCTGAAGCTGCCGCCGCGTGGCTCGTTCTGATAATCGTTGGGATCAAGTTCGAGCTTGAGGGTCATGCCTCGAACGGGCGTGTAGTATTCGACACCACCGAACAAAGCAACATCGTCGCCGGAAAACCACGACCCGATATTGAAACGGCCTCCCTCCGGATCATTGGCCGAACGTCGCCGAAAGCTGCCTGAAAAAAGGCGAAACGGATTCTTGAAAGCTCGCCGGTTCGCCATATAGCCCCAACCGATCCCCAGGGAGAAATCCAAGTCGTAAAACCGCTTGCTGGCGACCAAATACTCGCCGCCAAAAATACCGGTGCCAAGCGTGTCCTGAAGACCAACGGCGATAGCCGGCAGATACCGGCTTTCATCACGCAGCTTGATTTTCACGTCAAAACCGCGGTCCTTGTATGAGCTGCTACCAGGTTCCGGCCCGCGCGGGCTGTCAGCGATGTCGGTGAAATGCAGCGTGGCTTCTACGCGCGGCAGAATTTGCCAACTCAGCGAAAGACGGCTGTAGGGATGAACGCGCGAAAATGCAACCTCGAAATTGCCGTCAGGCGCAAATCGCGCGGTCCGCGTCTGCAGCAGGCCAACACCGCCCCAATCCCCGCCGGAGGCGTCAAAGGCCGGATATTCAGTCGTTTCCTGTGCTCCCACCCCGCCTGCGAAAAACAGGGCGACGAGCGCACCCAAAAAGGCACGCTGAGATACCGTACTCATATATTTGGCAGGCGATAGCATGGGCCAAGCGGCCTCGCCGCCTCTACCTGCCGCTGATCACTGCGATCGAAGCGGCAGAAATTGCAAGCTGGCTAAATATACTTGCGAAGTCCTTGGACAGTGCCAACAGATCGAGCGGCGCCGGATCCTTCGGCACAACAATCGTGCTCCCCGGCGGCACGGCTTCGGAAGAATATTTCCAAATGCTGGTCGCAACCGGCTTTGCCACACCGTTGGGATAGACGACAAAGACTTTGCTCTTATCGGCGGACTCTTGATAGCCACCGGCTTGGGAAATGTATTGTGAGACCTTGCGTCCGGACGAGAATTGAATGGCGCCCGGGTTCAATAAATCACCAAGAATAAGAACAAAATTGGGTCGTTTTGGAATCGTAATGCGGTCACCTGGCTCCAGCACACTGTCCAGTTCCGGTCTTACGCTCAGCACAGCCGGGTCCGCCTCGACGACTACGCGGCCAAGGGTCTCGACCGTGTATAATTCATCCGTCAGGCGTTGCAGAGCAACCAATGATTGCGGATCGATACCCTTTTGCACCGCCGCGATAGCCAGTGACGCGTTTAGCTCGCGCGCCGCCCGCCGAAAACCGGCAAGCTGGCTGAGTCGCACGCTCTCGCGCAGAAATACCGTGCCGTACGGATAGGCTTGCGGCGTCAGCCCTCCGGCGCGCTGTATCAGGTCGGACAACCGTTCACCACGCCTAATTTCGTAAGTTCCGGGGCGCACGACTTCACCGCCGAGTTCCACCGGACCCGATTCCTGGACGGTAAAGACCGGATTGAATCGCACAACATCACCCGCCCTAACCACCGGGCCGCCATTCTCTATCATGGCCAGAGAGACCAAGCTCCGGTCCATGGTGCCCTCGCCCGCCACGCTGTCGTAATTCAGTCTTGAGACCTCTATCCGCGTGAGATCAACTAGGCGCGTGGTACCGCCGGCGGCGGCGGCTAGTGCCAGGACCGCTGTGGTTTCCGCCACCGGATAGATGCCCGGATTGCGAACCTCACCGTTTAGTGCGACCGCGTGCTCCAAGATGAAGGGAAGCAAGTCTGGGAAGCGGTCGTAAATGACCGGGCAACGCATAAAGTTGGATAGCGACGTCGTGGTATCTTTTTGGAACGGTCGATGAGCAGTAAGAAAGCGACCGACTTGACCATCTGTGATGATCGCGGAAAGCCGGACCAAGCCACGGCAAACATCATTTGCAGCATCAATACTCTTAAATGGGGGCGCAAATTCGTGCCCTACTCGCGCCTCGGCCTCCTTAACCCTTTCGGCAACCGCCTTGTCCAGCCCTTCACGAGTGCTGTTTTCAAGAGCATCCCGCCTCAGAGCATTGCCAAGACTCGCCTTGGTCTTGTCACCTTCCTTGACGCCAAAGTTCGCTTCTCCGCCTTCGAGCACGCCACGCACTTGTTCCGCCGACAGGAAGATACCGCCGCGGCCACGTTCTGTATCCACTGGCAAGCCTCGCAGCACGTTCTGCACCTGGGTTGAATCCAGATAAGCCATGTCCCGACCGCCGAAGACGATAAAGACGTCGCCGTCGCGAAGCGGATAGTCTTCTTCGCCATTTATTACCCGTCGCAGATCGATCGGCATCAGCCGCCGCGCTTGAGTATCCGGATCCGTGGTCTCTAACGCCGCAAACAACAAATAAGGGTCGGCAAGCAAGGCGTCGGGACCCGGCACCAGGGCACCAACCGTAGACGCGGACGCAAGAGGCCTTTGGCCAGGGTTCGTTACATGGCCGACAACCTCGACGAGTCCTTTCCGCAGGTTGCCTTCGCCATAGACGACAAGCAAGTCGCCATCATTCAATTTGCTTCCCTTCGGTCCCAGCTCCACGACCTGCTGATTGCCTAGCTCATCGAAGGTTAGGTCAAGATACTTGTTGCCGCGCGGCCTCACGGTTCCTCCGGCGTATCGCACCATCCGATCTGTCGGAATCGACATCTGCCCAGCAGGAAGCTCGAACATTCCTGGCCTCCGAACCCTCCCGGACACTGCCGCCACGGCACCAATAGCGGGAACGACGACGCGATCACCGTCTCTCACCGTTTGCCGGTGGTCGTCGCCACCAAAAAGCATTTCGTAGAGGTCGATGTTCAGAACCTTACCGTCGCGTTCCAACTTGATACTTCGAAGGCTACCGGACTTCTTCACGCCGCCCGCCATGCCCAAGGCATCCATAATCGTGGACAGGCTAGTCAGCCAGTGCCGGCCTGGGCTTGCGACTTCACCAGCGACGTTAACGGGCATCAGTCTCAAGGCGCCCACAGTCACAAACACCTGGGTGCCTGTGAGAGAAGCAGCTACGCGGGCCTCCAATTCATTCCGGAAATCACCTAACGTTCGCCCCGCCGCCTCTAAAGAGCCCAACCGCTGTTCGACGATGCGGCCCTCGTGATCAATGCGCAAAGCTTCGGTGTTGGTGAATTGACCGACAAAGGTCAAGACAAGTTCGTCGCCAACCCCAAGCACATACCCATTGTTAACGGCGCCCGTGCCCAACATATAGGGCGTCGCGCCATCGTCGAAAATGTCATAGCCATACAGTGGCAGATAACGCTGCGCGCGCTGGCAAAAATCTATCTCCAAAAGGGATAGGCTAGTTTCCAATTCCAGTAATTGCCGCGCCATCGCGTCGTCGCCAAACTTACAATAATGGTTAGCAATTAATGCATCGTTGGCCGCTTTCTTGGCATCCTCGCCAAGGTCCAGGCCCGCACCGCGAGCACGCGGCGGCACATTGGCTTGATTTCGCGAGCGGTCGAGATCACCCTCTCTTCCGCCTTGCGGGCGCTGGGCGTCTTGAAGAAATTCACGGAGCAGATCATCACCGCTCTGTGCCTGCGCGTTAATTTCGCCAAGCGTTGATACCAGCAAAATAGTGGCGCTGAAGGTCGCGAAGCGAATAAGCTGTTTAAACAATTTCGTTACTCCGGAACTGAAAGGCGGACCGTGGCCGAAAAAAAAATATCCCGTCGGCGAATCTTGGCGACCGGGGCCGCTTTGGGCCTGGGCGGCGGAACACTGTCGGGCTGCGGCGAAATCCCCCTGATCGATAATGCCGCCGTATCTGTTCGCGCTTTGGCCCTTGGACTCCCCGACACGCCCATCGACCGCGAGACCGTGGGGAAGTTACCATACGCCACGATTCGCGCAAAGATAGGAAAGGGCCCCAAGGTTATTCTCGGTCTGGCCGAGAAAAGGGGGCAAAACCTCTATTGGATCACCTATGACGGCCTGCTTCTGGTAACCCGTGGCGGCAGGCTGATGGCCACCGTGGGGCTGCCGGAAGACCTGCACCGGACACACTTTTTCGGCCCAGACCTTGTCGAAGGCGGCCTGCACAACCTGATTGAACCTTTTGAATCGACCCGTGTACTGGACTTTGGAATGGAGGGCCGGTTTTCCATGCAGGTCGATTCCGTGCTGTCGCCAATTGGCGAGACAGTAATCCGAATTCTCGATCTGGATTTTGAAACCGTCCTGGTGCAAGAGGAAAATACCGCACGCGCCCAGAACTGGCGTTTCAAGAACCTCTTTTGGGCGGACAAATTCAACGGGCGGATTTGGAAAAGCCGTCAATATGTCGCCCGCGGCATGCCACCCCTTGAGATCGAGTTACTCAAACCCGAAGCTTGAATAGAGGTTAGGAGCTGGACGGAGATGACGGCGGCGCCGTCGGCGTAATAACCGGTGCCGGTTCCTCACGATCGACGGAATTCGTGATCAAGAAGCCCGCCGCCGCACCGGCGATAATACCAAGGAACATGGCTCCGGTGGTCAGGTTCATGCCGCTGAAGGCGCTCGAAATCTTTCCGGTCACGCCTCCCTTACCGGTGGCATAAGCTTGATCGCGAACCGGCTCAGTTGACGGAGGCTCCTGTGCCCATGCCGTTACCGACAGAGTCAAAATTGCTACGGTCGCCAACGCGGTCAGGACTCTTGAGGCTGTCATGCAAAATACCTTCGATACGCATAAAGTGCGGCGCTAGAGGGGAGTTGAGTGCCAAACCCCCTGATCTTTGTCAAGTCCCCAGCACGGCACCGGAGGCCACCCACCAGGATTCGTGGGCGGCGGACACGGCGGCAGCGGCAGACCGTTTATCGCCAAACAGGCCAAAACAGGTGGCGCCGCTACCCGACATCCGTGCCAGCAAACATTCCGGCGACTGGCGCAGTGCTTCTAGTACGTCGCCTATATCCGTCATTAGGCCGCACGCCGTTTTCTCCAAATCGTTGCGTCTTTCGTGGAGGGCCCTTGCCAGTTCCGCGGCGGTTCCCGGAGCGCGGGTGAGCGGCTCTGCCCTTGAAAAATCCCGCCCGGAATGTGCCGAAAAAACTTCCGCTGTAACAAGCTCCCTACCTGGATTGGCAAGCACCACGTGGCAGGACGGAAGCGGCGGCGCCTTTTCGAGCTTCTCGCCGATACCTGACATGAGAAGCGGATGACCGGCCAGGCAAGCCGGAACGTCGGCGCCCAACGACAAGGCCAGGGCCGACAGATCCTCGGGCGCCAAAGTCACATCCCACAATTCCATCAGTGCCAGAAGCGTTGCCGCGGCGTCAGCGGACCCGCCTCCAATACCGGCGGCCACGGGCAATGTCTTGTTCAGGGAAATATGTGCACCGGCAGGTACTCCGGCCGCCTTTGCCAAGACCTCCGCCGCGCGCAGGACGAGATTGTCGGTATGGCTAACGGCCCCGGCGAAGGTTCCGGTCACTTCCAAGTCCAGCCGACTGCCCGGCCGCACGGTTACTTCATCAGCAATGTCGGCAAAAACAACCAAACTGTCGAGGAAGTGATACCCGTCGTCCCGGCGCCCGGTAAGGTGCAGATAAAGATTGATTTTTGCAGGTGCGCGGCGGCGCACAACGGCTGTGGATTCCGCCAACATTCTCTACCTAGCGGGAATCCTCGACCAGTGTTTGAGGCCGCAAACCCTTATCCATCTTGCGGTGGAGCTCCGCTTCGACATCCTCCGGCGGGTCGAGGCTCAAGGCGTGCCGCCATTGGAAACTGGCCTCCAATTGGCGCCCGACGCGCCAATAGGCATCGCCCAGATGATCGTTGATGACGGCATCCTCGGGGCGTAATTCCACGGCGCGCTCAAGATTCTTGGTT
>CAYOOG010000037.1:280-19336 GCA_964405515.1 uncultured Alphaproteobacteria bacterium | reverse complement strand
GGCCAAGGGTTTGCGGCGGATTTTTTCGGCTCGCCCAGGCAGCTTCCTTCGCCCTACTCCAAATCCTCGACCGCCGCCGTGGCGGCGCCTTCGATCTTGGCGGCCAGCGCCGCTGACATGAAATCATCCAGCGCGCCGTCAAGCACGGCGCCGGTGTTGCCGGTCTCGACGCCGGTGCGTAGATCCTTGACCATCTGATAGGGATGCAGGACGTAGGATCTGATCTGGTGGCCCCAGGCGATTTCGCTCTTGGCTTCGTTGGCGGCCTGCAGGCCCTCGTCGCGCTTGCGCAGTTCCTCCTCGTAGAGCCGCGCCTTCAGCATCTTCATGGCGCTGGCCCGGTTCTTGTGCTGGGAGCGTTCGTTCTGGCACTGCACGACAATCCCGGTCGGCTCATGGGTAATGCGCACGGCGCTGTCGGTGGTGTTGACGTGCTGGCCACCCGCCCCCGAGGCGCGATAGGTATCGACGCGCAGGTCCTTGTCCTCGATCTCGATCTCAATGGCCTCGTCGATCATCGGGTAGACCCAAACGCTGGCAAAGCTGGTGTGCCGCCGCGCCGATGAATCAAAGGGCGAAATGCGCACCAGCCGATGCACGCCGCTTTCGGTCTTCATCCAGCCGTAAGCGTCGGCGCCCTTGACCATGAGCGTGGCCGACTTCAGCCCGGCCTCCTCGCCGGCGCTGGCCTGGATGATCTTGGCCTTGTAGCCCCGCGCCTCGGCCCAGCGCATGTACATGCGCAGGAGCATCTCCGCCCAGTCCTGGCTTTCGGTGCCGCCCGCGCCGGCGTGAACTTCCAGATAGGAATCGTTGCCGTCTGCCTCGCCGGAGAGAAGGGCTTCGAGCTGCGCCCTTGCCGTGCTTTTTTGCAAAGCCTTCAAGGCCTCGATGGCGCCCTCGACAATCTCCTCGTCGGCTTCCGCCTCGCCAAGCTCGACCATTTCAAGGTTTTCCTCGAACTCGGCGGTTATGGCGACAACGCTGGCAATGGCCTCTTCCAGGCGGGTGCGATCGCGCATGAGCTTTTGCGCGCCCTGGGGGTCGTCCCAAAGGTTGGGGTCTTCGACGCGGGCGTTCAGGTCCGCCAGCCGGGACTGCGCCTTGTCCCAGTCAAAGGTGCCTCCTCAGCAGTTCGATGGACTGCTTGATCTCGGTGGCCAGCGTTTCAACATCGGCGCGCATATTTCGGAACTCCTGAAAAGCCTGGAAACCTCCCGCTCCCTTTTCCCAGCCACCCGCAAGGGTACGATTGGAGTGGTTGGGCCGGAGGCGTGGGAGGCGGTGGCAATCCTCTAGTACAAACCGCCCGTGCCCGAGCGGGGCTCGGCGGCATTTGAAGCGACGGCGCCCGATCCGTCAAGCACACTCTGCTGGCCCGTGGGCTCGGTACCCGGCTTGAAGGCCTCAAGGATCACCCGGCGGTCGCCGGCCTCGGCGGGAAGGCCGGTGCGGGCGTTGACGCGCACCAGGCGGATCCCCGGCGGCACGCGGAACGGAATCGACGGCTCCCTGGCCAATGCCTCCATCATGAAGTCGCGGAACATGGGCGCGGTAACGCTGGAGCCTGATTCCCGCGGCCCCAAGGTTCTTGGAGTATCAAAGCCGACGAAAATGCCGACCACCAGATCCGGCGTGAAGCCCATGAACCAGGTGTCGCGGCTTTCATTGCTGGTGCCGGTCTTGCCGGCCAGCGGTTTGCCCACGGCGCGCACCCGCACGCCGGTGCCGCGATCGACCACGCCCTTGAGCATGGAGACCATCTGGTAAGCGGTGTCGGCACCGACAATCCTCTCCCGGGTGTCGGCAAGGACCGGCTCGCCCTGGCCGCGCCAGGCGGTGGCGGCGCAGCCTTCGCAGGGCCGCACGTCGTGGCGGTATATATTGGCGCCCCGGCGGTCCTGAATCCGGTCGATCAGCGTCGGCTCGATGGCCATGCCGCCGTTGACCAGACTGGCATAGGCGGCGGTCAGGCGCAGCAGTGTCGTCTCCCCGGCGCCCAGGGCCATGGACAAGATTGGCGGCATGGAATCGACCACGCCGAAACGCTTTGCCGAGGCCACCACGTCCTCCATGCCGATGTACTGGGCCAAGCGCACGGTCATCAGGTTGCGGGACTTTTCAATGCCCAGGCGCAGCGTGCTCGGCCCGTAGAATTTCTTGGTGTAGTTCGCCGGGCGCCACTTGCCCATGCCCGGGCCCTGGTCGATGACGAAGGGCTCGTCGAGGATCAGGTTCGACGGCGTGAAGCCGTTTTCCAGAGCCGAAACGTAGACAAAGGGCTTGAAGTCGGAGCCGGGCTGGCGCTGGGCCTGAACCGCGCGATTAAACTCGCTGGCCCGATAGTCGTAGCCGCCGACCATGGCCAGCACGCGGCCAGTGTGAGGGTCCATGGCCAGAACCGCGCCCTGTGCATCTGGGATTTGGCGCAGGGCGTACTTTCGCGCCACACCCGGTTGCGGCGCGCCGTCACCGTCTTGAACCAGAGGTTCGACGGCAATCACGTCGCCGGGCTTTAACACCTTGGAGACCCGGCGCACCACCGCGCCCACGGTCTGGTCGTCCTTCCAGGGCCGGGCCCATTTCACATCCTCAAGCCGAATGTAGCCGGCGGAACCGTCGGCGAGGGTAATGTCTGCCTCCTTGCCGCCGGCATTGACGACAACCGCCAGGGACCATGGCCCCAGGCCACGCGGCGGGACGACGTCGCGAAATGCGTCGCGCCAGTCGTCGTCCATTTCAATATGGGCAACGGGGCCGCGCCAGCCGTGACGGCGGTCGTAGGCAAGCAAGCCGTCTCGCAAAGTCTTGCGGGCGGTATTCTGCAATGCGGGATCCAGGGTCGTACGCACGGACAGCCCGCCTTCGTAAAGACCGCTCTCGCCGTACATGGCATAAAGCTGGCGGCGCACTTCTTCGGCGAAGTATTCGGCGGTGACGAATTCCGTCGACTCCCTGTTCTGGACGATGATCGGTTCGCTTCGGGCCTCCTCGGCCGCCTCCTCGGCCAAAAAGTCACCGTCGATCATTCGCTCGAGCACCCAGTTGCGGCGCGCCACGGCAGCTTCCGGCCGCCGGGTCGGATGATAATTGTTCGGCGCCTTTGGCAGGGCGGCCAAATACGCCGTCTCCGCCAGGGTCAGATCGTCGAGGGACTTGTTGAAATAGTTCAGCGCCGCCGCGGCCACACCGTAGGAGCCGAGCCCGAGGTAGATCTGGTTGAGGTAAAGCTCGAGTATTTGATCCTTGGTGAAGGCATGTTCGATGCGAAAAGCCAGAATGGCCTCGCGGATCTTGCGGTCTAAGGTGGGCTCGTTGGTCAGCAGAAAGTTCTTGGCTACTTGTTGGGTAATCGTGGAAGCACCGACCGGACGGCGCGACTTACCATAATTCTGTAGATTTGTGAGCACGGCACGAACCACGCCGAGGGCGTCAATCCCCGGATGGCTGTAAAAGTTCTTGTCCTCGGCCGCCAGGAAGGCGTCGATAACCCGAGGCGGAATGGCGTTGATAGGCACGAACAGGCGTCTCTCGCGGGCATATTCGGCGAGCAAGCGACCATCCGCTGCGTGAACACGGGTCATCAGCGGCGGCTCGTAAACCGCCAGTTGTTTGTAGTCCGGCAGGTCGTAGCCGTAGCGGTAGAGCACATAGCCGCTGCCTACCGCGCCGCCAAGCGCCAGCAAGAAGAATATCCCCAATATGATCGCCAAAGCCCGCAAGACCGGCTCCTCGAAAATGAAGTCTCTATTCTAGCTCTAAAGGTTAATTATGTCAGGACTGTGGCGTGCGAAAGGCTCAAGAGGACTGAAAATAGTGGTCCACGGCGGCAATGATGGCCTTGACCATGCCGCCGCGGGACCGTCGCGAAGAAAGGAATTTCTCGTCCTGGCGGTTGGAAAGATAGCCCAACTCGATCAACACAGACGGGACATCAGGTGCCTTCAAGACGACAAAACCGGCAAAGCGGTGAGCATTCTTGCGCACCTTGGCCTGTTTTCGAAGATAGGGCACCAGAGTATTTGCGAAGGTCGCCGAGTAATTCATGCTCTCGCGTTGCGCCAGATCGATAAGAATGCTGGTGACCTCGTCGCTTTCCCCGGTGAGATCAATGCCCGCGATAATATCGGAGCGGTTTTCCTTGTTTGCCAGGGCCTCGGCCTCGGCGTCCGAAGACTTCTCCGACAACGAATAGACCGTGGCGCCACGGACTTTCCGGTTCTTGATGGAATCCGCATGTACCGAAATAAACAGATCGCCGCCTGAAGAACGTCCCTTCGCCACCCGGTCGCGCAGGCGCACGAAAATATCGCGGTCCCTTGTCATCACCACGTGATAGCGCCCGGTGCGTTGCATGCGGTCACGCAGCTCGCGCGCGAAGGCCAGCGTAATATCCTTTTCGCGCCGCCCGGTGACCCCAATGGTGCCCGGATCGACGCCGCCGTGACCGGCATCGATGATCACCACCTTCTTGTTGTCGGCGCGGCGCGCCGGTTTGGCCACTACCGGGCGTGGCGTCCGGACCTTCGGCACAGCGGCCATCCGCGACTTCACGCCACGCATGAAGGCCGCACGGGTAACACGCTTCAGGTCCACAACCAGTCGGTAGCCGCTGCCCTGGGACGGTGGCAGCAGGAAATCCCGGTCCACGGTTGCGGGGCCGGAAAGATCCAGCACTAGGCGGAAGTTGCCGGGCCGGAACAGACCAAACCTGAAGCTGTTGATGGCGCCGCCCTCGGGCGTCTTGGCGGCGCTGGCCGGGTTCCAAGTTAACTCCGGCAGGTCAATGACGACACGGTAAGGATCGGCCAGGGTGAAAATCGAATAGTCGGCGCTTTCGCTCAATTCCACCACGAAACGGGTCTTATCCGGGTGCTTGCCGATGCGAACGGCGTCTACCGACAGCTCCGCCGATGCCGCAACCGGCAGCAAAAGGGCCAATAAGAGCCCCAAAACCGCCATTTTCACCGGCGTCGACAAATCGAACATCTAGTAGTCCAGTTCCATATTCTCACAAGATATAAAGCGATTCTGCGCCGCGCCGCAATGTCGAATGCGGCTTGTCCGCCCGCCCTTCCAGGAATAAGCATTGTCCCAGCCTTGCCACTATGTCTATATTGCCCTCGGAATCTTCGCGCCGCCCAAGAGGTTGTCCTTAAGGATACCTTCGGGATGACCAGATGGACGGCGCCGGAGCCGGGCCCCTCGAACGAGCGGCCCGCTAGCCGGAATATCCCGGCAATCTTAAATTTTGAACATAGTTTGAACAACTTAGCCATGATTCACCGAAGCGAACGAGCGCCGTCGAAATTGATTTCACGGCCCCGGTCCGTCCCTGTTGCAATCGCCACCGGCGATCATTTTGCACGGGTTGATGTGATCGGCGCGCGCTTTCGGTCCCAACACGGCACGGCGAGCGGTCCCTCGGGTCCGCGCGGCGCCGTGCCCCGGAGAAATATTGAATGTCAATGCGTATGCTTATCGACGCGGCCCATGCGGAGGAAACGCGGGTCGTTGTCGTCAAGGGCAAGAAACTCGATTCCTTCGAGTTCGAGTCCGCCGCCAAGTCCCAGCTCAAGGGAAATATTTATCTAGCCAAGGTCACCAGAGTAGAGCCTTCGCTACAAGCGGCTTTCGTCGAGTACGGCGGAAACCGTCATGGATTCCTTGCCTTTAGCGAAATCCACCCGGATTACTACCAAATTCCGGTGGCCGACAGGCAAGCCCTGGTCAAGGAACAGGCCGCCGCCGACAAGAAGGCCGCCGCCGATTCCGACGACACCGAAAACGGCAAAAACCCAGAAGTGGAATCCCTCGGCGCGGAAGCCGAGATGGAGGAAGTAACCTCGACACGCGCCGCTTACGTCCGGCCCTATAAGATTCAAGAGGTCATCAAGCGCCGACAAGTCATTTTGGTGCAGGTCGTAAAGGAAGAGCGAGGCAACAAGGGGGCGGCGCTTACCACTTATATATCGCTCGCTGGCCGCTATTGCGTGCTCATGCCGAACACTGCACGCGGCGGCGGCATCAGCCGCAAGATCGTCAATGCCAAGGATCGCAAACGCCTCAAAGCCATTGCCGGTGAGTTTAAGGTGCCGGAAGGCATGGGTGTCATCGTCCGAACGGCGGGCATGAACCGGACCAAGCGCGAGATTAAGCGCGATTACAAGTACCTGCTTCGACTGTGGGACGATATTCGCGAAGTGACGTTGAAATCCACCGCCCCCTGCATCGTTCACGAGGAAGGCAACCTCATCAAGCGCAGCATCCGTGACCTTTACTCCAAGGACATCGGCGAAGTTCTGGTCGAGGGGGACGAGGGCTACCGCGTCGCCAAGGATTTCATGCGCGCCCTGATGCCCAGTCAGGCCAAAACGGTACAGCCCTTCAAGGACAAGCAGCCGCTGTTCCACAAGTATGAGGTCGAAGAACAACTGGCGGCCATGTACAGCCCCAGGGTCGACCTGCCCTCGGGCGGCTATATTGTCATTAATGTCACCGAGGCCCTCGTCGCCATCGATGTCAACTCGGGCCGCGCCACCAAGGAGCGCAATATCGAGGAGACGGCTTATCGCACCAACCTGGAAGCCGCGGAGGAAGCCGCGCGGCAACTTCGCCTGCGCGACATGGCCGGGCTTATTGTTATCGACTTCATCGATATGGAGAACAACAAGAACAACCGCTCGGTCGAAGGAAAGATGAAGGAATGCCTCAAGGCCGACCGCGCCCGTATCACGGTCGGCCGGATCAGCTCCTTTGGCCTGATGGAGATGTCGCGGCAGCGCCTGCGTCCAGGCCTGTTGGAGGCTAGTACCGACGCCTGCCAGACCTGTGGCGGTACCGGCGTCGTACGCTCCGTTGAATCACTAGCGCTAACGACGCTTCGCAGCATCGAGCAACAGGGCATTCGCACACCCGATTGCAAACTCAAGGTGAGCGCTTCGCCGGGGGCCGCCATGTACATTCTCAATGAAAAGCGGAACGTGCTGCGCGGCATCGAAGAACGCCACAATATATCTGTGTTTGTCGAGGGAGACACAGCGCTATCCATGAACGAGCACCGCCTCGTGCGGATCAAGGACGATGGCGACGAGACGGTGGTCGAAACCGTCGAAACTCCAGCTCCCAGAGCCAAGGCCGAACCAAAACAACGAGCCCAAAGGGCCCCTCGTTCGGAAGACAAAGACGATGAAGCCGGCCAGGGCGAGGGCCGGCGACGCAGGCGGCGCAGACGCCGCAGGGGCAAGCGCGGTGACTTCCGTCGTGACGAAGGCGCAACGAAACAGGCAGACGCCGTTGAAGACGCGCCCGAGACCACAACAAAACCCGATGAAAAGACCGATGCCGAGGACGGTTCCAAGGAGGAGAAAACCGCCAAGCGCAAGACTCCGACGCGGCGGCGCAGAGCCAAAACCACGAAACCTGTTGACGATGCTAAGACTGGTGCGGCGGAGAGTGTGGTGAAAAGCGGCAGCGATGTAAAACTGGCGGAAGACGGTGAGAAGCCGGCAAAAGTAAAAGCCAAGACACGGACAAGAAAGCGCCCTGCCCCGGCCCGCAAGGCCAAGGCCGAAAAACCGGCAAAGGAAAAAGAGGCGAACAAGACGCCGGCCAAGGCAAAGAAAGAAACCAAAGCAAAAGTCGAGAAGACTGTCGCCAAAACCGAGAAGCCGGCGGCAGCGGAGGCGAAGGAGTCCACAAAGACCCCGGACGCACCTGCTGCAAAGGCAAAATCCGAGGAGCCCAAGCGGCGTGGCTGGTGGCAACGGCGCTCCGCAGAATAGACCCGCAGCTAGAGTCAAAATGACGCGAGGGCGAAGGAATCCCGGCTGCGCTGCGTGTTAAAGGCAGATAAAGTATTGAAATTGGGTCTTTTTGACCTTTTGCGGGCGATAATTGGGGATCATTGACCTCCTGCGGCTATATTCTTACCTTTAGTGCGTGTCCTGGAGCCTGCCCGTGTTCGCATTTTTTCGACGACTGACGTCCGGCCTAGCGGCCCTGGCGCTACTGGCTTGCAGCCAGCCCGCCTCGGCGGTTTCGCTGCTGCGCGATGCCGAGATCGAGCGGGTCATTCGGCTTTACACGACGCCCATCCTCGTGGCTGCGGGCATCTGGTCAACGACAATTCCTTGAACGCCTTCGTCGCCGGGGGCCAGCGGATATTCATCCATTCCGGCCTCTTGATGGCGGCCGAGGCGCCGGATCAGGTCATCGGCGTGATCGCCCATGAGACCGGGCACATCATTGGCGGGCATTTGGCGCGGCAGCATGAAGGCATGAGCGCCGCCTCGACCGCCGCTATATTGGCCTACGTCCTTGGCGCCGCCGCTGTTGTGGCGGGCGATCCCCAGGCCGGCACGGCGATAATCGCCACCGGCTCCGATCTGGCCCAGGCCACATTCCTTCGTTACACGCGAACACAGGAATCAGCAGCCGATCAGGCCGCCATTCGGCTACTTCACTCAACTCGACAATCGCCTCGGGGTCTGCGCGAATTCTTCGAAATCCTGCAAGGCAAGGAATCAGTCATGGTCGGGCGGGCGAGCAGTTATTACCGCTCGCACCCTTTGACCCAGCAGAGAATATCGGCTCTGGAAACCGCTACCGAGGAATCCCGGTATGCCAATTCCAGGGTCGACCCCCGGCTCCATAGAATGCATGAACGCATACGCGCCAAACTTCGCGGATTCCTGCAGCCCATCGAAACAACCCTGCGGCAATACCCGGAATCGGATACTAGCGTGGCGGCGCGCTACGCCCGGGCCATAGCTTACCATCAGGATGCACAAACCGAACGCGGGCTTGAGGTAATCGAAAGCCTTCTCGCCGATGAGCCGGACAACCCATTTTTTTGGGAGTTAAAGGGCCAAATCTTGTTTGAAAGCGGTCGGGTTTATGAGTCCGTCCCGGCTTATCAAAAGGCCGTGGAATTGGACCCGCGCGAGCCACTCTTGACAGCCGCTCTCGGCGAGGCACAAATCGCCTCCGATGATCCGGCGTTCTTGGAGGACGCCATTGCGAACTTGAAAACCTCGCTTCGGAGCGACCCAAACAACACTCAAGCCTTGATGCAGATTGCCACCGCCTATGGCAAGACCGATCAGATTGGCCTTGCCAAGTATTACACGGCGGAACGCTATTTGCGCTATGGCGCCATGGGCGACGCCAGAACCCAGGCCCAGCGGGCACTACAATCCCTCGAAGAGGGCAGCCCAGAATGGTATAAGGCCCATGATATTATCAACGCCTTGTCGCCCGCCGACATCGGCGCGATTCCCGATTAATGCGCGGGCGGCCCAGGCCAAAGACTTATTCCTATTGTGAGGACGGAGACAAACATGCCGGCAGATGACCAGAAGCCCATGGCGCCAAGAGGATTTGCGCCCAAATTGATGGCCGCCGCCGCGGTCTTCGCATTGGGAATTGCCGTTGCCTCGGTTATGCCCACTCTCCACCCGGCGGCGCCGGTGCAGGCGGATACTTCTTTCTCGTCAACTCAAGTAACGGCCATTGAGGGTATCGTTCAAGCATACCTGATGGAGCACCCGGACATCCTGGTTGATGCCCTGGATGTCCACCGCGAACGAATGGAACAGGCGAAGGAAGAGGCAGCCCTCGGCAAGTTGTCAGCGCTGCGCAATAAACTCGAACGCGACAAGGTGTCCCACGTCGGGGGCAACCTCGACGGTGACGTCACATTGGTGGAGTTTTTTGATTACCGTTGCCCCTACTGTAAGCGAGCCCTTCCAGCGCTCAAGGAATTGATCGAGAGCGACCCCAAGATTCGCATCGTCTACAAAGAGTTCCCGATCCTTGGCTCCGATTCAGTCATTGCCGCGCGCGCCGCTATTGCGTCCAGGAAACAAGGCAAGTACGAGACCTTCCACAACGCCCTAATGTCCAGCAGCGGAAGCCTGAATCACGATAACATCATGCGCATTGCCAAAAAGGTCGGCCTTGATACCGGAATACTCTTGAAGGATATGGCCGACCCGAAAATCAACCGGATCATTTCCGACAACCGGGTTTTGGCGCGCGAATTGGAATTGTCCGGGACGCCTGCCTTTATCATCGGCGACAATATTATACCCGGCTTGGCCGACTTTCCCCAACTCGCCCGCCTCGTAGACGACGCCCGGGAAGAGTGCCTGACCTGTTAGAGGTCTATTAAATCAATCCGCCCAAGGGCGACGACGGGTCGGCGTATAGTTTCTTAGGCATGCGGCCCGCGAGGTACGCGTCGCGCCCTGCCTCCACCGCCAGCTTCATGGCGCGAGCCATTCGGATCGGGTCCTTGGCTTCGGCAATAGCAGTATTCATTAGTACGCCGTCGCAGCCAAGCTCCATGGCGATTGCGGCGTCGGACGCCGTGCCAACGCCCGCGTCCACCAGTACCGGCACTTGTGACTGCTCAACGATCAACCTGATGCCGACGGGATTCTGTACGCCCAGTCCCGATCCAATCGGCGCGGCAAGCGGCATGATGGCGCAGCACCCCATATCCTCCAGCGTCTTGGCCATGATCGGATCGTCGCTGCAATAGACCATGACCTGAAAGTCCTCGTTCAAGAGAATTTCCGCCGCCGCCAGAGTCTCGGTCATGTTTGGATAGAGCGTCTTCTGGTCGCCAAGGACTTCCAGCTTTACGAGAGACCAGTCTCCGGCCTCGCGCGCCAGGCGCAAGGTGCGCACAGCGTCATCCGCCGTGTAACAACCGGCGGTATTCGGCAAATAAGTGTATTTCTTGGGGTCGACAAAATCCACCAGCATAGGTTGGCTGGGATCGCTGACGTTGACGCGCCGCACGGCCACGGTGACGATCTCGGCCCCGGATTCTTCAATGGCCAGGCGCGTTTCTTCAAAATCCTTGTACTTCCCTGTGCCAACCAGCAGCCGCGAGGCATACGTCTTTCCTGCAACAACCAGATCGTCGCCCTTGACGCCGGCAGCCGCTTGATCATTTCCGCCGCCGATGAAATGAACGATTTCTAGGCGATCCCCATCACCAAGAGCCGTCGCCGTATAGGTCGAACGCGGCACGATCTCGAGGTTCCTCTCCAGTGCCACCTTCGACCCTTCAAGCCCTAATTGCTTTAATAATTCGCTGATTGTGAGGGGGTCGGCGAAGTCACGTTCCTCGCCGTTAATCGTTATACGCATGGTCCGACCCGTTCAAACAAGGCGGGAAAACCGTTCCCGCAACCGGTATGTCCGTACCGTGCCATATTCGCGCCCGTCTTGGGGCCGATACGGTCCGCCGGCGCGGCGTCAGATCACTTTGTACAACACTCGGAGGCCAAACATCAACGCGATGCCGAGGATCACGATCAGGCTGGATTTAACGAACATACCGCCCCACCAGCGCCGGAATTCCGCTTCGCGGTTGCGCGCCACGATATGGGCTTTCTTCACCGCGTGCTCCTTCGCGGTTTTCTTGCGCTCAACGGATAGATCCTTTGAAATCCTGCGTTGGCGGGCCGTCGCCGCATTGTTTTCCTTGTCGGCCTTGGAGACCTGCAGGACGACCTTCGTCATGGCGCGATCCTCTTCCGGGTCGTAAGTCTCCTCTACCACCCGCACGCCAACGTAGCGTCCGCTATCGTGAATGCGCCTGGCCTCGTAAGTAGCCAATTCCTGATCATCGAAGACGGAATCAATTTTCCAGTCCCCGTCACGATAGGTTTGTATTTCGAAGGCGCGAAGCACCGCGTTTAGTCCTCTGTCAGAATACGGCAGTTCGCCGCGCCGAGTAGAGAGTTGATGGCGTTCCCGTCGTCACTCAGGGGAAGTAGGGTGCTCCGATAGAGCAATTGCTGGCCATTATTCTGGGCCACCTGCCCGCCCACTGAAAGCGGTACTTTTTTTGACAGGACGCGATTGTGGTAGGAGGCCGCGGCGCCGACCAGTGTATTTTCCGGAACCGCCGAGAGCGCGCGTCCAGAAAAATCCTCTCCACACAGGTCCCGAAAGGCGCTACCGACGCCACCAAAGATGGGATCGTCTGGGCGCGATACGTCAAGGATAAAACATTCGTTCCAAACATCGGCCATGGCCTCGGGATCCAAGTCCGAATGTGCAGGCATGTCCCGCTCCGCCGCCGCGTCACGCCAATGCTGCAAGACGCGCAGAACCATGCGACGTTCCATTGAATTCTGTTCTTCGTTCATAACCCTCGACCTAAATGCGGATTCAGCCTTCCCGATCAACAACAGAGACGGCGCCGTCCCGGCGCAACCGCGTGGATACACAAACCGTCACACTAAACCTTTGAACAACAAGCTATTTTCCGCTCGATAGTCTAAAAAACTGTTAACGTGCCGAGCGAAGCACTAACGATTTCTTCGCCAACCGTTGAACCCTGGCTTTGCGCCAGCCCCGCGAGCGGTATACAAAGCAAGGGCGAGCGACTTTATCCAAGGATTCCAACGGTTATCAGCATGTCCAATTCTTCCGCTCCCCTGATACTGGTTCTGAACGGGCCCAATCTCAATTTGCTGGGCAGCCGTGAGCCGGAGATTTATGGCACCGCGACCCTCGACGATATCCGGCGTGCGGTGGAGGCCAAGGCGTCGGACCTTGGGCTTGCCGTCGACTTCCGGCAAACGAACCATGAAGGCGAACTTCTGGATTGGATTCAGTGGGCGAGCGGGCGCGCCGCCGGAATCATGATCAACGCCGGAGCCCTAAGCCATACCTCCGTTGCCATCCTGGATGCGCTCAATGCCTGCGACCTGCCGATCGTTGAAGTGCATCTGTCCAATATCCACCGGCGGGAGAGCTTCCGCCATACTAGCTACGTAAGTCAGGCCGCCGATGGTGTTATCATTGGGCTGGGCGCGAAGGGGTACCTGTTGGCCCTTGAAGCCATAGGTGATCTCTTGGAGAAGCGCTGAAATACCAACGGATACTCATGAGCACTGGCGATAGCGGCGAAATCACCCCCGAGATTGTGATTCAGGCATACACTGCTGGAGTCTTTCCGATGGCGGAACAGCGGGACGATGACGGCCTTTTCTGGGTCGACCCAAACGTCCGCGGCATCCTGCCCTTGGACAATGTGCGGATTTCCCGCAGCCTCGCCCGTACCCTGCGCCGGGAATCCTTTGAAGTGCGGGTCGACAGTGATTTCGCTCAAGTCATTCGTTACTGCGCCGAACCAGCGCCGGGCCGGGACGAGACCTGGATCAACGACCAGATCATCGATCTCTACGAACAACTGCACGACCGGGGATTTGCCCACTCCGTGGAGTGCTGGCGCGGCAACGATCTGGTCGGCGGATTGTACGGCCTCGCCATTGGCGGCGCTTTTTTCGGTGAAAGCATGTTCAGCCGCGCCACGGACAGCAGCAAGGTCGCCCTCGCCCACCTGTCCGCACGCTTGATTGTTGGCGGTTATCAACTCTTGGACGTGCAGTTCGTCACCGACCATTTGACGCGGCTTGGCGTTATTGGTATTCCCCGCCGCGCCTACCAGGAGCGTCTCGCCGCCGCCATCCGGCTTCCGGCGGAGTTCTTGAAGCTGGACAAATCTACCCCGGGCCGCGAGATTCACGAGATCATCATGCGGCATCACGAAGAGCAGTAAATCAAATGAGCGAAAACGACCCCCAAGATCAACCCGGCGTCTGGCCCCGCGTCTTCGCAATCGGCTACCGGCCTTTCTTCCTTTTGGCGGCAATTGCCGCGGCCCTGATCGTGCCGGTGTGGCTGGCCCGGATGAACGGCAACCTGCCGTCCTACGGTTATTTCTACGGCGTGCACTGGCACATGCATGAACTGATCTTCGGCTATACCGTCGCCGTAATCTCCGGTTTCCTGCTCACGGCCGTGCCCCATTGGACGGGACAGCCCGGTATAAAAGACCGCAACCTCGCCATGCTGGTTGGCCTGTGGCTGGTGGGACGGCTTATCCTGCTGCCGCCAACGCCGCTGCCGGTCGTTGTCATAGCCTTGACGGACATGGCCTTCCTTCCGGCCTTGGGAATTGCACTGGCGCGTCCTTTGTTAGGCGGAGGGCAGCGGCGGAACGCCATGTTCCTGGCCCTGATCAGCTTGCTTACTTTGGCCAATCTGTGTTTTCACCTGGAGGTCGCCGACGTTACCCGGGACGGTGCGGAATTGGGAATGCGCCTGAGCTTGGGCGTGATTATGCTGATTATCGTCATTATTGGCGGCCGCATTATCCCGGGCTTCACACGCAACGGCGTAGTGGCAAAGTTTCCGGACACGCCCGCCAAGATCCGCTCCTGGCCGGCCATAGAAACCCTGAGCCTATTGAGTGCAGCCACTTTTGTTCCTTTTTACGTGGCCCTTCCCTTCCACCCCTTGACCGCCGGTCTGGCCCTGGCCATTGCCGTCTTCAACGCCGTGCGCTTATCGGGCTGGGATAGCTGGTCGACGCGGAGCATTCCCCTGCTGTGGGTTTTGCACCTTGGCTATCTTTGGCTGATCGTCGGGTTCGCGCTGCTTGGCCTGTCGATCCTGCGGCCGGAGATATCAAGTGGCGCCGGCATTCACGCCCTTACCGCCGGCGCTATCGGCACCATGACCCTGGGTATGATGTCCCGAGTTGCGCTCGGCCACAGCGGCCGGGCCTTGGAAACCACTTCGACCACCGTGGTGGCCTATTTGCTACTGACTGCGGCGGCGCTTATTCGCGTTTATGCCGCCCTGGACCCGAACTGGTACTCGCTTGCGCTATCAATTGCCGGCGGGTGCTGGAGCGCCGCCTTTGTTCTTTACCTCAAGGTCTATTGGGTAATCCTGACGGAATAGCCCTCGGCCTTGAAGCCTCCCACTCCCCCTACCCGACATCCACACAGTCGATGACCCACACGTCATAAACCGGGTGTTCGAGGGCCGAAAGCGCGGGGCTGGAGGCGAACATCCAGCCGTTGAACAAGAGCACAGCGGCCTTGCCCTCCCGTGATTCGCGGATTTCGAGGAACACAGTTGTTTCCGGTGAGTCCTCGGGCGGGCGCTTGTGGCAGATGCGCGCCGTAATGTCCAAGGTGCCGAAACGAGTGCTCGAGCCGATGGCCATCTCAATTGTTGAAACCCGGGCAGTAACTTTGTCGAGTCCCTGGAGGACAACAAGCTTGGTCTGTTCCTCCGGCACGGCAGGCTCAGAGCCGGTCTCTCCAATCTGGGGAGTTGGCGCGGGCTGATCCAGGACCGGCGCCTCCAGGGGCTGGGTATCAATCTCCTGGGTAGCGGCCGGACCGGGTGCGAGGCAGACCAGAGTCAGAGCAAACGCAAGTTGATAATATTTCATGGATTCAAGTCTTAGGCGGCGACTGTGGCGGCAATGGGGCGAAAGGCAACTATTCCGCCGTCTGCGTTTTCGATCCACTACCTGCGCTAAATACCGCCTGACTGATCAGCGCCATCAGGTCGACCGAGCCTTGTGTGTGTTCGACTTCATCCCCGGCGCCCAGTAGGTCCTCACTGCCTCCTGGCTCCAGCGCCAGATAGTTGCCGCCCAGCAGGCCTTCGGAGGTCACCTTGATGGAAGAATCATCCGGCAGCTCGATGGACGAATCGATCTCCATCTTGACTACTGCGTAAAAGGTCTCCAGGTCCAATGTCTGGTCAATCACGGTGCCAACTTTTATGCCGCTCATGCGGACGTCGCTGCCGAGCGTCAGACCGTCCACCCGGTTAAACTTCGCGGTCAAGGTGTAGCCATCGACGACCCGGGTTCCGGCGCTGGAATAGGCGAACACCAGAAACGCTCCGGCCACCGCTAGCACCACCGCCCCCATCAGGGTTTCCACCAAGTTACCGCCCATAAACCGTCATCCCTTGTCTTTGACTCGCCCCCACGTTCAATCGGGTGGTGCCCAGGCCTCGTGCTCTCGGCCTTCGCCCTTGCCCGGACCGCCCGCGGGGCGGTGGGCCGTTGGGCTCCCGGTTTGGTTAGCCTGGGGTGGCTTCTCCCAGTCGCGCCGTGGCTTTTCGACGTCCGGCAACTCATCCAGGGTCCCGTTCAGCCAGCCATTCCACTCCGCCGGAACGCGCGAGGCCTCGACAACGCCGTTATAAATGACCCAGCGACGGCTGCCCTTGCGTTCCTTGTAATAGCGGTTGCCCTCCGAATCCTTCCCGACCAGTTCGCCCCGCAGCCAGGTAAAGAGACCGGTGCCGAGTGTATAGCCATGCCACCAAGTGAAGATTCGGGCGAGAAAACCGAGCATTTTTGCCGTCCGTAAATTGCGCCGCCGGGGGGCAGCCAAGTCATACCGAACGGTGAATATGGCACCACCCCAGGCAGCCGTCCAGCCCCCGAAGCCGTCGCCCGGCAGGTTCGCCTTTGACCATTTTCCGAGAAGCCTCTCCACCCTGAGTCGAACCGGCAAGAGTAGCGCTGTCAAATCATATATTTTGTGTTTAAGACCCAAACGCCCACAAAATCTTGTTGAATTGGATTTCGGACGGGCCTAGTGTTTGTGCCCCCACCAACCTGAGACCCAACATCTAGTGACCTTCGCTCGGTTCTTTGGGGAAGCGGCGACAAGGACAGGGCGACTCACTGATGCGGACCAATGAGGGGCGTGGGTGAGTACCGGTCGGGCTCTTGGCCGTTGTGTAAATGCGAATTCTATTGGGGGCACCATGCGTATCGAGCGTCGCTTCACGAACGAGGAACAATCACCTTACGACCAAATCAAGCTTCAAGACGCCAGCAGTGAGATCCGGAATCCCGACGGATCAATTGTTTTCAAGCTGGACAGCTTTCAGGTCCCGGAAGGCTGGACGCAAGTAGCCGCCGATGTCCTGGCGCAGAAATACTTTCGCAAAGCGGGTGTTCCCGCGCGCTTGATGCCTGTCGAGGAAGAGGACGTACCGGTCTGGCTGTGGAAGCACGAAGCCGACGAAAGCGCCCTGTCGGCACTACCCGAGGAAGAGCGATACGGTGGCGAAACCGACGCCCGCCAAGTGTTTGACCGGCTGGCAGGCACCTGGACATATTGGGGTTGGAAGGGCGGCTATTTCGATTCGGAAGCCGACGCCCACGCCTACTACGACGAAATGCGTTACATGCTGGCGGCGCAAATGGGCGCCCCCAACTCGCCGCAGTGGTTCAATACGGGCATTAATTGGGCCTACGGCATTGATGGCCCGGCCCAGGGCCACTTCTATGTGGACTTCAAAAACGGTCGCCTTATGGCCTCCGAAAGCGCCTACGAACACCCGCAGCCCCACGCCTGTTTCATTCAGGGCATCGAGGACGATCTGGTTAACGAGGGCGGCATCATGGACCTTTGGGTACGTGAGGCGCGCCTGTTCAAATACGGCTCCGGCACCGGTAGCAATTTCTCGTTCCTTCGCGGTGAAAACGAACCCCTCTCAGGCGGCGGCAAGTCCTCAGGCCTAATGAGTTTTCTGAAGATCGGCGACCGCGCCGCCGGCGCCATCAAATCGGGCGGCACGACCCGCCGAGCCGCCAAGATGGTTGTGGTCGACATCGACCACCCGGATATTGAGAATTTCATCACCTGGAAGGCGCGCGAGGAACGCAAGGTCGTGTCGTTGGTTGCCGGCTCGCATGTGGCGGAACGCCACCTGAACGCAGTCATCGCCGCGGCCAACGAGGGCGAGGGAGACGAGCGTCTCAACCCGGCCGAAAACCCGGCCCTGAAAAAGGCCATCATCAACGCCCGCAAGGACGGTATCCCGGAAAGCTATATTCAGCGCGGCATTCAATTCGCCAAGCAAGGCTACAAGCACCTGGAATTTGAGAGTTACAGCACAGACTGGGACTCCGAAGCTTATCTGACGGTCTCGGGACAGAATTCCAACAATACGGTGCGGGTTAATGACGATTTTCTGCGCGCGGTGGAGAACGACACCGATTGGCAGCTGACTTGGCGCACTACCGGCGACGTCGCCGACACCGTTCGCGCCAGCGACCTCTGGCATCAGATCGGCGATTCCGCCTGGTCCTGCGCCGATCCAGGATTGCAGTATCACACTACGATCAACGACTGGCACACCTGCCCTGCGGGCGGTGACATTCGCGCCTCCAACCCCTGCTCGGAGTACATGTTCCTGGACGATACGGCCTGCAATCTGGCCTCGCTCAATCTGATGAACTTCCGCCAACAGGACGCAACATTCGACGTCGGCGCCTTCGAACACGCAGTCCGGCTATGGACCGTCGTCTTGGAAATTTCCGTGCTCATGGCGCAGTTCCCGTCGCGCCGTATCGCGCAACTGAGTTACGAGTACCGCACACTTGGCCTCGGCTTTGCCAATATTGGGGGGCTTCTGATGGCCAGCGGCTTGTCCTATGACAGCGCCGAAGGTCGTGCGCTTGCAGGAGCCATTGCCGCGGTGATGACGGGCACCAGTTACGCCACCTCCGCCGAAATGGCTGGCGAAATGGGCGCCTTCCCCGCCTTCGAAGCAAACAGCGGGCCGATGCTCAGGGTTATGCGCAACCACCGCCGTGCCGCCCATGGCGAGGCCGATGGCTACGAAGGCTTGGCGACCCCGCCTGTCCCGCTTGATCTGGCCCATTGCCCGCAACTCGATTTGGCCGCGGCAGCGGGGCAGGCCTGGGACAACGCGGTCAAGCTCGGGCAAGAGCACGGCTACCGCAACGCCCAAGCGACAGTCGTCGCGCCTACCGGCACCATCGGGCTGGTCATGGACTGCGACACCACGGGAATCGAACCCGATTTCGCGCTGGTCAAGTTTAAGAAGCTGGCCGGTGGTGGCTATTTCAAGATCATCAACCGCGCGGTGCCCGAGGCGTTGACCCGTCTGGGCTATGATCCCGGGCAAGTTCTGGAAATTGGCAACTACGCCGTGGGACACGGCACCTTGAATGGCGGCCCGGGGATCAACCACGAGACATTGCGTGAGAAGGGATTCACCCAGGCCCAGATTGATGCCGTCGAAGGCGCACTGGCCAGTGCGTTCGAGGTCAAATTCGCCTTCAACAAGTGGACCCTGGGCGAGGACTTCTGCCGCGATGGCTTGGGCTTCAGCGCCGAACAGCTGGACTCCCTGAGCTTCGACATGCTGCGCGAGTTAGGCTTTTCCACC
>CAYOOG010000037.1:0-270 GCA_964405515.1 uncultured Alphaproteobacteria bacterium | reverse complement strand
TGCGGCGCCATGACTCTTGAAGGCGCACCCCACCTGAAGAACGAAGATCTCTCCATCTTCGATTGCGCTAACCCCTGCGGTCGCATCGGCAAGCGGTTCCTGTCCGTCGACAGCCACATTCACATGATGGCGGCGGTGCAACCGTTCATTTCCGGCGCCATATCAAAGACCATCAACATGCCCAATTCGGCCACGGTCGAAGATTGCCAGGAGGCCTATATGCTGTCCTGGCGGCTCGGGCTCAAGGCCAATGCGCTCTACCGCGACGGT
>CAYOOG010000036.1:0-19538 GCA_964405515.1 uncultured Alphaproteobacteria bacterium | reverse complement strand
GCCATCGACGCCACGTTGAAGTTCGAGGCCGACATTAATGAATTTGATTCCCGTGATCGGGAACAGAGGCCCTGGATATATGCGTAGTTTTTGGAACGAGTGCAGTTCAAGAAGCCAACAGCCGTCAACCGGCCAGAATTTTCGCGAGGTAGCGCCATGAGTAAGAAGTCCATCAGGCAACTCATTGAAGAAGAAACACCGCTCCTCATGCCGGCGGTTCATGACGCCCTGTCGGCGCGACTCGCTGAATTGGCTGGGTTTCGAGCCGTGACCGTGGGTGGATTTGCGCTTGCCGGCGTACGCTATGCTTTGCCCGACATCGGGCTTACTAGCTTTCGCGAGGCTGCCGACGGCGTGCGCGACTTGATGATGGGGACCGACCTGCCGGTGTTCGTCGATGCGGACGATGGCTATGGCGACGTCAAGAACGTCACGCGCACTGTGCTCGAATATGAATCCATGGGCGTCAGCGGAATCATGCTCGAGGACCAGACGAGCCCGAAACGTTGCGGTCATATGGCGGGCAAGTCCGTCGTAGACGAGGACACCGCCTGCCGAAAATTGGAGGCGGCCCTGTCGGCGCGCAAGAGCGACGACTTTTGGATTTTGGCGCGCACAGATGCCCGCGCCATCTTAGGCTTGGACGCGGCCATTCGCCGGGCCGAAAAATTTCAGGAAGTGGGCGTGGATGCGGTCTTTGTTGAAGCGCCGCTGAACGTCGAGGAAATGGCAATCGTCGGCAAGAGCTTCAAGGTGCCCACTGTGGCAAATATTGCCGAAGGCGGCCGCACGCCTATCCTGTCACCGGACGAGCTCAAAGCACTTGGGTTTTCGGTCGTCGTTTATCCGGCGAGTATCCTGCTACGCGTCGTAAAAGGCATTCAAGAGGGGCTCGACTCCATCAAATCAGGCAATCTGGTGTTTCCGGAAGGCGCCGTCGACTTCCGCGAGTTGACGAGTATTCTGGGCATTGAGAAATGGGCCGGCGTGGACGAAGGCTTCGGTGACATTCATGCTGAGGTTAAGTAACAAATAGGCGCCATACCGGCGCTTGCAGCTAAGCCATTCATGACACACACTTGAGGCGTAACGTACAGGCTGTACGTACTTTGGGTGTGATGCATGAGATTTCTTTACAGCGTGTTATTCAGGTTGGTGCTGCTGGGCGTCCTGGTTGTTGCCGCGAATGGTACCGGCGCGGTGGAGTTGCGCCGCGGAAACGCCACCGAGCCGACAACACTTGACCCCCACGTTGCGGCAATCCCCGCCGATTTTCATGTGCTTGGAGACATGTTCCTTGGCCTGATTACCGAAGACGCGGCGGGCCAGCCCAGCCCCGGCGCCGCGACCGAATGGTACGCCAGTGACGACGGCAAGATCTACACCTTCACGCTGCGCGCCGGTCACAAGTGGTCCGACGGCGTGCCGGTAACGGCGGAGGATTTCGTGTTTTCCTTCCGCCGGGCCCTGGCGCCCGAAACCGGCGCCGTGTTCGCCTCATTGCTTTACCCCATCCGGAACGCCCGCGCCGTCAACATGGGAGAAGTACCGCTCGAAAGGTTGGGTGTTAGGGCGATCGATTCCGCGACGCTTGAGATCACTTTGCACCGACCGGCACCCTATTTGCTTGAGCTTCTGATGACCGCCGTCGCCTACGCCGTGCCCCGGCACCTAGTGAGCAGTTTGGGCGCCGATTGGGCGTGGCCGGAAAATCTGGCCAGCAACGGTGCCTACCTGATCGACGAGTGGCGCCCGCAAGTGCATGTAAAACTAAGGAAAAATCCGGCCTTTCACGATGCAGGGCGGGTCCGCGTCGACGCGGTCTATTTCCCGCCCAATGAGGATGTGGATAGCGCCATATGGCAGTTCCGGGCGGGTGAGATCGACACCAATTGGACCAACTTCCCGGCCGAGCAGTTGGCGAACTTGCGCGAGACCATGCCCGATGCTGTGCGCGCCGCGCCGTGGCTCTCTCTCAGATACTACGCCTTAAACCTTCGCCGCCCGCCGTTTGACGATCGCCGCGTGCGCCGGGCTCTTTCCATAGCTATCGACCGCGAAGTCATCACAAAGAAGGTCTTGAGGCTCGGCGATATTCCCGCCTCCGGCATCGTGCCTAAGGGCGTCGCAAATTATTCCGGCGCTGCCGCGCCTTTCATGGAGTTGGGCATGGAGGATCGGCGGGCGTTGGCGCAGCGCCTTCTATTGGAGGCGGGCTTCAACGAGGGCCAGCCCCTTGAACTGACAATCCGTTACAACACCGGCGTCAATGCCAAGAAGTTGGCCGTGGCCGTGGCTGCGATGTGGAAGAAGATTGGCGTGCGAACCCTGCTCTTTAACTCGCAGACCAAAGTTCACTACGCCGAAGTGCGCCAAGGCGATTTCGAGGTCGCACACCTTGGCTGGGTCGCCATGTACAACGATGCCGAGAGTTTTCTTTACATTCTCCGCGCATCATCGTCGGAAGCCAATTACGGCGGTTACACCAGTGCTGAATATGACCGGCTCATGGATCTCGCCAGCCAGACAGTAGGCATTGAAGAACGGGCGCGCCTCATGGCCGAGGCGGAGGCCGTGGCGCTCGCCGATCAGCCGATCATTCCCCTGTACGTTACCGTCTCCGGCAATCTGGTGGGCGCCCATGTCAAGGGTTGGGTGGACAACATCCGCGACGTCCACCGCACGCGTTATTTATGGGTCGAGCGTTGACGGCGTCTTGAAATCAGCCGGCGATCATGCTGCCGTCGATGACCAGTTCGGTTGCGGTGACGTACTGGGATTCGTCGGATGCAAGATACAGCACGCCGTAGGCGATGTCTTCGGCCTTGCCGCTCTTGCCCATGGGTGAGCCCTTGGCCAGTTCCGCGATCGTGTCCTCCCGGCTTAGTCCCATACCTTTGGAGGCCTGGGAAATCGCACCCTCGGTCAAAATTGTCCCGGGATGAACGGAATTTACCCTTATATCATAACCCTTTGCGGCACATTCGATGGCGAGGCATTTGCTCAAATGCCGAACGCCCGCCTTGCTGCTGCAATAGGCCGCAAGAATGGGATTGACGACGATACCGCCAGCCGAGGAGATGTTGATAATGGATCCCGCGCCGCTCTTCTTCATTGCATCAAGCGCTGCCTTGGAGCCGAGAAAACTGCTGTCCAGATTGAGTGCGACCACGGCGCGCCAATCCTCATAGCTCGCTTCCTCAACGCCGCCCGTGGCCCCGCCGCCGGCATTATTGACCAGAGTGTTAAGGCCGCCGAAGGTGGAGACCGTCTTGTCAACGACCGCTTGCCACTCGTCGGCGTTTGTCACGTCTAGGTGTGTGTAAAAAGCCTCGCCGCCCGCATCCACGATCTTCTTGGCAATGGCTTCTCCGGCAGCGTCATTAATATCCGCCAGTGCAACCTTGGCGCCCTCGCGGGCAAGCAATTCCGCCGTTGCTTCTCCAATGCCACCCGACGCCCCCGTCACCAGCGCGATCTTTCCTTGAACTCGGCCCATCTTGTCTACCTTTTCTAAACAATGGAAATGTTGGCGGCGTCAATTGCGCTCGAAACAGATTGATTTTCCCTTTCCCGGACCGTCGCCGATCATCTGATAGGACGGATCGCTTTGGTCCTTGGCGCCTTCGGGTGCGGCACCGATGAAAAGGCCCCTGGCCCAGCTGTCGCAGGCGGGCAAATCCTGGTTCCAATCGAGGAGGACCCGGTCATGGGCAATGCGCCACTCGCCGTCACGCTTTTCGAAACGGTCCAGTTCACGGGCGCCGATGATGCAGTCGAAGGGTTCGCCGTCCTTTTCCAGTCGGTGGTAGACCGTGATGTAGGACTCGGCGTAGGCGGTATCCCCGTGCAACTCGATCAGCACGTTCTGAAGCTGGTGATATACCGAGCCGACCTGCGAAAGGCTGCTGATTGAAACGTCGACGTATTGAGCAGCCGTCATTTCCGGCGCCGTGCCGTGCTTGTGCGTTCCGTCTGGGTGATAGGTGGTCTCCAACAGAGCGGTGTCGCAACGGTCAATGGCCCGGCACAGCCGCGCCAGCACTTCATAGATTTCCTGCTTGTCGATGACCGCCTGCATGGCGGCATCAAGGTTCTTGCTCATTCCAATTGCTCCGGTTAACGGGCGACCATGCCGCCGTCGATGATCAATTCGATCGCGGTGACGTAATGGGATTCGTCGGACGCCAGATAAAGAACGCCGTAGGCGATATCAATCGGCATGCCGCCCTTGCCCAGGGGGGTCATGGAGTTGACGATGTTCATGGCCTCTTCTTTATCGGTCATGCCCATGGCCGCCATGGATGTGGTAACCGCGCTTTCGGTTGCGATGAAACCGGGATGGATGGAATTGACGCGAATGTCGTAGCCCTTGCCTGCGCATTCGATGGCCAAGCACTTGGAAAGATGCCGCACGCCGGCCTTGGCAGCGCAATAGGCAACCAGCCCCGGGTTGGCGATGATGCCCCCGGCCGACGAAATATTGATAATGGATCCTGGGCCACTCTTCTTTATGGCCTCAAGCGTCGACTTGCATCCCAGGAAGGTGCTGTCGAGGTTAATGGCGATGGCCTTCCGCCAGACTTCCGGCGTTGTCTCTTCCACACCGCCCGGGGGACCGGCACCGGCATTGTTGACCAGAATATTGAGCCCGCCAAAGGTCGAAACCGCGACATCGACGGCAGCCTGCCATTCCTCGGCATTGGTTGCGTCAAGGTGCGTGAAAATGGCTTCGCCGCCGGCATCGACGATTCCCTTGGCCGCAGCTTCGCCGTTCGTGTCGTCGATGTCGCTAAGCACGACCTTGGCGCCTTCGCTGGCCAGTAATTCAGCCGAAGCTCTGCCGATACCGCTGGCCGCGCCCGTGACCAGCGCTATCTTACCGTCTACGCGTCCCATACTATTCTATCTCCTTGAAAAACCGCGGACGTCGCCGCTGCTATAAAGCTCCGTGCGCGTCTTAGGCTACAAAGCGGGTGAGGATGGTTGGTGAATGCCCGGCGCCGCCCGGTGAAAACAGCGAGACCACCGCGTCTTTCTTGATTTTGTCTTCTTCGACCAGCTCGGCCAGAGTCATGAGAACGTCGGCGCCACCGAGATTGCCGTACTTATCCCAAGTGTCGATCCAAATGTCCTCTGGTATGCCGATTTTGGCGCATTCCTGAATCCATAGGGTGTTGAAGAATTTTTCCACCTGGTGGGGGATGATAATGTCCAGGTCACTGATGCCAAGCCCCGCCAGCTCCAAGGATTCTGGGATCAGTTCCACGGGCAGGTTCTTGCCCTTGCCCATGATGTAACCGCCGAATCCTTCGGGATTAGCGGTCATTTTCGCTTTGTTCATGGGCCTGTTCTGCGCCGAAATCAGTTCCGGGTGTTCCGGCTCCGAGAAGTCCATGGTCAGGTGAGGGTAAAGTTCGCCGTAGGTCCGCGTAGCGTATGACAGGAATTCGAACTGCACGTTTTCCTTCGAGACGATAGCCGCCGCGGCGCCGTCGCCGCAGTTGGGGGCCGAGATGCTCGTGTGGTCGACACCGCAGCCGCCGGTTTCCCATGCCGCGACATCGACGATGATTCCGCGTTTGAAGTTTTCATTGGCCTTCAAAAGATTCCACGCCAGATATGACGCATCCATAAAGCTGCCGCAGCATTGTTGAACGTTGAAAGCCGGAGTGTCCTGGCGAAAATCCATTTTGTGGTGAATGTCGGCGGCAAGCCCCGGCATAATGTTCTGCCCGCCGTTGACATGCGCGATCATAAGATCAAAATCCTTGGGCTCAAGACCGGCCTCGTTGACTAATTTGGTCACAACCTCCAAGCCCATGAACTCGGCAGCGTCGGGGCGTTGCAAGCGGCGAATTTCCGCTGGCACCATGGACATGTCGGGAATAAAGGGCTCCAGGTAGGCGAAGGATTCCCGTTTCACCACTTCCTCCGGAACATACGACACAACTTTTTTATAACCGATCGCCATTGAAATATCCTCCGTTAGCCTTGCATAAGTATAGGGTATTGGCCGTGTTAGCGTCTATTTGCCGTAGTCCATGAAAATTGGTGACGACCAGGCGCGCTCTTCAATGGGTGCCAGACAGTCGCCGGCGGGCCCCTCGGGGTCTTCAGCGACGCAAAGTCTTACTCTCTTACACTGGACGTCTGAATCGCCCTCACACCCCAGGTTTTCCCCGTTAACGGCGGGCGTTGCCTCCTGTATGGCGCGGGCGTAATAGACCGTATCGCGGCCCAATTCGGCGTATTCCGGATCATCGAATTCGACCGTGCAGCCTTCCGGGTCCGGCGCGCAATCAAACGTGCGCCAGGGCGCCTCGATGAGATCTGCCACCGGCTCTTCGGCTTTTGCTTGGGGGCGGATTCGCACGATCTCAATACGTGTAATCAAGTGCCGCTCGTCGCTCGGATTATAACATTCACCCTTGCACAGGAATTCGAGCCGCTCTGGCGTCAGTGAGTTGACGGAATATTCGGGACAACCCGGCTTTTGCTTGAATGCGCCGGCGGCGCGAACCCTAAACTTCGGCGCCTCGGAGGCCACAAGGTCGGAGCCCATGGGGAGAGTATTTCCATCGGGGCCGTTGAGCAGGTCAAACCAAAGTAGGATCCTGGGCCCGCTGGTGGCGTAAACCTCTTTCTTTTGCAGTCCGTCCCATATGGCGCTTCTGTGGCGGCCGCTGCTATGCACCGCCGCCAAACCGCCTGTGTAAAGGAAGCTGGCGTTACGCTCCATTTCACCGGCGCCGCCGCCCATACCGTGGCGTCCCACGGGCCTGGACTTGGGTAATGGTGCTGCCGGCGGCGGCATAATGCTTGCGAAAAGTTTGGAGGGGTCACCAACCGTGGCCTCGGCCATGCTGCCACGCGCGAACTCCTTGTACCCCGTGCCGGGGCGGGCAAGGTGATTATCACTGGAGCCGATCATGGCGAAACGAAAGCGATTGGTATTTCCATCGTCGTCGAAGGTTCTGGCTGCCAGGGCGTATTGCGCCTACCCGCCGGGCCGGTGCTTGTGGGTAGGCATGAAACAGTCCGTGCACTGGGCCGAATTCAACCATTCACCGGGTTTTGCACCCGGGACCACGGCCAGCCCCCTTAGTGCCGGCGTCGACAAAATGCTGACGGGCCTCGGCTGCGCGATTGTCGCACTCGTCTTGCTCGAGCCCTGCCGCGATGCAGCGTTCCATGATGATCTCGCCCGCGCGTTGGCAGCCGGGTTTGTAATCCTCACTCGGCTCCGGGCAAGAGGCGTTCCCTTCCTCGTCAACTTCGACCGCCCAATGGTCACGGAATTCCTCTGAATTGCCGTGACCGGAATAGACTTCAATCATGGTCTGGCGGTTCGGGTCGTGGTTGTTGTTGGCCAACTGGTATTCCCACCTCATGGCCGGGGGTGTGTTTGAGCCCCAGGCGTTGCCGTGGGGGATGACAATGGCCGGAAAGCCCCACTCGTCCAACTTATCGAATAGGCCACGGGGTGTGGGCGTGACTTCCTGGCAATTTGCGGGTAATTCGCGCACGCCCACGCCTTCCGGGCAGATCGGGGCCGCTTGAGTTTCCGCCGTGCTGGCATACATGTCGTAAATACTTTGTCGGTGCTCACCCGCTCCCAAGACGAATGAAAACTTCTTGGATGGCGGTAGAATCCCACCGCGCGAGAAATCCAGATGACCACCACCCGCTGCGATGGCGCGCGTGGGCACCTTATCCTCTGCGGTATCAAGCAGGACGATGTTCTTATGGCCGAAGTGCTCCTTGGGGTAGTCGCCGGTCTGAGTCCATTCCCAACCCAAATAGGCGACAACGTCCGGGTTCGCCGGGTCGCCCGCCACATCATTGCACTGGCGGATGGATTCCTTTGTCTCCGCCCATTCACGGGGGGTGACGTCCTCTGCGTGGTCGTTGATCGACCAGAAATCAAGTGCTGAACAGTAGCGCGCGAAATCACAGGCGTCCGCCGGCGGATGCGCGCCCTCGCCATTCAGAATGGGCAGATTCCGCAAGAAAGCATCCGCCGAATAAGTCGTGTGCACGTGAAGGTCCCAAACACAATCTGCTTGGGCTCCGATACGCCACGTTGTAGCGCTGCCGCGCGCTGAGTGGCTTCCCGTTGGGCCACAAGAGTCTCCAGCATTCTCGTGGTGGCGACGACGCCGGCGTCGCCCAGGTCGGCGAACCAATTGAACCAGACTCCGGCGGCGAAATAACCTGCGCCTGCCACCGCTGCAACAGCAACCGTCAGAACAATTTTCTTCGCGCTTGCCATGCCCTAGCTCTTTTCATAATCGACAAAGATCGGGGACGACCAGGCGCGTTCTTCGGCTTCCCGCAGACAGTCGTCAGCTTCGCTTTGCGGGTGGCACATATTGACCTTAATGCAGACGCCGTCGGCGTCGTATTCACAACCGAGCGGATTGGCGTTCACCGCCTCGGTCGGCTCTTGAATGGCGCGGGCGTAATAAACCGTGTCCCGGCCCAATGCGGCGTACTCGGGATCATCGAACTCGACCGTGCAGCCCTCGGCGTCCGGCGCGCAATCAAAGGTGCGCCAGGGTGTCTCGATCAGCGGCCCCTTATCCTCGCCAGCCGCAATCTGCGGCTTAATGCGGATAACCTCGATCCGTGTAATCAGATAGCGTTCGTCGGACGGGTTATAACATTCGTCGTGGCACAATAGGGCCAATCGCTCCGGCGTCAGGCCATTCAAGGCATAGTCCGGACAGCCCGTTTTCTGCTTGAAGGATCCGGCGGCGCGCACCCGGAATTTCGGCACCGACGACATCTCGGTTTCCGAGCCCATGGGCAGTTCGGCTCCATCCGGTCCGTTCAGCAAATCAAACCACAGAAGAATCCGAGGACCGCTGGTGGCATAGGTTTCCTTGCGCTCTAACGCGTCCCAAATCGCCCCGCGGTCACGACCGTTGGCATGCACGGCCGCTTGCCCACCGGTAATCAGGTAACTCATTGCCCGCTCCATCGTTGCCGCCGGCGGGCCGGTAAATGCCCCTGTAACAGGAACAGAGTAGGGAACCGGCTCTTGCGCCGGGCCGGCCATGCTCTTTGCCACTTTCGGATCCCGCGGCGCCATGACATCGACCATGCCGTTTCTCAGGAACTCTTTGTACCCGGAGCCGGCCCGGGCGCTGTGGGTGTCGCTGGAGCCGATAAAGCCGAAACGCAAGCGCTGGGCACCTTCTTCGTTTGCGGGTTGAGTGCTGCCAAGCGCGGCTTGCGCGGACCCACCCGGCCGGAAGCTGAAGGCAGGCATGAAGCAATCGTTGCACTCACCGGCGTCTCCCCAGTCCTCGGACACCGTGCCGGTCACCGTGGCCGCGCCCATTCGACCGGCCTCGATGTAGATTCGCCGGGAATCGGCGGCGCGGGAGTCGCATTCCTCGACGCTTTCGCCAACAGCCAGGCAGCGTGAGCGAATGATCTCGCCCGCCTGGTGGCACATGGGGGTGAAGTTTCCACTCGGCGCCGGGCAATAGGGATTGCCGTCCTCGTCCAGGGCGATTTCGCGCCAAGTCCGGTATTCCTCGGAATTGCCGTGGCCGGAGAAGACCTCGATCAGGCGCTGAAATTTGGGGTCGTGGTTGCCGTTGGCCAACTGGTTATCCCATTCCACCAGGGCCGGGCCGGTGCCGCCCCAGGCGTTGCCGTGGGGAATAACAATGGAGGGGAAGCCCCACTGATCGAGTTTCTCGAACAGAATCTTAGGCGTCTCGGCGACCTCGGCGCATTCGAGGGGCAATTCGCGGACATCAACGCCCGCCGGGCAAAAGGGTATGGCGGCAATTTCATTTACCGTCTTTTCCAGGTCGTAGTAGCGCTGGCGATTGGCGAAGTCCTCCAAGGGAATCTTGATCCGGTCCTTTGTCGAGAAATAGCCTTTCCGGGAGGCTGTCTTAAAGCCGCCCGGGGCCAGGATGGGCCGGGCGGGGAGATTGCCTTCCGCCGTGTTCTTGAAGATCACGTTCTTATGGCCGTAATGGGTGGCCGGTTTGGGGCTGCTGTTGGTCCACTCCCAACCGGTGAAAGCGGCAAGGTCCGGGTTGCCCGGATCGCCGGCCACGTCGTTGCACTGGCGGACGGACTGCTTGATCTCGCCCCATTTTCTGGGAGTCAGGCTTTCCGCGTGATCGTTGATTGAATAAAAATCAAGCGCCGAGCAATAACGGGCGAAATCACAAGCGTCGGCGGGCGGGTGCGCGCCTTCGCCCTGCAGGGTCGGCAGATTAAAAACAAAAGCATCGACGGAGAAAGTAGTGTGCACGTGCAGGTCGCCAAACAGGATTTGCTTGGACTGGGGCGCGCCGAGGGCGGCCATCGCCTGCTTTTGCAGTTCAACGCCACGGGCAACAACGTGCGCTGGCCGGGCAATTTCGCTGACCGCGCCGTCCCGTTCCAGATTGCCATACAGCCCAAAATGAATTCCGGCGACGTAGATTCCAGCCAAAGCCACGGTGGCAACAGCGGCGGCTAAGATTTTCTTGATACTGCTGTTCATGATCGGGTTCCGTCGTAATCAACAAAAATGGGCGAAGACCACGCCCGGTCCTCGGCCTCGCTCAGGCAGGCGTCGGTTGCCTCGGTCGGCCAACCGCCGCTACAGAAGTTGAGCTTGATGCAATTACCCTCATCGTCATAGTCGCACCGCATGGCATCGGCGTTGATCTTTTGTGTCGGCTCCTGCACGGCGCGCACATAATACACAGTTTCGCGGGTGGTGCTCGGGTATTCCTCGTCCTCGAATTCGATTGTGCAGCCTTGCCCGCCGCCGTCGCAGGAAAATGTTCGCCACGGCGTCTCGATCAAGCCTTCGACTGACTCTTCCGGCCCGGACCGGGGCCGGATGCGGATGACTTCAATCCGCGTGATGGCATAGCGTTCGTCGGACGGGTTGTAGCACTCACCCTGGCAAAGATCGTGCAGCCGTTCGGGAGTTAATGAATTCAAGGCATAGTTCGGACAGCCCGGCTTTTGTTTGAAGGCGCCGACGGCAGTTGCCCGGAACTTGGGGGTCTCGCTCATGGCGGCGGCGGAGCCCATGGGCTGCTCACCGTCCGGGCCATTCAACAGGTCAAACCACAACAGAATCCGTGGTCCGCTGGTGGCGTAAGCTTCCTTGCGTTTGAGGCTGTCCCAAATAGCGCCACGGTCTCGGCTGCTGCTGTGGACGGCGGCCAGGGCGCCTGCGGTCATGAAGCTGCCGCTGCGTTCAATCTCCGGCCCTGAAAACGTTGGCAGGCCGGGCTCGACCACCCGCGATCTGGGCTCCGGCGCTTCATTGCCACCGAATTGAAAGCGTTCGGCCCAGGCTTGATCCCGGGCGCCGCTGGAATCGGACATCCGCGTGCGGTTGATTTCCTTGTAGGTAGAGCCGGGGCGCGCTCGATGGTCGTCGGTTGAACCGATAAAACCAAAGCGCAGGCGAGTGGGCCCTTCGCCCTCGTCCGGGCCGCTAGTGGCCAGGGCATATTGGGCTGAGCTGCCGGGACGGGTCTTGAAGGCTGGCATGAAGCAGTCCTGGCAAAATCCCGAATCCAGCCAATCCTGTGTCTTGCTTCCGGGCACCGTCAGGTGGCCGCGATTGCCGGTGTTGGCGTAATTTTGACGGGCTTCGGCGCGGCGGCTCTCACACTCGGATTCGTCGATCCCGGCGGCGCTGCAACGCCCGTATATAATGTCACCAGCTTTCCAGCAGGGGGGCATGTAGTTGTCCGACGGCTCCGGACAATAGGGGTTGCCCTTGGAGTCGAATCTGACCGCGCGCCAGTTGCGGTGTTCCTCCGAATTTCCGTGGCCCGAGGCGATTTCAATAAGAAGCTGTTTCTGCGGGTCGTGATCCCCATTCAGCAGCTGATTGTCCCAATTGCCGCCCGGCGGTGTCAGCAGGCCCCAGGTTGTGCCGTGGGGAATGACAATTGAATCCAGTTCCCACTGGTCCAACTTTGCGAACAAGTCATTGGGTGTGACCGCGACCTCCGTGCAATCAAGGGGCAGGTCGTGAACATCAACGCCGCTTTCGCATAAAGGAATGCGCGCGATCTCGTTCATCATATGGAATGTGTCGTAATAGTCCTGCCGATACGAAGGGTCCAAGAGCGGCAACGTATACTTCATGTTCTGGAGCATTACCGGGTTCTTGATGTTGTTCATGTGCTCGCCCAGCGCGGCGATGGGCCGGGTGGGGACCTTGTTTTCTGCTGTTTCCAAAAGCATGACATTCTTGTGGCCGAAGTGGGTTGCCCGGTCAGGCCCGGTCTGCGTCCATTCCCAACCAAGAAACGACACCATGTCAGGATTGGCTGGATCGCCGGCGACGGCGTTGCATTGGCGGATCGCCTCCTTCGTCGCTTGCCAATGGTCGGGCGTGCCGCTTTCGGCATGGTCGTTGATGGACCAGAAATCGAGGGGCGAACAGTACCGTGCGAAGTCACAGGCATCCGAAGGCGGGCGGGCGCCTTCACCCTGCATCATGGGCAAGCTCTTGAAAAAGGCGTCGCTTGAAAAGGTCGTATGGACGTGCAGGTCGCCGAAGAGGATTTGCTTGGCTTGCTGGGACTTGGCCTTCGGCGAGGCGTTCCGGCGGGCCGTGTCCCGCGATGCCACCAGATCGGCCGGCAGGGGCGTGGTCGCGATAGTGCCAAGGTCCTGATCCTTGCCATAAAGGTCCAGCCAGATACCGCCGACGTACAAAACGGCGAACACCGCCAGGGCGCATACAAGCACCCCAATTCGTTTGAAAATGGCTCTCATTTCAGGTGGACTCCCCGCGACCCTTAACCTACAAAATCATCATACAAACGGCAATCTAGCACCCATTTTTGTTAGATCAAAGTTGCAAAGTTGATTATGGTTTTCGGCGTTGCAGAGCTATCGGGGCTGGTTTACGAGCATCTCAGGGGGTGTGTGATTTTGGCGGAAATTTTGAATTACCGGGTTTGGTTTGCTGAGCGGCGGCTGCTGTTTTTGGGCCTGGGCGCAGCGCTCGGCGTGGCGGTCGCGGCGGCCAGCCTCTTTGCCGGGGCCGAGCGCGCCCGGGATTCCCTTGGCACCGACATCGCCGCCCGGGTCGAGGACCGCGTCATAACAGAAGAGGAATACCAGAATCAGCTTGAGCGGCTGGCCACCGACAAGCGCAATCCCCTGACCGAAGGGGACAAGCTTTACGCCCTCGATCGATTGATCGAAGAGGAGTTGCTCATTTTGCGTGGGCTGGAAATCGGCCTGACGCAATCGTCGCCCAAGGTGCGCAAGGCCATCGCCTCGACCATGATTTCCCAGATCGTCAACGAGACCGCCGCCCTGCAGCCGAGCCGCGGCGAGTTGCGCGACTTCTACGAGGAAAACAAGGATTTCTTCACAATTCCGGGACGGTTGCGGGTTTGGCGTATGCGCTTTTCTTTGGGCGGGGACGCAGAAGCCGCAGAGGCGAGGGCGCGTGAGGCCCATGCCGAATTGGCCGCGGGCGGACAGTTCTTGGACATAAAGCAAGAGCTGGCGGATGCGACGGCGCTTCAGGTGCCGGATGTCTTGCTGCCGCCGGTGAAGCTGGCGGAATATCTGGGACCGACCCTGACGCAGAAGGCCATGGAAATGTCGCCCGGCAATTTCACCGAGCCCATCAGCGCCGCCGGGGCCCTGCAGATTCTCTATCTCGTCGACAGCGAGCCCGTGGCGGCACCGCCCTTTGAGGCACTTGAGCCTCAGGTAGAGGCGGAATTCCGCCGCCGCGCCGGCGACAATGCCCTGCGTGAGTACCTCGACTGGCTTCGCGCCCGGGGCGAGGTTCTGGTCAGACCGGAATACCAGAGATGATCGGGGTGCGCTTCAAATACCTGCCACTAGCCTTGTTCGCTATGGTCATCGTGCTCTGTGGCCTTGCGGAAAATGTCTCGGCCCATAACCGAAGCGAATCTTTCTCGAGCTGGGAAATCGATGGAGCCACCGTGCGCGCCACCTTCACGGTTTTGGAACGGGAGGCCACGCGCATCCCCGTCGAGAGTGATGTCAAACCCGACCTCGGCATTCATCTGGCCGAATATTTGTACGATCAGTTGGGCGCCACGGCTGGCGGCGTGGTCTGCCCGCTCAGGGGCGGCATGCGCGTGCTGCAGGCTAACCAGGGCTACCTGAAGGCCGAGGCTATTTGGGATTGCCCAAGCGCCGAGGGCATTGAAATCCGTGGCGAGGCCTTTGTCGATCTGGTGGACACACACGTGAACTTCGCGCGCGTCCGCACGGTTGACGGTGTGCGCGCGGAATACCTGTTCACGGCGCAGCAACGGTCGTGGAAGAAGCCGGCGCCGGGCGCGGCACCGGAAGAGGCGGCGGATTCGTCGGTCTTCGATTTTATCGTGCTCGGCATCAAGCACATCCTGAGCGGCCTCGACCACATGGCTTTTCTTATCGGGGTTATGCTGATCTGCCGGAACTTCAAGGACGTAGCCTTCGTGATCACGGGTTTCACCTTGGGTCACAGCCTTACCCTGGGTTTGGCGGTGCTGGGGCTGGTGCGGCCCGACGTGCGCGCGATCGAGGCCTCCATTGGCCTGACCATCGCGCTGGTCGCGGCTGAAAACGTTGTACTCGCGACGGGGCGGGGTCGGCCCGTGGCCCTTGCGGCGGGACTTGGTATGGCGGTCATGGCCGTGGCGGCGCTTCTGGGCTTTGGCAAGGTCGCCGCGCCGATCATCGGCGGGTTCGCGCTGTTTTCCCTTTGTTATCTCCTGCTGGTCGAGGAAATCGGCGGTGGCGTCAGGCTGAGAATCGGAATCACGACCATTTTCGGACTCATCCACGGGTTTGGCTTCGCCGATGCCTTGATCGAGGCGCGCCTGCCGCCTGATCGCCTGGTGGCGGCCCTGTTCGGTTTTAACATCGGCGTCGAAATCGGCCAGCTCATGTTCGTGGCGGCGCTGGCCGTGGCGGCGGCTTTGGTTGCACATACCCGGCTGGCGCCCTCGCGGCCTCTGGTTGGTGATTTAGCCTCGGCGGCTTTGTGCGGCCTCGGCCTGTTCTGGTTTGTCGAGCGTACCTATTCCTGATCCGATTGGGGGCTTGTTTTGATCTTCCTTAAGTACACATTGGTTGCCGTCTTGTTTGTGGTGTTGGCCGTTGGCGGCTACGCGGCGGGCATCTGGTTCGATCTGTTCGGCGAGCACCTGGGGCCGGGCGTGGTGACTAAGATCTCCGTGCCGGGCGACCTTGTGGACCAGCGCGAGGAGACCCGGCTCACGGCGGCCCGGGCGCTTGGTGCCGAAGAAGATAAACAGATTCTCTTCGGCGACTTACACGTTCACACGACCTATTCGACCGATGCCTTTACCCAAAGCTTGCCGTTGAATTCCGGCGCCGGTGTCCTGCCCACGGCGGACGCATGCGACTTCGCGCGGTATTGTTCGGCCCTGGACTTTTGGTCCACCAACGACCATGCGGAAGCCCTTACGCCCCGTGCCTGGAAGGAAATCAAGCGCACGGTGCGTCAGTGCAACGCCGTGGCGGGCAACCCGGAAAATCCCGATCTGGTGACGTTCCTAGGCTGGGAATGGTCGCAGACCGGTTTTTCGCCGCAGACACACTACGGGCACAAGAACGTGGTGCTCAAAGAGACCGCCGAAGACCGTGTTCCGACGCGGCCTATCGGTAGCATTACTTCTGCCCGCATGCCCGACCGGAACATGCTCAGGCAAATGTTCACGCCCGCGGACAGGAAGTTCAAAATGACTCTTCTGGATTGGCCGAACCGGGAGATTTATTACGATTTCTTCAAGCTCGTGGATGAACTGGTGGAGGTTCCCAATTGTCCCACGGGTGTGCCAACACGTGAGTTGCCCGCGAATTGCGTCGAGGGCGCGTCGACGCCGAGAGTTCTGTTCGACAAATTGGACGAATGGGGTGTGGAGGCCGTTGTCATTCCCCACGGCAACGCCTGGGGCCTGATCGCCCCGCCGGGCGCCAGTTGGGACAAGCAATTGGCGAACCGTCAGCACGACCCCAAGCGCCAGACCATGATCGAGATTTATTCGGGCCACGGCAATTCCGAGGAATTCCGCAATTGGCGGGAGGTGATCCTGGATGAGGACGGCAAGCCCCATTGTCCGGCGCCGTCAGAAGGCTACACGCCCAGTTGCTGGCGGGCCGGGGAGATTATCCGAGAGCGCTGCAATGTCGCCGGGCTTGATCCGGAGGATTGCGAGGAACGGTCTGTTGCCGCGCGGTTCAATTACGTTGCGGCGGGGAACAGGGGTTTCCACGCCGTGCCCGGGCAGGTGCCCGAGGACTGGATGGATGCCGGGCAGTGCCGGGATTGTTTCCTGCCCGCCTTTAACTTGAGGCCGCGCTCGTCCGTGCAGTACGCACTGGCCGTTCGCAATTTCGACGACCCGCAGGATCCAAAAAGATTCCGTTTCGCCATTATGGGCTCCAGTGACATTCACCGGGCCCGGCCGGGCGTTGGCTACAAGGAGTTTGCCCGCCACGGCATGAGCGATGCCACCGGCCCCCGGGACGCCGAGGCGGAGAGAACCCTTGGCTTGCCGCGCAAAGAACCCTTGCCGCGTTCAGAGCAAGTGCCCGCCAACCTGCCGTTTTCCGTGTTTGGTGAATCGGAACGCCGCGCCGGATACCTGACCACGGGTGGGCTGATCGCCGTGCACAGCAGCGGGCGTCAACGCGAAAACATCTGGCAAGCCATTGAGCGTAAGGAGACCTACGCCACCAGCGGGCCGCGCCTCTTATTGTGGTTTGATCTGTTGAACGGGCCGGAGGGCGAAGTGTCCATGGGTTCGGACGTGGCCATGGCCGAGGCGCCCCGGTTCCGCGTGCACGCCGCCGGATCGTTCAAGCAAAAACCCGGCTGCCCGGAATACTCGCTCAACGCCTTGGGGCCGGTGCGGCTTGAAAAGCTCTGTCTCGGTGAGTGCTACAATCCCAGCGACCAGCGGCATTTGATCACGCGCATCGAGGTTGTGCGCATTCGCCCGCAAATCAGGCCCGGCGAGCCGGTGGGCGAACTCATCGAGGTGCCCTGGCGTACTTTCCATTGCACCCCTGATCCGGACGGCTGCACCGTGGAATTCGAAGACCGGGAGCATGAGGGCCTGGGCCGCGATACGGTCTACTACGTACGGGCCATTCAAGAGCCGACACCGAAAGTCAATGGCGGTAATTTGCGGTGCGAGATTGACGAGGACGGCAACTGCATCAAAATGGACATTTGTTTCGGTGGTTACCAAACAGACAGGCAGGACGATTGCCTGGCGCCCGTTGAAGAGCGGGCCTGGTCCTCGCCTATATTCGTCGACTATGCCGGAGGGTAGGTTATGACAAGCTTCTTCAAATGGACTTTGGTTGTCGTCTTGGGCGCCGTGCTTGCGGTTGGGCTTTACGTTGCCGGCATTGCTTTCGGGCTTTACGGCGAATTGGAAGGCCGTGGGGAGATAACCGGCGATATGGTGCCCGCGGAAGCGATCGCTGCCCGCGATGATACGCGGAAACAGTCGGCGGCGGCGCGGGGCGTGACAGCGCCAAAGCAAATTCTATTCGGCGATTTGCATGTGCATACAACCTTTTCAGCCGATGCCTTTATCCAAAGCCTGCCCATGATGGCGAGCGAAGGTGCACACCCGCCGGCGGATGCCTGTGATTTTGCGCGCTACTGCTCGGCGCTCGACTTCTGGTCCATCAACGATCATGCCGACAAGGCGTCGCCCCGCACCTGGATGGAGACCAAGGAGTCCATCCGCCAGTGCAACGCCGTCGCGGGCGACAGCGACAATCCCGACCTGGTTTCTTTCCTCGGCTGGGAGTGGACCAACAAGTCCTATGATCCCGAAACCCACTGGGGACACAAGAACATCATTCTGCTCGATACGGCGGAGGACGAAGTGCCGGCGCGGCCGATTCTGTCGCGACTGGATTGGATGCCCAAAATGCCCCTGTCATTTACCGTGAGCTTGCCGCTGATGCAATTTCCAGAGCGCCAGCGCTATTTCAATTTCGCGGCCCTGATGGACGAAGCAGCGGAAACACCCGTCTGCGCCGAAGGCGTTCCGGTGCGTGACCTGCCGGCCAATTACCGGGAATTGGCCACAACGCCCGCCGTACTATTCGATAAACTGGACGATTGGGGATATAAATCGATTGTCATTCCCCACGGCAACGCCTGGGGGTGGACGGCGCCGTCGCTTGCCACCTGGTACAATCAGTTGGCCAACGGCAATCACGACCCCAACCGCCAGACACTGATAGAGGTTTTCTCCGGCCACGGCGATTCCGAGGAATACCGAAACTGGCGCTCCATTGAAATCGACGACAATGGCAAGGCCGTCTGCCCGGAGCCCAGCGACATTTACCTTCCCGCCTGTTGGCGCGCAGGTGAAATTATTCAGGAACGTTGCCATGCCGCGGGACTCGGCGAAGAGGAATGCGCTGAGCGTGCTGCGGAGGCGCGTCAGAATTACGTCGACGCTGGCGAACCCGGCTTTGCCACCGTGCCCGGTACCAAAGGCGCGGATTGGCTGGATTCCGGCCAATGCCGGGACTGCTTCGTACCGGCGCTCAACTACCGGCCCGGCACATCGGTCCAGGCGGCCATGGCGTCCGCCAATTTTGATGGCGAGATACCATTGCGGCCCCGTTTCGGCTTCATCGGCTCCAGTGATACCCATCGCGGGCGGCCCGGCGCCGGGTATAAGGAAATTGACCGAACCATCCAGACCGATTCCGGCGCCGCCTCGAGAATTGAGATGGGTTCCTTCGGCGGTGATACCAGAGAACCGCTGCCGCGTTCCATTCCCATTTCGGAAATCAAAAATCCACCGCCTTTGCAGTTTGAGCGCTTTGCGGCATTCATGATGTCGTCGGGCCTTGTCGGCGCACACAGTGCCGGTCGTGGACGGGAGGATATTTGGCAAGCCCTGAAGGCAAGAGAGGTCTACGCCACCAGCGGGCCGAAGATACTGTTGTGGTTTGATCTTCTAAATGGCCCTGCGGGTGAACAGGCCATGGGCTCGGAAGTCAGGATGAATTCAACGCCCAGGTTCCGCGCACACGCGGTAGGCGCCTTCAAGCAGAAGCCTGGCTGTCCGGAGACTTTCCTTAATGCGCTCACGCCGGCGCGGCTGGACGCCTTGTGCAAGGGCGAATGTTACAATCCCTCGGACGAGCGCCAGCTTATTACAAGTATCGAGGTCATACGCATCCACCCGCAAAACGAACCAGACGAAAATTTGGGATCGCTGATCGAGACAACATGGAAGACTTTCCCGTGCGTGGCGGACGAGCAGGGCTGCACAATCGAATTTGACGATCCTGATTTTGCCGATGCGGGTCGCAACGCTGTTTATTATGTTCGCGCCATTCAGGAGCCGACCATGAAAATAAATGCGGAGCCCGAAGGTTGCACCTACGACGAAGAAGGGATTTGCGTTGCCGCGAAAATCTGCGGTGCCGACGCTGCCGATGACTGCCGGGCCGAGGCAGAGGAGCGTGCCTGGTCGTCGCCGATTTTTGTTGATTTC
>CAYOOG010000035.1:4911-19582 GCA_964405515.1 uncultured Alphaproteobacteria bacterium | reverse complement strand
TCGCCGAAAGCAGTTTCGTATCGTGGACGTTGGCGCCGGCGACTATGGCGCCGATAATGACCGTGGCAACGATAAGAGAACTCTTTGACATGTCATGATCCTAGAGTCTTTCAGGCCACGAGGGGCTGAAATGGCCCGGCCGGACAGCAACCGCGCGAATGTGATAAACTTTTCAAATGTTTGACGATGGATACCTTACCGGCTCTAACAGCCGGTTTCAACGGCGGCCCTACCATGGATGATACTGTGGGTGGCGATCGGCTGTCTCCAGGCGGCGGAACCAGACGCGAAGTGCCCCAACTGACCGTTGTGCTGGTTGGGCTCATGGGTACGGGGAAGAGTTCCATCGGCCACCGTTTGGCCACACGCCTGGGGTTGCCCTTCTCGGACGCGGATTCCGAAATAGAAGCCGCCGCCGGACGGTCTATCCAGGAGATTTTCGATGAATTCGGCGAGCAGGGCTTCCGCGATGGGGAGCGCCGTGTGATCGGCCGCCTGCTGAACGACCCTCCGCGCGTACTGGCAACCGGTGGCGGCGCCTTCGTGGACGAGACGATACGAGAGAATATACAGGCCAAGGGCGTATCCGTGTGGCTTCGGGCCGACCTTGAGGTTCTCCTGCGGCGCGTGGCGAAACGAGACACCCGTCCTTTGCTCAAGACCGGAAACCCAAGAGAGATCATGGAAAAACTGATTGCCGAGCGTTATCCGGTGTACGGGAAAGCGGATATCGTGGTTGACAGCGGAAGGGGCAGCCATGACCTTGTGGTCGAGGAGATCATGAAAGAACTCGATCAGCATTCCAAGGAGCGGACGTCGGGCGCGGCAACGCCATGAACAACAACTTTCGCACAATTCCCGTGGACCTTGGCGAACGCGGTTACGACATTATCATCGGCGAAAAACTTCTGGAACAATCCGGTCGTTATTTGTCGGACCTGCTTGAGCGCCCCCGTACCATGATCGTGACCGATGAGAAGGTCGACACGTTACATGGACAGACCCTTGCCCGCGCTCTCGAAAGCGCCGGAATCGAATTTGACAAGACCATCCTACCCCAGGGCGAAGAAGCCAAATCCTGGGAGCAACTGGAAAAATTGATCGACGCTTTGCTGGAGGCCAAGGTTGAGCGAGGCGACACGATTCTGGCCTTCGGCGGCGGTGTTGTCGGCGATGTCGCAGGATTCGCCGCCGCTGTTCTGCGGCGTGGTATATCCTTCGTTCAGATTCCAACAACCCTTCTGGCCCAGGTGGACAGTTCGGTTGGTGGCAAGACCGGAATCAACACACGTCAGGGCAAGAATCTGGTCGGTGCCTTTCACCAGCCACGTCTGGTCCTGGCCGATATCAGCCTGTTGCAAACCCTGGATGATCGCCAGCTTCGCGCCGGCTACGCGGAGGTCGCAAAATGCGGCCTGATCGGCGGTGCAGAATTCTTCGCCTGGCTTGAAGAAAACGCGGACAGACTTTTTGCAGGCGACATTGCGGTGCGCGCGCACGCGGTTGAGGAAAGTTGCCTGGCCAAGGCGCGAATAGTGGCCCTGGATGAAAAAGAAGCGGGTGCCAGGGCGCTGTTGAACCTGGGGCACACTTTCGCCCACGCCCTTGAAAGAGTGGCCGGATATGGTGAACTCCTGCACGGTGAGGCGGTATCCATCGGCACGGTCATGGCCTTTGACCTTTCAGTGCGCTTGGGCCTTTGCCCGGCACCGGACGCTACGCGCGTACGCGGGCATCTGTCAAAATTAGGATTGCCGGTGAGTGCAATGGGAATTGGCGGCGGCAGGGCAGATATTGTGGACAAGATCATCGCCGCTATCAATCAGGACAAGAAAGTCGCCGGCGGAAAGCCTAGCCTCGTGTTAGCACGTGGCATTGGCGACGCTTTTTTGAGCCGCGACGTTGATGTCGAAGAAATATCCACCGTCATTAAGAACTCTCTGGCCGCGTGATATCGATTAAGGAGTAAAAACAAGTTGCAGGAGATGAGGTAGAGTCACTCTAGACATGGAGACTGACATCGTTCTCGCCGTTTTGGCGATCGTAATTTTGGTTATCTTGTCCGGAATTTTTTCCGGATCGGAAACCGCTCTTACCGCGGCCTCGCGCCCTCGTTTGCATCACTTGGCGCGCAAGGGCAACCGGCGCGCCAAGCTGGTGAATGCCCTTGGCGAAGACAAAGAGCGTCTCCTCGGAGCTATTCTGCTGGGAAATAATCTTGTCAACATTCTGGCCGCGGCCTTGGCCACCAGTGTATTTATCCGTTTCTTTGGCGATGCCGGCGTGGCCTATGCAACCGTGGTCATGACGGCGGTGATCCTGGTTTTCGCCGAAGTCCTTCCGAAGACCTATGCGATTTCCAATCCAACCCGCTCGGCACTTCGCGTAGGAGGTTTTATCAACGGCCTGGTCTTGGCCCTGTCGCCGATCGTGGGCGCCGTCCAGTGGGTTGTGCGCTTAACACTTAGCCTGTTCGGAGTCCGCGTCGACCAGGAGCAGCCCCTGTTTACAGCCATGGACGAATTGCGCCACGCCATTGACCTGCACGCGCGCGAAGGCGGCATGGTCAAACAAGAGCGGGACATGCTCGACAGCATTCTTGATCTGGGCGAAGTGGACGTCGCCGAAATCATGGTTCACCGCAAGAATATGGCGATGATCAATGCCAACGACAAACCCGAAGTCATTGGTCGGCAGGTTTTGGATTCGCCCTATACGCGCTTGCCCGTGTGGCGCGGTGAGCCGGAAAACGTTATCGGCGTGCTGCATGCCAAGGACGTTCTCAGCGCCTTGAGCGCGCGGGATGGCCGGATCGAAGGACTTGATTTCGCGGCCATCGCCGTCGAGCCTTGGTTCGTGCCGGAGACCACGACTCTGATCGAACAGCTTGGCGCCTTCCGCCGCCGCCGCGCCCATATCGCCCTGGTTGTCGACGAGTACGGCGCCATCATGGGACTGGTGACGCTGGAGGACATACTGGAGGAAATTGTCGGCGATATCGCGGACGAGCATGATATCTACGTGGACGGCATTCGGCCCCAACCGGACGGCACTTACCTTGTGGATGGGCGGACCACTATTCGCGACTTGAACCGCCACTTTGAATGGGACCTTCCAGACGAGGAAGCCGCAACGATTGCCGGCTTAATCATTGAAATTGCTCAAGAAATTCCGGAAACAGGCAAGGAATTCGATATTCATGGCATACTGTTCACTGTTATCCGGCGAAAACGCACCCAGGTGACGCTGCTCAAGATCAGGCCGCCGACGCCGTAGCCACCGGTCAAGCAAGGCGTGAGCGCCGGAAAAATGTAGTGCAAGGAGAGAGAAACGGTCGGGCCCGCGTTGCGGAGGACATCAAGATGCATGGCACATTATTGACATTCAATTTTTTCAAGACGGCGGGCGCGGCGATCCTGGCATTGGCGGTGCTTTCAGCCTGCAGCGATGATCAGCAGGCGCAACAGACAACAGAGTCGGAACCTTCCGAGAGCTCGGGCATGCTCGACCGCGCGAAATCCACGGCGGGCGATTTCACCAAGGATGCCGCCGAGGCGGCTTCCGATGCGCTTGAGACTGCCAAGGAAGAGACGGTTGAAACGCTGGGCGTTGCCAAAGAGAAAACTGTCGAGGTTCTGAGGGACGCTACTGGCAAGACCAAGGAAGTTTACGAAGGGGCCGAGGCCAAGGCCCAGGACGCCTTGCTCTCAGCGGGTGGCGCCATCAAGGAGAAGACGAAGAAGCTGCTTGAGGATTAGAGTTTTACCCGGCGGTAGAAATTCAGCGCATAAACCCGAAGCGCCGCCGCCAGGCTACCGCCCTCAAGAGTACGCTCAAGCCGCCCGCATAGGTGCTCGAATTCCACGCCTTCCCGGCTGCAGATTTCGTCCAGCGCTTGCCACATATAGGTCTCCAACCGGATGCTAGTGCGCCGCCCATTCAGGCGAACATTTCGTTGCTGTGGGGAATCGCCGCTCAACGCTTTCTCGCCGTCTCCGTCGGCGTCGACGCCGTCAGCGCCAGGGCATGGATACGGGCCTCAAGCAAGTCATTCAACTGCGCGTAAATTGCCCGCTGCCGCTCCAGGCGGGACATGCCCTCAAAGGATGTTGAAACAATGGTAACGTGAAAGTGGCTTTCGCCCTCGGGGCGGGCACCGGCGTGCCCCACGTGCTTGTGGGAGTTGTCCACAACTTCCAAATGCGCGGGGCTAAATGCAGATTCCAAGCGTTCCTTGATGATGGCGGCGACGGTCATTTGAGCTCCTTTGAATCGAGTGCAAGGTGCGCCGCAAGGCAGCTCATTGTCAAGAAAGTGCCGGTTGGCGAGGTTGCCAGGCAACGGCTCAAAGCCCATAATTGGGCATGTTAAGAGGCAAAGAACAAGTCGGCGGTGGCGACGCAGGCACCAACCGCGTTTGCGACGGGCCCGATTGTGAGGCGGTGGGTCTCTTTCGCGCACCGAAGGCGCGCGACCGCCTCGATGACTACTATTGGTTCTGCCGCGAGCACGCCCGGGAATATAACGCCCGCTGGGATTATTTCTCCGGCATGAGCGGCGAGCAGATCGATGCCGCCAGACAGGAAAGCGTAACCGGCGAGCGGCCGACCTGGAAAATGGGTATGAACCGAGGCCGGCATTGGCTGGGCGGAAGTGAGAAGGACTTCTTCGGGCTGTTTTCCGGAAACGGTAGCCGGCGGCCCGACCCGCGCGACCGGAAGAGACCCTTACCGGCCGGTATACTGGATGCCCTGGCGACCCTGGGCGTGACGGAATCCGCCACACCCAGTGAGGTTAAGCAGCGCTACAGGGCCCTGGCAAAAAGGTTCCATCCGGACGCCACAGGTGGTAACACGGCGTCTGAAGACCGCTTGAAGCGAATCAATCAGGCCTACAGCGCCTTGAAGCTCGGTGGTTATCTAGAAACCCAGGATCACGAACGGGACGTTTCGTAACATGACGACAACAGAATCAGCCTTTCCGAATGACGGCATACCGGACATAAAGATTTCCGTCCGCCAGACCTTTGGCATCGACAGCGACCTTGAAGTGCCCGCATTTTCCGAAACGGAGGACCACGTCCCCGACATCGACACGGCCTACCGCTTCGATCATGACACGACGCTCGCCATCTTGGCCGGATTTGCCTTCAATCGCCGCGTCATGATCCAGGGCTACCACGGCACCGGCAAGTCGACGCATATTGAACAGGTGGCGGCGCGACTCAATTGGCCCTGCGTTCGCGTGAACCTGGACAGCCACATCAGCCGCATTGATCTGGTGGGCAAGGACGCCATCGTTATCAAGGAAGGCCAGCAGGTAACGGAATTTCGCGAGGGGATCCTGCCCTGGGCCCTGCAGACGCCAACCGCGCTTTGTTTTGACGAATATGACGCCGGGCGTCCGGACGTGATGTTTGTTATTCAGCGGGTGCTTGAGGTCGAAGGCAAATTGACGCTTCTGGATCAGAATGCGGTTATTCGGCCGCATCCTTCGTTCCGCCTGTTTTCGACAACGAATACCGTGGGGCTTGGCGACACAACGGGGCTCTACCACGGCACTCAGCAAATCAACCAGGGCCAGATGGACCGCTGGAATATCGTCACAACGCTCAACTACCTGGAGCATGACGACGAAGTGGAAATCGTCATTGCAAAGGCGCCCAGCTTTGATTCCGAAGCCGGCCGCAAGACCGTGGGCGCCATGGTTTCCGTGGCCGCGCTGACCCGCGCCGGTTTCGTCAACGGCGACATTTCCACCGTCATGTCGCCGCGTACAGTCATGACCTGGGCGCAGAACGCAGAAATTTTCGGCGATGTGGCCTTCGCCTTCAGAGCGACCTTCGTCAACAAATGCGACGAGTTGGAACGCCCTTGCGTGGCCGAGTATTACCAACGTTGTTTCGGTGAAGAACTCAAGGAATCCGTGGCCAATATTGTCGTAACCTGACACGCGGGACGACATGGACAAACCGGAAAGCCCGAGCGAACATTTCAAGCGCGCCTTGGCGCTCGCCATGCGCTCGATTGCCGAAAACGATGAGCTGACCGTCTCCTTCGGCGCCGAGCCCCCCGGGCTGCAAGGCACGGTAGCACGCCTGCCGCAGCTCTCCAGGGAGTTGAGCCTCGACGAGATTGGCGTCACTCGGGGGCTGGCGGATTCCTTCGCGCTCAAACTCAAGCACCACAATAACGGCATCCACGGCAGACTCGTGCCCAAGGGCTCCAACGCCCGCGCAATTTTCGAAGCCGCGGAACTGGCCCGCGTTCAATCCATCGGTTCACGCCGCATGACGGGCATGGCGGAAAACATCACTACACTGATTGACGAACACTGCAGGGCCCAGGGCTTCGACCAGGTGACAAGCCGCGAGGAAGCCCCCCTGGCTGAAGCCGTGGGTCTCCTGGTTCGTGAACGGCTGACCGGCGAGGCGCCGCCTCCAGGCGCGCAAAAGCTGGTTGATTTGTGGCGCCCCTGGGTTGAGGAAAAAGCCGGTCGTGATTTGAGCGCCCTGTCGTCGATGATCGGCAATCAGGAGGATTTCGGCTTGGTCACGAGGCAGTTGATCGCCGATTTGGACCTTGGCGACGAACTTGGCGAAGAAGGCGGCGAGGACGGGGCTGAGGACACCGACCAGCAGGCAGACCCCGGCGACGCGGGCGGCGAAGCGGGCGACGACATGAGCGACGACGGCAGCGCTATTGAGGAAGGCGAAATCAGCGAGGGTGCGGAAAGCGACGCCACCGACGCCAGCGGCGAAATGGGTGACGACCAGACCTTAAGCGATGAGGCATGCGACGATGCCGAAGGTACCCAACCGTACCGCCCAGGTGAACAAGGCGGGCCGGATGCCAATCAGTACCGCATTTACACCAACCGTTTCGACGAAGAAGTCAACGCGGAGGATTTGTGCGAGGCCGAGGAACTGACCCGGCTTCGGGCCTATTTGGATCAGCAACTTCAGCCTCTGCAAAGCGTTATTTCCAGGCTTGCCAACCGTCTGCAACGACGGCTGCTGGCAAAGCAGAACAGGTCCTGGAATTTCGACATGGAGGAAGGCATCTTGGACGCGGCGCGTCTGCCCCGGGTCATCATCGATCCCTTCCAGCCGCTTTCCTATAAGCAGGAAACGGAAGTGGAATTCCGTGACACCGTGGTCTCTCTGCTGTTGGATAATTCCGGCTCCATGCGCGGGCGGCCCATCACTATCGCCGCCATGTGCGCCGATATTTTGGCGCGAACCTTGGAACGCAGTAACGTCAAGGTGGAAATCCTTGGCTTTACAACCCGCGCCTGGAAAGGCGGTCAAGCGCGCGAGGCCTGGTCCTCAAGCGGCAAGCCGCCGCACCCCGGGCGGCTCAATGACTTGCGCCACATCATATACAAGGCGGCTGACGCCCCCTGGCGGCGCGCCCGCCGGAGCCTTGGCCTGATGATGAAAGAAGGCCTGCTGAAGGAGAACATCGACGGCGAAGCCCTGTCCTGGGCCCACAACCGCATCGTCGGGCGGCCCGAACAGAGACGCATTCTGATGGTGATTTCCGATGGCGCTCCGGTGGACGACAGCACGCTTTCCGTCAATTCCGGCAATTACCTGGAGCGGCATCTGCGCCAAGTTATCGATTGGGTGGAAACACGCTCGCCGGTGGAGCTGATCGCCATTGGCATCGGCCACGATGTGACCCGCTATTATTCCCGCGCCGTAACCATCGTCGACGCCGATCAATTGGGCGGCGCCATTGTCGATAATCTGGCGGAACTGTTCGAGGAACCGGGCGAGCAGCCGCAAGAGCGTGGCCGGCGCCGCGGCCAGAAACTGGCAAGCGGCTAGAGCTCTACTTTTCCCGCGCGTGCCAGGCGGCGAGAACTTCCGCCTCCCTCTCCATGGACATGCCGGCCTTGAGATTGGCCTGGCGTTCCGCCGGCAAGGTCTTGAACCATCTGATCGTCGCGTGCGTTGTTTGTGCCAACGGCCGGAATTTGAGGCCCTTGGCGATGGCGCGTGCGTTGAGAAACATGGGCGGCGCCATGGGTGTGGGCAGCGGGCTCCAGATAGGTACGTCGCGCCAGGGCTGAATATCCTCGGCATCAAGGAATTCCTTATCAACCCAGGTAAAGCGCACGGGCGTATTGGAGACGGCGCGAATGCCATAAAGGAATTCCGCTGTCGACAGCCGGCCTTCGGGCCCGACCACGTTGTAGATGCCGTTCTCGCCGGTTTCAGCCATGTGGATAAAGAATTCGGCCAGATCAATCACATCGATATATTGAATGGGCGAACGGGGATCGCCCGGAGCCAAAACCTCGCCGCCCTTGTCTATCCGCGCCGGCCAATAGGTAAAACGGTCGGTGGGGTCACCGGGGCCGACGATGACCGTGGGCCGTAGGATGGAATTGCGGCCCGGGTAAGCCTCCTCCACTGCTTGCTCGCAAAGCACCTTCAACTGGCCGTAATACTTGCGGATTTCCTCGGACTCAGGCTCCTCGGGTATTTGGACGGGGCCGTATTCATCAAAAGACCCTCTGGTGCCGTCGATGGGATAGACCGAGACGGTAGAAGTGAATATGTAGCGCCCCACGGCATCCTTTAGCAGCTCGGCGGAATCTCGCACCAGGCGCGGCAGGTAACCGGAATTGTCTATCACCACGTCCCAGGTGCGGCCCTTCAAGGAATCGAGCCCGCCGTCACGGTCGCCCTTCAGGTTCTCAACCTCCGGGAACAGGCCCGGATCGGTCTTACCCCGATTGAACAGGGTTATTTTATGGCCACGCGCCAGGGCGTGACGCACCATGTGCGGTCCAATGAAACCGGTGCCACCGAGAATAAGGATCCTAAGCGCCGTCGCGGCTTTCTGCCCCGTCGGTTCGGCGGCAAAAGCGCCGCTCATGAGGCCAAGGCCGAGCGAGCCGCCAAGGGCGGCCAGTTGAAGGAATTCGCGGCGATCCGTGGTCATGTCCAGCCTCCCTAACTCAAGATATAGAGAGAGTAAGGAGGTCGCGGCAAAAAACAAGGCCGGTGCGGAGTACCGCCCGGCCATGGTGGCTCAAGAATCTGTCGAAAAAGTCAGCCTGCGGCTGCGGCGGCTTCTATTTTCTTTATCACGCGGCGCTTGACCCGTTGCGCCTTTAAGGACAACTCGGCGTCCTTGGCCTTTATAAGAAAAGCGTCAAGACCCCCGCGATGCTCCACGGTACGCAGGGCCTGAGTGCAGATACGCAGCCTCACGGTTTCGCCAAGGGCATCGCTCAAGAGGGAAGCGCGCGTCAAATTAGGCAGAAAACGCCGGCGCGTTCTGTTTTTGGCGTGGCTCACGTTATTACCCGTGGCCGCCCCTTTTCCGGTGAGTTCACAGCGCCTAGCCATGTGATGTCCTTCCTTGTGTCGACCTTGATCCCAAGCCCGACAGGGCGGGAGATATACGGCAGCGGACGGCCCGGCGTCAAGGCTCGTTTCTGCCGCTTCGGACCAGCCTCATGATCTCCGCCGCAGCCGCCGTCACCTTGGTGCCTGGCCCGAAAATGGCCGCAACACCGGCGTCATAAAGGAACTGATAATCCTGGGGCGGGATGATACCGCCGCAAACGACCAGAATATCCCGCGATCCCTGGGCCTTGAGTGCGTCAATGAGTTCAGGCACCAGAGTCTTGTGACCCGCCGCCATGCTGGATACGCCGACCACATTGACGCCGCTTTCCTGCGCCGTTTGGGCAGCTTCCTCTGGCGTCTGAAACAGTGGTCCGACCTCCACCTCAAAGCCAATATCGCCAAAAGCGCTGGCAATGATCTTGCCACCGCGATCGTGTCCGTCCTGGCCCATCTTGGCAATCATGACGCGCGGCCGCCGCCCCTCTCGCTCGGCAAATCTGCCTATCTCGCTTTGAATTTCCTCGAATACCTCATCCTTGTCGAAAGCGGCGCCGTAAATGCCCTCGACGGCGTGGGCCTCCGCCTGATGGCGGGTAAAGACGTCTTCAAGCGCGGCGGATATCTCACCGGCGGTGGCCCGCACCCGGGCCGCGTTAATACTCAATTCCAGCAAATTGGCATCCCCGGCAGCGCCTTGGCGTAGAGCCTCCAGTGCCGCTTCCACCGCCGCCCCATCCCTCTCCGCCTTGACTTTGTGAAGCCTGGCGATTTGGGCGTCTCTCACGGCGGCATTATCGATTTCGCGGAAGTTGACGTGCTCTTCCTCTTCAAGCTGGTACTTGTTGACACCGACGATGACTTCCTCGGCCCGGTCGACACGAGCCTGGCGGCGCGCGGCGGATTCCTCGATCCGCGCTTTTGGCAGCCCGGCTTCAACGGCCTTGGTCATGCCGCCCATCTCCTCGACTTCGTCGATCAACTTCGTGGCCTCATCGACCAGGGATTGCGTCAGTGATTCCACATAATAAGATCCACCCAGGGGATCGACCACGTTAGTGACACCGGTTTCCTCGGCCAAAATCAATTGTGTGTTTCGGGCAATGCGGGCGGAGGCTTCGCTGGGCAGGGCAATCGCTTCGTCGAAGGAATTGGTGTGCAGGCTTTGCGTGCCTCCAAGCACCGCAGCCATCGCCTCGAATGCCGTGCGCACGACATTGTTGTAGGGATCCTGCTCTGTCAGGCTCACGCCCGATGTTTGGCAGTGGGTGCGCAACATCAGCGAGCGCGGGTCCTTTGGCTCGAACTGCTCCATGATGCGCGCCCAAAGCACGCGGGCGGCACGCAACTTGGCGACTTCCATGAAGAAGTTCATGCCGATGGCAAAGAAGAAAGAAAGCCGTGGTGCGAATTTGTCCACGTCCAGGCCACGGTCCAAAGCCGCGCGTACGTATTCCAATCCGTCGGCAAGCGTGTAAGCCAGCTCCTGCACCTGCGTCGCGCCGGCCTCCTGCATGTGGTAGCCGGAAATGGATATGGAATTGTAGCGAGGCATGTTGGCCGAGGTGTACTCGATAATGTCGGCAACGATGCGCATGGATGGGACCGGCGGGTAAATGTAAGTGTTGCGGACCATGAACTCCTTGAGGATGTCGTTCTGGATCGTGCCCGTGAGTTGTTCCGGTTTCACGCCCTGCTCCTCGGCCGCCACGATATAATTGGCGAGGTTCGGCAGCACGGCGCCATTCATGGTCATGGATACGCTCATCTCGTCGAGGGGAATCTGATCGAAGAGAATCTTCATGTCCTCGACGGAATCGATTGCCACGCCGGCGTTGCCGACATCGCCCTTGACGCGCTCATGGTCGGAATCGTAGCCGCGATGGGTGGCAAGATCGAAAGCCACGGATAAGCCCTTTTGCCCGGCCGCCAGATTGCGCCGGTAGAAGGCGTTTGATTCCTCAGCCGTGGAGAAACCGGCGTACTGCCTGAGCGTCCAAGGCCGGTTGGCGTACATGCTGGCGCGCACGCCTCGTGCGAAAGGTGCTACTCCCGGCAGGTCCCCTGCCAGTTCCATTTCCTCAAGGTCTTCCGCCGTGTAGAGAGGCTTGACCTCGATGCCCTCGGGCGTCTGCCAGTTGAGATCTTCGACCTCGCGGCCCTTGAGTTCCTTGGCCGCCAATTCGCGCCATTTTTCGAAGGATTTTGAGCCCATTGATTTGATTCCATCTGATCGGACATCGCTCGATTTACTGCCCTACGCGCCTAGCGTTGCCCTATTGTGCAGTGCGGTAAACGGAACCGCTCACAAGTATCAAAACCCCGGAAAATGTCAAATTATCGTGAGAATTGAGCGGCTCCGCCAAGGACTTGCCAAGGGCCGGGGAATTGCCGATTCTGCGCAGAGCCCGTGCGACTGCATTAGGAATATCACAGGTGATCAAGCGCGACCGCATTTGCCCCAGAAACACTGGCCCCCATGGCCGTGTCACCGCTGTCTTGGGCCCGACAAACACCGGCAAGACCCATCTGGCGGTCGAACGGATGCTCGGCCACAGAAGCGGCATTATCGGGCTTCCCTTGCGTCTGTTGGCGCGGGAGATTTACGACAAGGTGGTCGCCATCAAGGGTGAGCGGACGGTCGCCCTGATCACGGGTGAGGAAAAAATCATCCCGCCCCACCCCGCCTATTTCGTCTGTACTACAGAATCAATGCCGCTCGGCGTGGAGACCGCTTTCGTCGCCGTCGACGAGGTACAGTTGGCTGCCGATCCGGAACGCGGCCATGTCTTTACCGACCGCTTGCTCCACGCCCGTGGAACCGAGGAGACCATGCTCTTGGGCGCGGATACCATGCGGCCAATCATCCGCCGCCTGGTGCCCGAGGCCGAGTATTTGAGCCGCCCGAGGTTTTCCACACTTGAGTACCGCGGTGAGAAGAAACTTAGTCGCCTGCCCAGACGCAGCGCCGTGGTCGCCTTTTCGGCCGCGGAAGTTTACGGCACGGCCGAGCTCATCCGCCGACAGCGTGGTGGTGCCGCCGTCGTCATGGGTGCATTGAGCCCACGCACCCGCAACGCCCAGGTCGAGCTTTATCAATCTGGAGATGTCGACTTTATCGTCGCCACCGACGCCATTGGCATGGGCCTCAACATGGATGTGGATCATGTGGCCTTTGGTGGGCTCAAGAAATTCGACGGCGCCCGGATACGGGCCTTGTCCCCGGCGGAATTGGGCCAGATTGCCGGGCGCGCCGGACGGCATATGAATGACGGCACATTCGGCACGACGGCAAAGGCCGGGCTGCTTGACCCGGAAGTTGTTGTGAGGCTGGAGAATCACAAGTTCGCGACAATTCACACCCTGCAGTGGCGCAACAGTGATCTCGACTTTTCCGGCATCACCGCTCTGATGGCCAGCCTGCAGGCAGCGCCGCCCAACAAGTTCTTTCGGCGCGCCCGCGAGGCCATGGACTCGTATACCCTGAAGATTCTGGCCGCCGACCCGGAGATCGCCAGCTTGGGCAAGTCCGGTGCGGCGCTGCGCCTGTTGTGGCAAGCCTGTCAGATTCCGGACTTCCGCAAGACCATGGCCGACGTTCACGTGCGTTTGGTGGGCGATATTTTCCAGCGCTTGGCCGAGGGCGACGGCAAGCTTTCGAGCGATTGGCTGGCGGGGCACGTCAGCCGCCTTGACCGCACCGACGGCGGCATCGATACCCTTGCCAATCGCATCGCCCATGTCCGTACCTGGAACTACGTAGCCAACCAGGCGGGATGGCTGGTGGACGCGGACCACTGGCAGGAAACAATCCGGGACCTGGAAGACCGCTTGTCGGACGCTCTTCATGCCGGACTGATGCAGCGCTTCATCGACCGCCGCACGACGCACCTGGTGAAGCGGCTCGGGCAAGACGAGGAGCTGCTGGCCTCGGTCAGCTCCAGCGGCGAAGTCAAAGTGGAAGGCCATTTTGTCGGAAACCTCAAGGGCTTTCACTTCCTGCCGGACGATACCGACGGTACCGAGGCCAACAAGGCGCTCCACGCCGCCGCCAGGCAAGCTCTTAGTGGCGAAATCAACCGCCGGGCCGCCAAGTTCGCACAAGAAAAAGACGAAGCCTTCGGCCTGGGAACCGGCGTCTGGTCCGGGTTCGTGCTGTGGGACGAAGAGCCCCTGGCCCGCCTGATTAGCGGTCCCGGGCCGCTTTCACCGGGCATTGCCTTGCTGACGGAATCCGTTCTCGAAGGGGCGGCCCGCCACGCCGTGGAGGTCCGGGCGAAGCGCTGGCTTAGTGACTATATTGAGGATCTGCTATCCCCCCTCATTACTCTCAATGCGGCCAGCAAGCCCGGAGCATCCATCGAGGGGGGTGATTCCTTGGGCCCTGCGGCCCGGGGGCTGGCCTATCATCTGGTGGAGGCTTTCGGCGTACTGCCGCGTGAGCAATTGGCGGCCCCACCAAAGGCTCTATCTCGGAGCGAGCGCGCCAATCTTCGCCGTCTTGGCGTGAGACTTGGCGAGCATACGGCTTACCTGCCAGCCTTACTTCGGCCAGAGGCAACCCGATGCCGCCTGCTTCTTTGGACCGTCTACAACCGCGCTGCCATCCTTCCTACACCACCGGAGCCGGGCCGTGTATCCCTGCCCGTAAACGAAAGCCTGCCGGATGACTACTACCGCATCGCCGGCTTTCATACCTGCGGCGATTGGGCGGTACGCGTGGACATGTATGACAGGCTCGCCCGGGCGGCGCGGACACGAGCAAGAAAAGGCCCGTTTGCGGCGGAACCGGACATGATGTCCCTTGTCGGCTGCGGCGGCGAGCTCTTCGAGCGGATCGTGTGCAGTCTGGGCTACAAAGTCCAAAAGGATGGTGACGGCACAGCGCAATTTATCGCTGCCCGCGACGCAGAAGTACGCAAACTCAAGAAACATAAAGCGCGAAAGCGGAAACGCCCGGCAAAAAGGAGCACCTCCGACTCTCCCTTCGCCGCCTTGGCGGCGCTCAAATCCAAGAAGCGGAAGCCGGGGACTTGAACACCCCCAACCCCCAGCCGAAAGCCGAGCCGCAGCGCCTGGATAAATGGCTTTGGTACGCCCGATTCTTCAAGAGCCGTTCGCTGGCCACAAGTGCTTGCCGGAACAGGAAGGTGCGGGTCAACGGACGGCTTGTCGACAAGCCCAGTTATGGGGTAAAGGCGGATGATATCCTGACCTTTCCTCAGGGCCGGGAAATCCGTACTGTACGCGTCCTCAACCCGGGAAGCCGCCGGGGACCGGCAACGGAAGCCCAAACCCTGTACGAGG
>CAYOOG010000035.1:0-4901 GCA_964405515.1 uncultured Alphaproteobacteria bacterium | reverse complement strand
AAAGGGATCAGGGAACGGGCCGGCCAACCAAGGCACAGCGCCGGGCCACCGACGCTCTCAAGGGCGGTTTGTAGACGAAAGATGATGGAATGACGGAAAATCCGCTTCGTACGATTTGGCGCAACGGCGGCGCCGCGGCAAACTGCTGGATGAGTATTCCCAGCGCCTACGCCGCCGAAATCCTGGCCCATCAGGGTTGGGATTCGTTGACGATCGACATGCAGCACGGCCCGATCGATCAGGCAACGGCCTACGCCATGATACAGGCGACGGCGGCGACCTCGAGCGTTCCCCTGGTGCGCGTGCCCTGGAACCAGCCGGCAGCCATCATGAACGTCCTTGATGCCGGCACGGGCGGCGTAATCTGCCCCATGGTGAACACGGCGGAAGAAGCGGCAAGATTTGTCGGCGCCAGCCGCTATCCGCCGCTCGGGTACCGCAGTAACGGCCCCAACCGGGTGGCCCTGGAACACGAGAATTACACGGCGATCGCCAACGATTACGTGATTACCTTTGCTCAGATTGAATCCGCCGAGGCGATGGAGAACCTCGATGAAATCTGCGCCGTCGAAGGACTGGACGCGCTGCTCCTGGGGCCCTCGGACCTGGCGCTGTCCATGGGCGAGGCCCCCAGCGCCAATCCCACCAACCCCGTTGTCCTGGAGGCCATCGACAGGGTCCGGCAGGCGGCTAGCGCCCATGGCCTTAAAGTGGCGAACTTTTGCACGGACGTGGAATATGCCGCTGGGCTTTTTGAGCTGGGCGACGACATGGTCACGGCGGCTGTCGACACGGGACTGTTGCGCCACGGCGCGGAATTGCTGGCGCGGGTCAAACATGCTTAAGCGCATCAAGAGTTTCCTGGCTGCATCCGAAGGCGAAGAGCCGGATCTCGGCCAGACGGGCAGCTCGCACATGCTAGCCGCGGCAGCTCTCATGGTGGAGGCCGCCCACATGGATGAGGACTTCGCGGAGTCCGAGCGCCAGACGATCGCAAGGGTTCTCCGCGAGCAGTTCGAACTCAGCGAGGCAGAAGCTCAGGACCTCATTGCCGAAGCCGAAAAGGCTCAGGACGAGGCCAATCATCTGCTGCGTTTCACCCGCGCTATCAAGGACAATTTCGACCACGAGGAACGGGTCGAGATCATGGAAATGCTGTGGGAGGTCGTCTACGCCGACGGCGAACTCTGCCAGTATGAATCAAATCTCATGCGCCGGGTAGCCGGGTTGATCTATGTATCGGACCGGGAACGGGGCGAGGCCCGGAAAAGAGTATTGGCGCGGCGGGAGAAGACAGGCTAAAAACCCACCCTCAGGGCGAAATAACAGCAGAAATGTGCGGTAGACATGTGTAGACTCGCCGCCGCCAACACCAGGGACGACAATACGGCCGATAATCGTTGAGACTTGGGCCGGGGCAACTATCGAACGTTATTCTTGTGATTGTGGAGATTTAAATGACCTACGTAGTGACCGAAAACTGCATCAAGTGCAAATACATGGACTGCGTCGAGGTATGCCCAGTCGACTGCTTCTACGAAGGCGAGACAATGCTGGTCATTCATCCGGACGAATGCATTGATTGCGGCGTCTGCGAGCCGGAATGCCCTGCCGAGGCGATCCTGCCGGATACCGAGGATGGTCTGGAAAAATGGGTCAAGCTGAACGCCGAATTTGCCGAAAAATGGCCGAATATAACGGTTAAGGGGGAAGCGGCGGCGGACGCCGATGATTTCAAGGACCAGGACGGCAAGTTCGACAAGCATTTCACTGAAAAAGCTGGAGCAGGCTCTTAGAACACACTTCACGGCATCGGAATCGCTCCCCGGCGAGCCCGGTGGACGGCAATCGTTAACCTTGCCCTAATTTATTTTGCCCGACCGGAAACCACGGAATCCGTCGGTTTTTAGCCTTTCGAGCCCGGCGATTCCCGTTGTGCAGGTGCGAAGGGCTACAATTTTGCGTTATTTTGTGGTATGTTAGCGGTGCTTGGATGATACCGCCGGTCGAAGATGGGTATGAATCCAAGGGTTGAAAGTCACGATACCACCGGCAGACAGCACTATATGGATGAATTGAAGTAGGGCCGATGACCAGAACGGTTATCAGCAAGAAGTTTTGCGCCGATAGTTCCTGACGGTCGGGTTTGTGTCTCTGGCACGCGATATATAAGGACATTTCATGGCCAAGAAAACACGTAAGGGTTTCAAAGTAGGTGAGTATGTCGTCTATCCCACCCATGGGGTCGGGCGGATCAGTGATATCGATTGCCAGGAGGTTGCCGGCTTCGACCTGGAGCTGTTTGTTATTGAATTTCCGAATGAGAAAATGACGGTCCGCGTGCCCATTGCCAAGGTGGCGACGGCGGGCATGAGGAGCCTCTCAAGTCCCTCGATCATGTCCAACGCCATGACGACCTTGAAAGGCCGGGCCAAGGTCAAGCGCACCATGTGGAGCCGCCGGGCCCAGGAGTACGAAGCCAAGATCAACTCAGGCGACCCCTTGCTGATCGCGGAGGTCGTGCGCGACCTGTACCGCGCCGAGGGCCAGCCCGAACAGTCCTACAGCGAGCGGCAAATCTATGAGACCGCCTTCGAGCGCCTGGCTCAGGAAGTCGCGGTCGTGGAATCCATTGACCGCGATGCCGCCGGCGTGAGGCTGGAGAAGCAACTGACCGCGACCGCGACCGCGGCTTAGAGTCTTTCTGGTCTTATTGAAATGAAGAGGGCTCGGCCAATGCCGGGCCTTCTTTTTGTCGAGAGTCTTTCCGACCCTAATTGAATCAATTTGATGGGTGCAAATCGGTTTTTCGGGAAGGCGTGGCGCGAAGCGCGATATGGTATATCGGGCGAGTGACACAACACACTCGAGGGGCCGATTTGCCCCACCGAAGGCCGGATTTCTTTGCAACGTGGCTGTGTTGCGTCTCTTAGCCGATGCCCCACATCGCCTGGCGAGACGCGCCTTGCCACGACGCAAATGAACTCCGGTCAAATGGTTCAATTAGGGTCGGAAGGACTCTAGTCGCTGAGAAACTCGACTTGTTCCGGGTGGTCGGCCTCGATCAAAGGCCCGTTATATTCCCGGATCCAGCCCCGCACCCGAACCCTTTGCCCGCCAAGCCCCGCCACGTCGATACCAGCGCGACGAAAGAGCGCCATATCCCGAGGCTCGATGGCAACCGTGAAATCGCTGCGCCAATCATCGCCGAAGTTCAGATATCCCCGGCCTTTGATGACACTCGCGCTGATGATCGAGCCCTCGATCACTTCAAATCGGTTCAGCCGCGCTGCGGTGTCGGCAACCCCCAATATTTGATAATTGCCATGGCCCCAAATGCCGCGCCCCGCCTCTCGCGCCTCTTGTTCCAGCACCAGCATCTCCGCCACCAGGGCGCGGTTATCGGCAAAGCTATAGACCCGGGCCATGCCTCGGCTGAGCATTTCGCCCTGGACCCAAAGGTCGGGCCTGCCGTCAGGGCCGAGGCGCGCCAGATGGGCCAGCGCCCGGCCGTAACGGTCGCGCTTTCGGCCACCGTAATAGAGCCCCACGCGGGCGCCGGAAATCAGACCCACGAGCTCCGCCTTGGCAGTGTCCGCCAGGGGCCATTTCTTGAAGCCGGGCCGCCCCAGGGGCAATTTTGGCGCCTGTAGGCCCACCAGCCGTACGGCGAGGCCCGAATCCAATTCCACGGTGTCGCCATCGACAACATCCACGACAAGGGCCGTCTCGCCCAATTCCAGGGCTGACCAGGGCGCCTCGGTGCCACGCGCCGCCCGGGGCGGCAGCAGGACCAGAATACAGACGACAAGACAGCGAAGAAAATGAGCGGGCATGGCGCAATCATATACACTCCGGCCACCGAGAAGGAGGCCGGTTTATGCGTGTTGCTTTAAGGCTGTTTGTTTGTGCGGCTTTCTTTTTCGCCCGCCCCGGCGGCGCCGATGCCGCCAGCGGTGAGCGTGGCCCGCAAGATTTTCTTGCCGGCGGTATCGGCTACTTCGACATCAATCAGAAAGATGACGAGGCCGCGGCACTGATTTTGGAGTATCGCTGGGGTCGAAAGTTCTGGATTCTAAAGCCCTTTGCCGGCGCCATGGCCACAAGCAGCGCCGGGTTATACGGCTTCGCCGGGCTGCGCGTCGATCTGCCGCTTGGCAAAAGCATTGTCCTGACGCCCAGCATCGCCTCCGGTCTTTATGGGCGCGGCAGTGGCAAGGATCTCGGTCACACGGTGGAATTTCGCTCACAGATCGAGCTCTCTTACCTCATCACCGATCGGGCACGCTTGGGCATAAATTTCAGCCATCTCTCAAATGCCGGTCTCGGCGATGATAATCCGGGCGCCGAGACCCTGGCCTTCACGGTACTTCTCCCCTTTTAAGACGGGATGCCAGAAAATATTTTGGCGATATCGCCTAACTGATTGATAATAAAGCAAGCGCCCGTAGCTCAGCCGGATAGAGCACCAGATTCCTAATCTGGGGGTCACAGGTTCGAATCCTGTCGGGCGCACCAATAAAATCAATACTTTAAAATAAAATATTAAAAAAATTATTCTATGGGGTAGCAATTGGGGTAGCTAATAGAATTAGCTCAATCTTTCGACAACTATAGAACTGCCCAGTTCCAATCAATCAAAATTAACAAGCAAATATGTTGCACACCAAACTGTCAAAGGAAGTGTTCATGAGGTACTCCAGTGGCAATACAAAGCTCAATTACCGGATCATTTTTCGAAAACACACTACCTCTTCTCTGGATTGATGTACGGGGCTTTGAAGAGTTGGCTGTACATCCAAGCCAGCATACGCAGTTCCGTACCCAGAAAAAAATCATTTAGAAAATTGACCTGCACCCTTAAAAGTGGTCCGGGACGAAAGAGAGGATTTGGCGCATTC
>CAYOOG010000034.1:5902-21099 GCA_964405515.1 uncultured Alphaproteobacteria bacterium | reverse complement strand
CTACTCCAGCCCGTAGTTAAGCCTAAGTTCCATGCGCATGTGCAGGGTGCCCGGGGGCTTATAACCCTTGAGCGTACCGATCTCGATGTACGTGCCCTCAATGCCCGCAAACTCACCGGTGCCGCCAACGATGATGCCATGGCCGTTCGGCAAGGGGCCGTTGGTGTTGAGGCCGACGAGCTCGCCGCGCCAGGTCTCGCCCGTCTCTCTCGCCGGACCGATGATCTCACGCATGATCTTCCAGTTGTTTTCCGTCTGGTAAAGGAAAATTGAACCCCGCTCCGGCAGAATCAGCGTCCAGTAGGTATGGGTCATGATCTTGCCGGCAAGGACGCTGGTATCTTCGTGCATTGCCTCCAGTTCCGTCGCGAAGCCCACGACCTTGCCGTCGGCGTCGCTGAGCATGGTCAAGAGCGCCAGGCCGTGCTCGATATGCGGCTCGGCCAGCGCCGGAATGCCCTCGGGGAAAGCGTCGAGCATGGCGGTGCCGCCGGTGATGGCGACAACATCGCCGCCCCCATCGAGGTCAGCGGTAAGAAAGAAAGATTCCACCGTGCCGGACTGACCGAAGGCGGGAACGACACGCTCGGTGCGGGTGTCGTCGGCGCGTGGCATGTGCCAGACAGTGTAGTTGGTCACAAAAGCGCCGAGGCCGAGGCCAACGGCTGCGAACAAGATCGATTTCAAGGTGCTGTTCATGACCGTGCCTCCTTGAACAGGCGTATTTCGAATTCGCCCGTCATCATACCGGTGGTGGAGAAGCCGGTGACGTGATCGATCTCAACGAAGCTGCCGGAAAGGCCCTCGAATTCGCCTGTGCCGCCCAGGATTTCACCGCGGCCATCCTCGCGCGGGCCAACGGTTGTGGTGGTAGTGAAGTCGCCGACCCAGTCCTTGCCGCTCTCGCGCATGGGAATGACGATCTTGGGGCCAAGGTCGCCCGAGTGTTCCTGCTGGTGAAGGTAGAGGCTGCCGCGCCCGGGAATGACCAACGTCCAGATGGTTTCCCAGACCACGTCCGACATCACAATGTCCTCGGGCGGAAAGACCTCCAATTCGCTGCTAAAGCCAATAACCGTGCCGTTCTTGTCGCGCAGCTTGAGTATGAAGGCCGCGGTGTTCGCCAGCGCCTCGCCCTCGAAGTGCCGGATGCTGGGCGGAAAGGCGCCCATGATCATCTTGCCGTCGTGGTCAACGGCAATGCCGTCGGTCGAACCGATGTAGAATGATTCGATCACCTCGCCGCCCTCGCCGGGGCTTGTTATGGCCGCTTCCACCGGCTGCTCGATGCCCGGCATGCCGGACATCACGTATAAGGTCCCGGCCATGCCGACAGCGGCCCCCACCAGGCCGAGAAACCAAGGATTATTCTGTGCCATTCCTAGCGCCCTCCTCAGGCGTCGATGTTGTCGTAATAGGGCAGCGCGATCTGCGTTTCCTTGTCCCAGGTGCCCATGAGCGCCAGCGTATACGGCGCCACTACCCACTTATCGATCATGACGTTGACGCAGGCCGGTTTGCCGCTGGCAAAGGCGCGCTCTAGCGCCGGGACCAGCTGGTCGATGGTTTCCACCAACTCGCCATGACAGCCGAAGCCTGCCGCCACATCGTCGTAGCGCGTGGCGTTCAGTTCCGAGCCCACTAGGCGGTTGCGCCCGTACATAATATCCTGCCCGTGCAGAGACATGCCCCAGGACTGATTGTTAAAGACAATGGTCACGATGGGCAGCTGGTGCCTCACCATAGTATCGAATTCCTGAATATTCAGCCCGATAGCGCCATCGCCGACAACGCACACCACCTGACGATCCGGGAACGCCTTCTTGGCCCCAATGGCGAAAGGCATGCCGGTGCCGAGGCAACCGAGATAACCGAGCGATAGCAAGCTTGGCCCGGTTTCCTGATGGGCCGTCGTTTCCATCCAAGTGCAGCTCTCGCCCCCGTCCGAAGCGATGATGGCGTCCTTGTCGATGAAGTCGGCAATAACGGATGCGGCCTGATAGGGGTGGATGGGCGCCTCCGTGCTAGCCATGGCTTCGGCGAACTCCTCCTTGTGAGCAGCGCCCGCACTGTGGCAAACGCACTGCCAGGCCCCACGGTCGGGCCAGTCCATATCCGCCGCCGCTGCGCTGAAAGCCAGCAGGGTTTCGCGACAGTCAGCGATAATGGGCACCTCGACGTCTTTGATGCGGCCCATTTCGCGACCGTCTATATCCACGTGCACGAGCTTGGCGCCCGCCGGCACGATCGTATCGGTGATGCCCGCCGTCAACATGCCCAAGCGCACACCCATTAGCAGAATCAAGTCCGGCCGCCCCGTCCCATCCTCCGTCAGTAGCCCCAAACTGTTAAAGCTGCCGCAGCACAGGTCGTGGCTGCCGGGTACGAGGCCGTGCGCCTTGGCGTTGGTGAACACGGGCGTGCCCGTGGCCTCGGCGAACAGGCGCAACTCGTCGGTAACACCCGAAAAGACGATGCCGCCCCCTGCCATGATCACTGGCCGTTCAGCGGCTTGCAGAAGTGCCAAGGCCCTGGCAACTGTGTCGCCCCCCGGCGACGGTGCGGATTCATTATTGATGGTTTCCGGTATCGTAACGGCTTCCTCATTGACTACGCTGAACAACACGTCGATTGGAATCTCCAGAAAGACCGGTCCCGGTCGACCGCTGGTGGCGATGCGGGCCGCGTGGGCCACAAGATTGGGAATTCTGTGGGTCTGGGTGATGCGATGGGCGAACTTGGTGGTCGGCGCCATCATGCCACCTGGTCAAAGTCGCCCTGCAGGGGGTTGGTCTCGGCATCGCGCAAGGGCGGTCCACCGGCTACAAAGAGCACCGGGACAGCGTCCAGCCAGGCGTTGACAACGGAAGTGACCATATTGGCGAAGCCCGGCCCAGCGGTGACCAAGGCCACGCCCAGTTCGCCCGTACTACGTGCGTAGCCCTCAGCCGCATGGCCCGCCGCCGCCTCGTGCCGGTTATCGAGCACCGGCATCTCGTTGTTGATGCTGGCTTGGAGAATGGAGTCCAGATGGCCCCCGACGAGGGTGAAGAACTGCTTCACGCCAGCCTGCTTCAAGGTGCGGACAAAGAGTTCCCCACCGTCGATCTTGCCCATGCCAAAAATGTCCCCCGTTGGCCGCAAAAGACCGCTCAGTGTGGCCTATTGGCCTATATTTGGGTAGGTTTAATTACTGTTCGTTTTGTCAGGTTCGGGCTCCGGACCGAGATGGGGGAAGACACATGTATGCAACGATAAACGGCACCAAAATATTTTTTGACGTGGAAGGCCCGGGCCTAGTGCCGGATGGCCCGGCCATGCGCGAAAAGCCCACCCTGATCGCGCTGCAGGGCGGACCTGGTTTCGACCACAGCTATTTCGGCCCCAACCACGGGCCCATCGCCGATGTGGCCCAGATCATCTATATCGACTATCGCGGCAACGGCATGAGCGAACGGGTGCCGCTGGAGGGCTGCACGCTGGAGCAGTACGCCGACGATCTGTCCGCCTTCATCGACCATTTGGGGCTGGAAAAACCCGCAATCCTGGGCATGTCCTTCGGCGGGTTCTTGGCCATAACCTTCGCCGCCCAATACCCGGACAAGATCGGCAAAATGATCCTGCTCAGCACAGCTGCCCGCGTCGTGCCGGAACGGTCCTTGGAGGTCTTTGAGCGCCTGGGCGGCAAAGCCGCTCGGGACGCCGCACAGGCGGCCATGTTCAGCGGCGAACCCAGCGACGAAGACATGGCGGCTTTCTTTGAGCATGGCGTACCGCTCTATGCCATTGCGCCGCCCGACTTGGACCAATTCGCCCGGCGCAAGGGCCCGCCGGAAATGCTCGCTCATCTGGTCAAGACAGTTACCACGGACCTGGACCTGTTCGCGGACCTGGCCAAGGTGCGCTGCCCGACCCTGATCCTCAGCGGCGAGGACGACCCAATCACGCCCGTGGCAGCCATGACCGAAATTGCCGAGGCCCTGGGCGATAATCTTTGGCGCCACGATTGCTACCCCAAGGCCCGGCATTTCCTCGATCAGGACGTGCCCGACGACTATTTTCAGTCGATCCGCGAATTCCTGGAGAGTTAGCCGTGGCGAGAAAATGCGGTATCGACCACACGCCGATTCTTGTGCGCGACCTGGAGAGTGGCCGCAAGGCCTATGAGCGGTTGGGCTTCAAGCTCACACCCATCAGCTTTCACAAAGGCCGGGCCAGCGCCAACCACCTGATTGTGCTGCAACGCGACTACACCGAAATTGCCGGGCCGGCCCCGGGCGCGGAATCGGAGCCTATGCTAGACCCGTTTTTCGACGCCCGCGGTGGCGGCGGCATATCACTGATTGCCCTTATGACGGACGATGCGGCGGCAGAGGCGGCGCGCATGCGGGATCAGGGTTTCGCGGTTAGTGGCCCGGCACCCCTGGAACGCCCGGTGGACTACCCGGAGTACCAGGGCCTTGCCCGGTTCAGCCTGACCATGATCGATACGCCGGATCATCCATTGGTACAGTTCTTTTTCACCCAGCACCTGACGCCGGAGGCCCTGCGCATTCCCGGCTATGAGCAGCACCCCAACACGGCGCTGGGCATTGCCGCTCTCTATATTGTCGCCGATGAGCCCGCCCAGTTGCGGCCGCTTATGGAAGCGATTTTCGGCGCCGAACGGATATCCGACGAGGGAAATGGAATTTGCGCCCGGACCGATAACGGCAGCATCCTGGTGATGACACCGGACGAGATCCCGGCCTGGTTCCCCGAATGCGCGCCCCCTGTCGAGCAGGTGCGTCCCTATGTGCTGGGCCAGCGTCTGCGTGTTGCCGATCTGGATTGCGCCAGAGCCTGCCTGGATGAAGCCGGCGTCACCTTTGCGGAGGCCCCCGACGGCGCCCTGACCGTTGCCCCGGACGAGGCCTGCGGCGCGCTCCTGCAGTTCTCCGCCTAGATCACCTCCCATGGCCCGACCCAAAACCTTTGACCGTGAACAGGCCCTGGAAAGCGCCATGAACCTTTTTTGGGCCAAGGGATACGAAGCCACCTCGGTCCAGGATCTGCTGGACGCCATGGGAATAAACCGCGGCAGCATGTACACCACATTCGGCGGCAAGCGGGCGCTCTTCCTGGCCGCCCTGGAGCGATATTGCGCGCGGCTGCGGGGCGACACCGCGACAGGCGATAGCGCCGGGGCGACAAACGCCGGACCCTTGGCGGAAATCCGCGAGACTTTCCGATCCCGCATCGGCGCCGGGCCGGACCCCCGCTGGGGCTGCTTTTTGTGCAATACCATTGTGGAACTCGCGCCCCATGACGAGGAAGTGGCCGATCGCGCCGAGAGCGCCCTACGGCGCCTGGAAGCCGGCTATTTGAAACTGCTGATCCGTGCCGCCGGCGCGGGCCAGCTTCCGGAAAACGCCAGACCCCCCGCATTGGCCAGCTTTTTGACCAATGCCTACCTTGGTCTTCAGGTGCGGGTGAAGACCGAGCCGGATTCGGAGGCCATGGGCGGCATGATTGAAACGGCTCTTTCGATCCTCGATCATCGCCCGGTTAGCTAATATTAGACTGTTCGTTCCATATTATTCTGGAACGTTTGTTCTTCCCGGATAGTTGCCCTTTCTACATTGCGGGCAGGACGTCCAAACCCCCGCCAGCCTTGACATACAGCACTTGGCGCGCTACCTAGCGTCAACCTACCGTTTGTTTGGAGCAACCCCATGGTCGTGAAGAAAACCGACCGCCTGGGCGTCATTGAAAGCGCGCGCCGCCTGTTTCGCCGCAACGGCTACCACAACACATCCATGGCCGAGATCGGGGCCGATTGCGGCCTTTTGAAGGGCAGCATCTACCACTACTTCCCGAGCAAGGAAGATCTGGCGCTCGCCGTCATAACCCGGGAGTCCGACGAGGCGCGGGAGAAAATCTTCACCCTCGCCTTCCGCCCCGGGCAGTCCGAGCGGCAACGTCTGGAAGCCCTGTGCCAAGCCGTGGAAGACCGCTACATGGCCGCGGACGGCGGCTGCCTGCTAGCAAACATGGCGCTGGAGGTGACGAACGTGCTGCCCGATTTCGTACCACCGATCCGGGATTTCTTCGATACCTGGCTAGCGGCCGTTGCCCGATTGCTCGAACCGCGTTTCGGGCCGCACCGGGCGAACGAACTCGCCGCCGACGCCGTCGCGCGATTCCAGGGTGCCTTGATGCTGTTGCGGCTCGACCCGCGCGCCGAAGCCATGGTGCGCCGCGCCCACCACGAGATCGTAGCGCTTCTCGATTAGACACTAATCCTCGTTGAGCTTAACGCTCTTCACGGCGCCGGCTTGCCAGTCCCAGTAGCAGACTTGATCGCGGCCGTTTTCCTTCGCCTGGTAAAGCGCTTTGTCCGCGTTATCAACGTAGTCCTTTATGGAGGCGTCTTTGGACATCTCCACAAGGCCAAAAGAGGCGGTCACCGGAAGCATGTCACCATCACCTACGTCAATGGGATGGCGCGACAATCTGCCGCGTAGCCGCTCCAGGACATGAAGTGCGGTTGCCGTATCGGAGTTAGGCAGGCAAACAAGAAATTCCTCACCGCCATAGCGAAAAATGGTGTCGTAGGGTCGAACTTCCGACATCAAACGATTGACGCTGGCACGAAGCACTTCGTCGCCAACCTGATGGCCGTGCTGGTCGTTGATATTCTTGAAGTGATCCAGGTCAACAATGGCAATGCAACAGGGCTTTCCGGAAGAAAGCACGCGCTCCCGCTCGACCGAGAGCTCCTTAAGGACTTGTTGGCGGTTGTGAACACCGGTCAGCGGGTCCATGTCGGACAGCACCTTCCTGAAGGCCTTGGCCAGCACGCGGCCTTGCGAGTTGAACTCGTTCACCAGCTCGGTCATGAGGTCGTGTTCAACCACGTTGATGCGGCCGCCCTTGTTGGCCTTTCGAGCCAAGACCCGCGCCAATTCGTGCATCTCTCCGTGAATTAGCGAAAGAGCGTGAAAGGCCGGCTGGTCAACCAGGCGGCCCTCTTTTTGAACCTCGAACCAGGCACCGAACTGACAAAGATAATGGGCGTTTTCTGAGATTACGTCCTGGCTCGGTTCTTCACGGCAAAGAACCGAACGATGCCAGCGCTGCAGCCACTCGGCATGCTTGTCCAAGGCATGCTCAAGGTCGCGGTGAATTTCCTCGGGAGTCGCCGTGATCCCAAAGGGGTCGAGAGCACTCTTGCTCAACTCACCGGATTCGCCTGGCATTCCATCCTCATCTTCATCGCTTTTCGTTCATATTGGCGATCCACTCGAAAAGCTGATTCTGTTCAGTCGCGCCGATTTCAAACTTAATCCCGGCGCCGCCATCCATCACGTGAACAACCTTGGCCGCAATTACAAGGCCGCCGGGAATCTGCAGCCGAACCGGCGCTCCGACCTTCAATTCCCGATCCGACAGCACCTGGGCGCCGCCCGCTGAAATGTCGGTGATCTTGAAGCCATGGACATTTTCACCAACCGTTAAATCGATACTCTCGTTAATGATCCAGCGGCGGTGATAACGCCGGTCTGGACTATCTTGCATAGCAACGCTCATGCCATTCCCTCTCCTCGGGCCTCACGCAAAGATCTTGGCGGCCGCATTCCGAACGCCGCCGATGCCCAATCTCAAGCTAATTCAATAGAGTTAAGAAAGTTTAAGACTTCGCCCTTATCATCGATTGACGATTCGCAGCCGGTTTCTCCCCCTGACCGGGCTGAAGGCGTTGAAATCCGCAGGACACGGCCAATGAAAAGAAAGAATAACGCTATCGAGAACCGTGGTGTCCTGCGCCTCTTGACCCATTGCGAGGGCCTAGCGGGCGACAAGAAGTTTCCCTCCCTGAAGGACGTACAGCCCGCTGAAATTGCCGATATCTGGCCCTATTGTTTCGTTCTTGATGTCACCACACCATCGGATGTGCCGACCTTCCACTACATCGGCAAGTCCCTTGAAGGCAACCGCCAGATTGATCTCGTAATCCTTTCCTCTAACGAATTGGAGTCGCAACCCCTAATCGGCTCCACGCCAACCCGGCTTGGCCAAGCCGCCAAGCTCTACCATCGGGTGCTATCATCCAAATCCCCCGTCGCCACTAGCGGCACCTTCGAGCACCCGAACGGGAACTCCGTGCTTTACCGCAGTATTTTGATGCCGCTTAGCGTTGATCAGGAGAATCTGGACTACCTGCTTGGTGCGGTAACCTCGCGGGAAGTCACAAACGAAGGATTGCGCAGCTATCAGGTGCAGCACATGAACGGCAACGGGTCATGGGAGGTCAATTTTGTCTCGGACGAAAAAGAGGTGGCGCTGTCCATTGCGCACAAGCACATAAACGGAATTCCCGGCAACGTGCGCGTCGTGGAGGAAATCCACGATCAGGCGGCGCACTGCTACCGCTCTAACGTTGTCTTCGAGAAATCAACGGAAGACGTGGCGCAAAGTCAACAATAATTAGGGTCGGAAAGACTCTAGAACAAGCCATCTATCCGGCCGCCATCGTCCAGCCGGATTCCTAGCGCGGACGGCTTCTTCGGCAGACCGGGCATGGTCATCAAGTCACCGCAGATAACCACCAGAAACTCGGCGCCGTTCGACAAGCGTATTTCACGAATCGGCACAACGTGATTTGACGGCGCCCCCTTAAGATCAGGGTCGGTCGAAAAACTGTACTGGGTCTTGGCAATACAGACCGGATAATGGCCGTAACCTGCCTGTTGGTATTGCCGGAACTGATTGCGAATCTTCTTGTCAGCTATGGTGCCCTGGGCGCCGTAAATCAGCTGCGCCACTGTCCGCACCTTATCCTAAAGCGGCATGTTGTCGGGATAGATATAGCGGAATTCGACGGATCCATTATCGGCCAGATCAACAACGGAATGAGCGAGCTTTTCCGCTCCCGAGCTGCCATCGGCCCAATGGGAGCAGACAATGGCTTCAACATCCAGTTCGGCGCACTGCTGGCGAATGAGATCCAGTTCCTCGTCGCTATCGCTGTCGAACTTATTGATGGCGACCACGGTTGGAACACCAAAATTGCGTAGATTCTCAACATGACGCGACAGATTGCTGCAACCTTTGGCAAGGGCGTCTACGTTTTCCACGACCAGGTCTTCTTTAGCCACGCCTCCGTGCATTTTCAGCGCCCGCACCGTTGCGACCAGCACCGCCACGTCTGGGGTCAGGCCGGCCTTGCGGCACTTGATGTCGAAAAATTTCTCCGCGCCCAAATCAGCGCCGAAGCCCGCCTCCGTTACAACGTAATCGGCCACTTTGAGGGCGGTCCTGGTGGCAACAACTGAATTGCAGCCGTGGGCGATGTTGGCAAAGGGCCCGCCATGAATAAATGCCGGAGTCTGTTCCATGCTTTGCACTAGATTAGGCGCAAACGCGTCCTTCAATAGAACAGCCATCGCGCCCTCGGCGCCAAGGTCCGAGGCGTATACGGGTTCCCGCTCGCGGGTGTAACCGACGATGATCTTGCCAAGTCGTCGTGTTAGGTCCTGAAGGTCGGTCGCAAGGCAGAAAATAGCCATGACTTCGGAGGCCACCGTGATGTCGAAGCCGTCTTCGCGCGGAAAGCCGTTTGGAATTCCACCCAGCGAGACAACCGTGTCACGAAGTGCGCGGTCATTCATGTCGACGACCCGGCGCCAAGTTACCCGGCGCGGGTCCAGAACCGGCTCATGTCCCCAATAAATGTGATTATCGATCAACGCCGCCAACAGGTTATTCGCGGCACCGATAGCGTGAAAGTCACCGGTAAAATGGAGATTGATATCCTCCATGGGGATAACCTGTGCGCGGCCTCCGCCAGCGGCACCGCCCTTGATTCCAAAGCAGGGTCCAAGGCTCGGCTCGCGCAAGCATATCGCTGTGCGCTTGCCAATCCGTTTGAGGGCGGCGCCCAGGCCAACGGAAGTCGTCGTCTTGCCCTCGCCCGCCGGCGTCGGGGTGATCGCCGTGACGAGAATCAATTTCCCATCCGGACCATCGCCCAAACCATCGACGAATTCATGAGAAATCTTCGCCTTGTGGGGGCCGTAACGATAGAGATGCTGTTCTGGAATATCGAGCGCGGCCGCCACCTCCTCGATCGGCAACGGCGAGGCTTCGCGGGCGATTTCAATATCGCTCATTCTCTGTCCGGCTTTTTGCTTGCTCGACTTCGCCATGATTTCCTCCATTGGTAGCCAGCTTAGCCATCCAACAGGTGATCGCTTTAAAGGTTGGCCGCGCGAAGATCAAGATCAATAGTCAGATGAATTGTTGGGATTGTTTCCACTCATAGCGCTTAACCAATCGAGCTGTTCGCGAAGGCGCACCACCTCTCCGACGATAAACATCGTTGGCGTCCCAACATCTTCGGCGTTGATAACCTTGGCGCAATCGCCCAAAGTTGCCGTAATAACGCGTTGGTTGGGCAAAGTCCCACGTCCAATAATGGCGACGGGCTCGTCGAGGGGGCGGCCGACTTCCACCAGCCGTTCGACAATACGGCCAAGGTGCCGGCGACCCATGTAGATGACGAGCACCGGCGAACTCTTGGAAAGCGACTCCCAGTCCACATTGTCGGGAAGATCGCCACCGGCCCGGTGGCCGGTCAGGAAAGTAACCGTCGAGTTGATCCCGCGGTGGGTGAGTGGGATGCCCGCATAGGCAAGCCCCCCGATGGCCGCAGTGATGCCCGGCACGACACGAAACGGTATATCAGCCTCGAACAGAGCGAGGGCTTCTTCGCCGCCGCGCCCAAAGACGAACGGATCACCGCCCTTCAGCCTCAAGACACGTTTTCCTTCGCGGGCCAGTTCCACAAGCCGCTCGGAAATGTCCGGCTGGCTGGGCGAGGGTCTGCCGCCGCGCTTACCGGCAAATTCCCTGACCGCCGTGGGCCCGGCCAGGTTCAAAATGCTTGAATCCACCAAGGCGTCATAGACGATCACGTCCGCCTGGGTGAGCGCCTTATGGGCCAACAGCGTCAACAAACCCGGATCGCCGGGCCCGGCGCCGGCCAGCCAGACCCAGCCGGGTTCCAGGTCTGGCAGTTCAAAGGGGTAATCAGACATATTGCAAAGTCTTAATCAGTTCGCCGTATTGTGGCCAGGATCAGGATGGAACATAGCGCAGCCGACCCCGGGGAGCCATCCCCGCGCGTTGAGATGATTTGGCCATGATTCGACAGCACAGGCATGCAACGACGAAGATTCCACACGGCGCCATCGGCGCGGGACGGCGCGGGGCCAGTAGCATCTTCTTGCTGCTGCTTGGGTTGATATCCTTGTCCGGGTGCTATCTGCCGACGGAGTTCGACGCCTTTGTCCAGATCGTCCACGACGGCCGCTATAGCCTGAGTTACGAAGGCGACCTGACGAGCATATCCCTGATCAGGGCGATCCGGTATCAAGGCCTCACCGGTGCCCCACTGGCGGAGAAAGTGACCCGGACCGAGATGGACTTGCTCCGGGACTCAGGCTTCAATGCGCTCACCTACAAGGGCGACGCTGTCTTCGAGGCAAGATACCAGACAGCCGGTGATCTGGCGCGGACAAAGTTTGTTACTTTCATCAATGGCACATCAAAGCTGGTAACTATCAAGAACGTTGAAAAAGCTGAAAGGGTAACCGTTGAAAGCCCAAAGGTTCTCGAGCATCACGTACGCAGCCTCCTCGACCTGGGGCTGCAACCCAGCGGCCGGCTACGCGTGCGCACGGACGCCGAGGTTTTGTCCCACAACGCGACACAGGTCGTTGGCAAGGTCGTGCGCGAATACACGTGGGATATCAAGGGATTCCGCGGTGAGGCGCCAAAGCTGGTTCTGACGCTGAAACCCTGGCCCGGCAAAAGCATTCTCAGCAACAACTAGATTAGTGAGACAAATACCACCGCCAAAGCCACCGGCGCGACGAAGCGCACCAGGAACCGCCACAGATCGTATAGCGCGCCATGGCCCAGGCCCAATTCCGCCGCGGTGGATTCGTCCGACATCTTCCAACCGACAAAAACGGCAATCAACAATCCACCCAACGGTAGCAATACATTGGAGGTCAGGTAGTCGAGCAGGTCAAAAATCGTCTTACCCTCGAACATCTTGAACATTCCAAGCGGCGCCACGTCAGCCCAGGCGTTGAACGACAAGACCGTACCGATCCCGAGGACGAAGGCGACAAGACCGGCAATAATCGTGTACTGGGCCCGGTTTGCGTTGCGGTGCTCCTCGGCCCAGGAAATCATGGGCTCGAGCATGGAAATCGACGATGTAAGCGCGGCAAAAGCCAGTAACAGGAAAAATAGGCTACCAAAAAAGGCGCCACCAGGCATCTGCGCGAAGGCGTTGGGAAGGGTCGCGTAAATGAGCCCCGGCCCCTGTCCCGGCGTGAGCCCATAGGTAAAGACCAGCGGGAAAATAATAAGACCGGCGATCAAGGCCACCAGCGTATCAGCGCCGACGATTATAAGACCCATGCGGGGAATTGAGACGTTGCCGGTCAAATAGGCGCCATAAGTGATCATCACGCCGATGCCGACGCCTACCGAGAAAAAGGCTTGGCCGACGGCGGTCAAAACGATATTGGCATTAATCTTCGAAAAATCCGGCTCGAACAGGAAGCGCACCCCAGCCATAAAATCGCCAACGAACATTACATAAACCAACAACACCAGCAAAATGGCGAACAGGCTTGGCATGATTATCGTCACGGCCTTCTCAAGGCCTTGGTGAACACCGCGGGCGACGATGAATACCGTCAAGGCCATAAAAACCGCGTGCCACATAATCATGCGCGTGGGGTCTGACATAAGTTCGCCGAATATCCCGCTAACGTCGGCCTTGCTCGCGCCACTCAGCTTGCCCGATGCCGTCATCACCAGAAAATCAAGGGACCAGCCGGCAATGACGCTATAGAAAGTAAGAATAAGAAATGACGCGACGACTCCCATCCAGCCAACGATGCGCCAAGCGTCCGCGTGCCCTCCCTCGCGGGCCACAATCAGCATGCTGTTGATGGCACTCTGCTGCCCTCTACGGCCAATGACGAGTTCGCACAGCAAAAGCGGTAGAACGATAAACAGCACACAGCCCAGATAGATCAGAACAAAGGCGCCGCCCCCGCTTACGCCGGCAACGTAAGGGAATTTCCAAATATTGCCCAAGCCAACGGAACTGCCTATTGCCGCAAATAGAAATGTTAGGCGCGATGACCAGTGCGAATGTGACTTAATCCCTTGCATGGCAAACTCTCCGAAAATTCGTCCTAGTCGCCGCTGCTGGCGATGGGCCCCGCCTTTTCATCGTGGTCGATCCAAATCCAGCGGCTGGCGTGGCGGTCCACCAGATTTGAGACGAAGCCCTTAACGTACGGTTTAACCAGATGGCGGCTCACATAAAAATAAATCGGTACCGCGGGCAACTCGCTCAGCAAATATTGCTCGGCCTCGTGCATCAGCTTGGCACGCTTGGCCATATCAAGCTCGGTCTTGGCCAGATCGAGAATCCGCATGTATTCCGGATCGTTCCAGGCGGTACGATTTACAACACCAAAGTCACCGCGCACCAGTTCAAGAAACGTGTACGCATCGTTGTAGTCGCCGATCCACGCGGCTCGCGAAATCTCGTAGTTGCGCGATCGTCCGGATGCCAAATAGACCTTCCATTCCTCGTTGCGCATGGTCGCCTTGACGCCGATTTGCTTCCACATAGAGGCGATGGCCACGGCAATGCGCTTGTGATCGTCCTGGGTGTTGTAGAGAATTTCCACTTCCAGGGGATTGCCCGGACCATAACCCGCCGCCGCCATCAATTCCCGGGCCTCGCGCAAACGCTCTGGATAGGGCTGCTCGTACCAGTCGGCAATAGCCGCTTCATAGCCCGTGGTGCCGGGCGGTACCCAGCCATAGGCGGGCACTTCGCCGGAGCGGGTTACTTTCTCGGTAATGATTTCGCGATTGACGGCAAGATTGAGCGCTCGCCGGATACGGCGGTCGTGGAATCGCGGATCGGTCATGTTGATCGCGTAAAAATAGATACCCAAATATGGCACAATCTGTAACTCGTCGGACAGGTTCTCGCGAGCCCAACGAACCTTCTCAAGCGGCAGCGTCGCCGTCAGGTCCAGCTCGCCGGCGCGATAACGCCTCAATTCAGCATTTATATCTTCCGTCGGATAAAATATGACTTCGTCCAACCGCACCTTGTCCGCTTCGCGGAACAAAGGGTTCTTCGCAACTTTGATATAAGCCTGAGGCCTCCATTCCTTCAGTACGAAAGGCCCGTTGGAGACCATGTTGCCCGGACGCACCCAGGCGTTTCCATGTTCTTCCACGCTCGGCCTATGCACGGGCAGCGACGTCTGATGTGTGAGCATCCCCAGAAAATATGGCGTCGGCTCTTCAAGAGTCATCTGCAGTGTATGATCATCCAATGCCTTGACCCCGAGAATCGAAAGATCACTGCTGTGCCCCTCGACGATTTTCCGCATGTTCTTGATGGGAAACAACAGCGATACATAGGGTGCCGCGGTGGCCGGGTCCGCCATCCGGCGATAGGAATAGACAAAGTCGTGTGCGGTAACGGGATCGCCATTGGACCAGAGGGCCTCCGGCCGCAAGTGAAACGTGTAAACCGTACCGTCCTCGCTGATGTCCCAGGACTCGGCAACGCCTGGAACCGCCGAGCCATCGGCAGCATCGATTAACAGCCCTTCGAAAAGATCACGTTGGATTCGGTTTTCCGGCACGCCGGTGACTTTGTGAGGATCAAGGGTTTCCACTTCCGTACCATTGCCGCGCACGAAAACGGAGCCGGCGGCGGCGTTGCTGCCATTCATGATCGCAAATGCCAGAAACAACCCGGTCAGCGCCGCGAAACCGCCCTTGCTGCCCCTCGGAGGCAGGTGATGGTTCGTGCGGCGATCCAAGGTACTCACGAAGGTGAAATCCCCTTAAAGAAGAGCCGCGGACCTGATCGATCCCGCGGCCATCCTGAAGCTCGCATGGTAGGTACTTCGCACCCGAATCGCAATCAAAACCCCGGCGCTCCGGCCATGGGCCGCGCCGGCCCCTGATCCTCGAAGTACATCCAGCGGCTGGCATGACGGTCCATGACGTTTACCCGCCAACCCTTGAGCGACGGTTTTACGAGATGGCGACTGACCGCGAAGTAGATGGGGATAACCGGGAAATCCTCC
>CAYOOG010000034.1:1920-5892 GCA_964405515.1 uncultured Alphaproteobacteria bacterium | reverse complement strand
CCGCTCGGCGTCGGCCAAGACCAGGGCACGCGCCGCGATATCGATGGTCGCGCCGGCCTTCATAATCAGCGCGTCGTACTCTGGATTAGCATAACCGGACGCGTTCACGGCGCCGAAGTTTCCGCCCAGATACTCGAGAAACGTGTTGGCGTCATTGTAATCGCCAACCCACCCGGCAACCGACACATCGAAACTCTTCGCGCGCTGGGTCGCCAGATAAACCTTCCATTCCTCGTTGCGCATAGTGGCGCGAACCCCGATGGCTTTCCACATGGCGGCCAGGGCAACACAAATGCGTTTGTTGTTCTCACTGGTGTTGTAATGAATCTCCACTTCAAGAGGGTTGGCGGGCGTGTAGCCGGCATCGGCCATTAGTCGCCTGGCCTCGTCCCGCCGCTCCGCCTGCGTCATGCCCGCCCAATCGGCCTCTGGCGATTGGTAACCTGCGGCGCCCGGCGGCACCCATGAATAGGCAGGCACCTGTCCGGCGCGGGCGATTTTGTCGACCATTATCTTGCGGTCCACCGCCAATGCCATGGCCCGGCGAATGCGGCGGTCAGCGAATTTTTTGTTCCTCATGTTGAAGGCAACATAGGTGGCGGCGAAGAAGGTGGAAATTCGAACGCTGTCGCTGAGGTTTTCGCGCGCCCACGCTACGTCGTCCTGTGGGATGGTCGACGTTAAGTCCAATTCACCAGCCCGATAGCGTTTAAGTTCCGCTGCCTGATCCTCCGTTGGATAAAATGTGACGGTATCGAAGGCCAGTTCATCGGCGGCGCGAAAGTGTTCGTTCTTGACGACCGTGATATGGGATTGCGGCACCCATCGCGCCAACTTGTAGGGGCCGTTGGTCAAAATATTTTCTGCGCGCGCCCATTTCCCCGGCATTTTTCTGACGCTGGCCCCATGAAGCGGAAACGTCGTGTAATGGGTGGTCAATTGAAGAAAATATGGCGTCGGAGATTCCAGCGTAATACGGAGTGTGCGGTCGTCCACGGCCTCTGCGCCGACAAGAGAGGTATCCATTATACGACCTGAAACGATGGCCTCGACGTTGGCGATGGGAAACAACAGAGACACGTAGGGTGCGGCGGTCGCCGGGTCGACAATGCGTCTCAGGGCAAAAACAAAATCGTGGGCCGTGACCGGATCGCCATTCGACCACTTGCTGTCGGCGCGCAAACGGAAGGTATAGACCTTGCCGTCCTCGCTGATCTCCCAGGACTCGGCGACACCCGGTATCAGGTTCCCGTCCGCATCCTCGTACATCAGCCCTTCCATGGTGTCTCGCAAGACCCGGGCCTCGGGCACGCCTGTGACCTTGTGGATGTCCAGGCCCTCGATTTCCGTGCCGTTGCCGCGGCGCAGCACGGTCTCTGCCGAAAGCGGGGAAACGACGCCGAGCAAGACGACAATCAAGACGACAATGGTGAACAAGCCGGACAGGAGTCGCCACCAGGGAGCGGAAAATTTCATGAAATGCCTCGATCTAGGAATTGCAACTCACAATATGCCCCATTCGGGCAGCCAGCGCAGCATGGCCGTCGCGCCCTCGGCCACGGGCAGGCCCGATATGGCCGGATAGAACATCACGAACAGGACCAAAACCGCCAGGCCAAAGACGCCGAGCAATGCTTGATTTTCCCGCCGCGCCGGGTCGAGCCGGGAGCCCGCATAGGCCAGGGCCAGTATCAGAAACGTCAAGCTGGGAAAGTAGTGGTAAAGGAAGGTCACGCGGTCGATCAGCGCCCACGGCAAGAACTGAGTCAAATAAGCGCCGGAAAGAAAAACGCCGACCGCCCCAAGCCGCCCCAAGGTACGCCACAACAGCGCTGCCATGGCGACAAGCCCACTCCACCAGATCAAGGGGTTGCCCATCAACGAAATTGAAGAGCGTACGCCCGGCGCCGCCAAGTCGTCCACTAACAGCCACACGGGTTTGCCGAGATAGGGCCAAGTGTAATAGGCCGACGAATAAGGATGAGTACTCGTCAACCCGGCGTGATAGTTGAAGATTCCCAACTGTTGCGCGGCAACGGCGCGCACACCGTCCCAGGTAAACAGCCCTGGCCCGTTGGCGAGAGATTCCAGATACTCGCTATAGCTCAGGTAATAGATGGCAAACGGCACAAGAACGAAGGCGCCGAACCACAAGCCCAAGAAACGCGGCACCCGATCGCGCCAATAGGGCGGTCGGCCCGGCCCGGCAGTAGCGCTATCAATGGTCTCGCGAGCGAAATAGTAGCAGAGCAGCAGGATCACACCGAAGACGGCGTAAAAGGCGCTCCACTTCACCGACACTGCGAGACCAAAGAACAGGCCCGCCGTCCACAGCATTGCCGTGACGATCAGTGCAAGAAATGTGGCTGCGCGCTTCATGGTCATGGCACCGTGTAGCTCGATTCATCGCCGAAGCCCGAAGATGATGTGCCGTCCATCAAACTGTCGATGGCAAAGTCATCGAAATCCGAGACCGTTGTTTGCTGACCCAACAATTCAACGTTAAAGGTGGTTCCGGACACCAATCCGTCGTCAGCCAAACCGCTAGGCACTACGGGCACACTTATGGCCTCTCTTGCGGCAGCAATCTCTGCCTGCAGGTCCTGTATTTTCTGGCTGGCCGACTCGATGGTGCTGCGATGAACGTTGTTATAAGTGCTGACCAATGCGTTGATCTGGCTAACGATCCCCAAGCAATCCTCGCAGTTGGTGCTGGCTTCTTCCAGCGCCGGTGGCACGGGGACGGTCCCGCCCGCTGCGCCGGTAGTGCCGGTGCCGCCCGTGGTACCGGTCGTTCCGGTGGTGCCGCCACCCTCCGCGCACCCACCACCGGCACAGTCGGGCACTGGAAATGTGAGCATGTCACGAAGTTCTTCACCCGTCGGCGGTGCAGTGGATACCGGTGTCTCAAACTGATCCAAGATCGAGCCACCGGTCGTGATGCCCGAGCCACCCTCGGTACACTCGTCGCCAAAGCAGTCGAGTGGCGGAGATTCTATCGGGAACGGCAGGAGGCCGCCGGTCGTAATGGCTGGCGTGGGCTCAGGCTGAGGACCTCTTCTGCAGGACTTTTCACACAAATCGACCTGAGTCGCCAAGTCTTGCAAGCGTCGCATCGCGGTTTCCCACGTTTTCTGGGCTGCGGTGCGTTCCACCACTAGGGCGGCCAGGTTCAACTCATTGGCATCCGGATCGGCCGACATCGTGTCGTACCTTTTACCAAGGTCTTCAACAATCTTGCTTAGCCTCTGAACCTCAAGGGCAGCCGCGTTCAGCCGAACGACGAGTCCTTCGCACGCCGGGCAATCGGTCTTGTAAGTACCACTTGCAAGTGGACGGAGCGGATCGAGCCGAGTGCCATCATCCGTCGTTATCTGCGGCGGCGATTCAAGTGGAAACGGCGGCAAGCCACCGGTTATCGGGGCGAACGTTGGTTCAGGTTCCAGCTCCCCAGTTGGCGCAGGAGTCTCAAACTCATCAAAGATTGAGCCCGTTCCGCCTTCCGTGCACTCGGCACCAACGCAGTCGGGCGGTGGCAATAGGATGCAGTCGTCGCCCGTGCAGCCGCCAGTTGTTATTGCGGGCGTTGGCTCAATCGGCACGCCATCTTTGCAACGCTTTTCGCACTCCGCGAGCGAAACTTGCAAACTCTTGACCCGGGCCTCTGCGGCTCGTTCCTTATCGACCGACGCGAGAAACTCTGCATTTGCCTTTTTGTACTGCGGGCTATCTTCTCCAGCATGCTGCCAATAGCCATCCTTATCGATGGCCAGCGCCGACGTTTCCCGCTGCAGGTTACGATGTTCGCTGAACGCTGTATTAAGTTGGTTTGCAATGAGTTGGCAGGGCGGACAATCCGTCGCAAAACGGCCGCTGACGATAGGCGTTAATTCGTCAATCACGGAGTCCGGCGTCGGTTGGGGTGAAGGCGTTCCCGCGCCCTCCGTACACTCGAGTCCAACGCAAAGACCG
>CAYOOG010000034.1:0-1910 GCA_964405515.1 uncultured Alphaproteobacteria bacterium | reverse complement strand
AAAGACCGGTTAGGTCGCCATCACCCGGCAGAGGAACAACATAGTCGCAGTTCTCTGTGCACTCGCCCGGTTCGCCGGCATCGTCGTCGCCCGAGGCATCATCATCACCCGTCGCGTCGTCGTCATCGCCGGACGCGTCATCATCACCTTCGGAATCGTCGTCACCCTCCAGTTCCCCAAGAACAAAAGCAAGACACTCCACGCTGGTGCATTCCTCGTCCTCATCCTCTTCGTCGTCGCCTTCGGTATCATCGTCGCCCTCGGTATCATCGTCGCCTTCGGAATCGTCATCGCCTTCATCTTCCTCGCTGACGATGCATTGCTTCTCGCATTCGGGCAGTTGAGCCGCCAGGGTCTCGTTGCTCGCCAGCAACGCTTCGAATTCCTTGCGCTTGGCATCGCGCGACGTATTCTTTGCTGTAATCTCGGATTCAACGCCGGTGATTTCGCCACAGATCGTGCGTATTTCGCCGCGCCAGCGGGCAAAGGACGGGTGATCGTCTTCAGCTCCGGCGTTTTCAAGCCCCTCGATACTGCTTTCGAGGATGCTGATACGATATTCCTTTTCCGTGATCTGGCCCCGCAAGCCCCGGATGTCGAGGCCGATCTGGTATATCTCCCGCGAAAGCCGCTCCAGGGTCTTCCGGTTGGCGTTTAGGGTTTCGACAATGGACTGGTAGGGTTGGCAATTGGTGCTGTAATAGCCTGGGACCGTCGGCGCGGTCTCACCCGTACTAATCCCGCCACCGGTCGTAATTCCACCACCGCCACCGCCGTCCGCGTCGTAAAACGGATCGCAAACGTCGCCTCGGCCGTCACCGTCGCTATCCCTTTGGTCCGGATTTTCGTCAACGACACAGTTGTCACACTCGTCACCATCGCCGTCGCCGTCGTGATCCATATTTAATGGATTGCTGACGCCCGGGCAGAGATCGCAGGGATTACCCACTCCGTCGCCGTCTTCGTCCCCATTATCGGAATGCGCCACACTCTTGCATTTGTCGCAGCTGTCGCCGTACTGGTCGCCATCCTCGTTCACTTGCGAAATGTTCGGCGTTTCGGGACAGTTGTCACAAACGTCACCGACCATGTCCTCGTCGACGTCCGCCTGGTCTGAATTGGCTATGGCCGGACAGTTGTCGCAGGCATCGGGATGGCCGTCACCGTCCGTATCCTCTTGCTCCGGATTTGGCCTAAAGCAGTTGTCGCATTGGTCGCCTACACCATCATCGTCCTGATCACGTTGCACCGGATTGACGGTACTGACACAGTTGTCGCAGGAATCACCTACACCGTCGCCATCACCGTCAGCCTGGTCGGGATTGGCCGCCGCCCGGCAATTGTCGCATTCGTCGCCGACGCCATCGCCATCCGCATCGGTCTGGTCGGGATTAGCCGTGGCCCGGCAATTGTCGCATTCATCACCAAAACCGTCCCCGTCCGCGTCTGCCTGATCCGGGTTGGCATTGTCCGGGCAGTTGTCGCAGATGTCGCCGCGTCCATCACTATCACTGTCCCTTTGGCTGTAGTTGGCGATGCTCGGGCAGTTGTCGTTTGCGTCCGCCGTGCCGTCGCGATCACGGTCGGGCGGTAGTGTCGGCGTCGAGCGCGGTGGTTGGCTTCCCCCACTCGTTTCGCCCGGCGGTAAAGACACGCCCGGCGGCTCGTCTGGTGGGACCAATGATCCGGTTCCGACCGGTTCTCCGGCGCGGCATTGACAATTGGCTTGGACGGAAATACGCGGATAGCCAACGCGGTAGGCAAGGCCTGAATTGTCCGGGCGCGGCACGACTTGGATCGATCCTGTTACGGTGACCAACCACGTATAAAGCTGAACTTCGCGCCCCGACAGAAAACCGGCGGAGACCTCTTCGCAATGACAATTCCCTGAAATATAAATTTCATAGCTG
>CAYOOG010000033.1:0-21271 GCA_964405515.1 uncultured Alphaproteobacteria bacterium | reverse complement strand
CGCGTGACCACCGGCGCGTACATGGCGTCGGCCATGGACCAATCCCCGAACAGGAAATCGCCGCCGTTGCCATGGTCGGCCCGGCACTGCCGCCAGATCGCCATGATCCGCTCGATATCACCTTCCACACCCGGTTTGCGGCCGAGTCCCGGCGCTGATCGGCGGATATTCACCGGCATATGCGTGCGCAAGGCCCCGAATCCGGAGTGCATTTCCGCTGAAACCGCCCTTGCGGCGGCGCGTTTGGCGTCGTCGGCGGGCCACAGATTGGCCCCCGGCGCCAGTTCCGCCAGGTACTCCATAATCGCCAGGGAGTCCCAAATGACTCGGTTACCATGAAGCAAAACCGGCACCTTGGCCGAGGGTGATATTGCCAACAAATCGGGCCGGCTGGGCTCGTGATCGAGCCGGATTAATTTTTCCTCGAAGGATATTCCGGCCATTTTCATGACCAGCCAGGGCCTGAGCGACCAGGAGGAGTAGTTCCTGTTACCGATGACCAGTGTAAGCGTGCCCATTGTGGCGAAAACCTTTCCCGCATCGCGGATTACCCGGGGAAAGTCCCGGAAATCAGCCAGAAATCACAAACAGAACATTAGGCGAACACAATTTCGCCGCAATCGGATTCTAAGGATGGGGACAGTGTCGAAGAATTCCAGAAAGAGTCCAGAGCGATGCGTGTTCGATCTTTGTTCTACGATGAGGAAAATTCACGAAGTACCCGTTATTTAAGCCAAATCCCATTGCTACCCATTAAATCCCATGTTATACCATTTTGTCCCAAATCTGACGTAAACCTTCGTAATTCGTGTCGAAATAGGGACTGGGCACTGGCTAGAGGTGGGGGACGGAATGAATTCATTCCTGAATACCTTCACGAACAAGATCGACAAAAAGGGTCGGGTATCCTTACCCGCGCAATACCGCGCGATTCTATCGGATTCCGGCTCTCCAGGCGTTGTCTTATTTCCCTCGCTCAACAATGCGGCCATCGAAGGCTGGAGCAACGGGGAAATGCAGCGGCTGGTCGACAGTATCGACAGCTACGAGCCCTTTTCCGACGAGCGGGACTACTTCTCAAACTCAATTATTTCCAAGGCCCATCGCCTGCTGTTCGATCCCGAAGGCCGGATCGCCCTTCCCGAGGCTCTGATCGTGCATGCCTCGTTAGGGGAGCAAGCGTCGTTCCTTGGTCGTGGCAAGACTTTCCAAATTTGGCATCCCGAGCATTTGCAGACCTACACCGAAGAGGTCGCCAAGCGGATCGGCGACAAGCCCCCGCAACTGCCTTGGAACGCGGCTTCTCCAAAGGAGGCAAGCGATGACTAGAGATTTTAACAGCGGTGAGACATTCCCACGCGGCACCGACAAGCGTCCCGCGGACAACGAACACCCGCTCAACGGACCCCATCCAACGGATCTGGAGATCTAAACCCCATGGTGAGTCATCTGCCGGTCATGACCAAAGAGGTAACGGAGGCGCTTAGCCCCCGTGACGGCGAAATATTCGTCGACGCAACCTTCGGCGGTGGCGGGCACAGCAAGGCTCTTTTGGAAGCGGCGGATTGCACGGTCTGGGGCTTGGATCGCGACCCGGAAGCCATGACCAGGGGCCGCCATCTCGCGGCAAACTATGCGGGCCGCCTCAATATGGTATTGGGCCGCTTTTCCGAAATGGACGCCTTGCTCGTTCAGCACGGCGTCAACCAGATAAACGGCGTCGCTTTCGATCTTGGCGTTTCATCCTTTCAGATCGATAGCCCGGAGCGCGGATTTTCCTTTCAGCTCGACGGCCCGCTGGATATGCGCATGAGCGCCAGCGAGAACTCAGCCCTGCCCAGCGCCGCCGAGGTCGTCAATAAGGCGGCTGAATCCGCGCTTGCCGATATTCTTTTCCGCTTCGGCGAGGAGCGCAAATCGCGCCGAATTGCCAAGGCCATCGTCGCCGCCCGCACCGAAAGCCCCATTACGCGGACCTTGGAACTGGCGGACATAATCCGACGTGCCGTTGGGCCGGGCGGCCGAGGCAAGCCCAAGGCCGGCGGGAAGGGCGCCAGGATTCATCCGGCGACCCGCAGTTTCCAGGCACTACGAATATATGTGAACGATGAGCTAGGTGAATTGGACCGCGGCCTTGCCAGCGCCGAACGTCTGTTGGCCCCGGAAGGCCGGCTTGTCGTCATCTCGTTTCATTCTCTTGAAGACCGCCGGGTGAAGCAGTTCATCCGTAGCCGAAGCGGTCACAGTCTGCGCGCCTCGCGTCACTCCCCCTTAGTCGCCGTGACTCCCCTCCGGGACGTGGGGCGCGCACCCTCTTTCAAAACTCTGTTCCGCCGCGCCAAGCGGCCGGGAGAAGCAGAGACAAACCTGAACCCGCGGGCGCGGTCCGCCCGCCTGCGCGCTGCCGTCCGCACGGACGCGCCGGCCTGGGAACTGGAGGCCGCGGCATGATCCGGGCAATAACAAGCCGCGGCATGATCCGGGCAATAACAATGTGTGTGCTGTTGCTTGCCGCTGCGACTTCCTACGGGCTCTATGAAATCAAATATGAGGTTCAACATCTTGAAGAATACTACACCGATCTGAACGAAGACCTTCTCCTGGAGCAGGAAGCCATTCATATCTTGAAGGCGGAGTGGAGCTACCTCAGCCGTCCCGAAAGACTTCAGGATCTATCCGAGCGTTTTCTCGCTCTTGCGCCCACGGATGTCGGTCAGATTGGCACAGTAGATCAAATACCTGCGCGCCGGCTTGGGCTTGATGTCGGTCCCGCCTCCGTGGTCCTCGTTACGCCCAATAAGACCAAGCGGTCCCAAACGGGCTCTACGCCCATAGCTGCCGATGTGGTCGCCGAATTAGGGCCTAATAGATGACCGGGCGTGATCCAAATGTCGCCCGCCATGCGGGCCAAGCCCGGGGTGGGGCAGGGACAGGCACGCCCATGCCCGCTGCGGATGACAGTGTCACCATCGAAGGCGTACGCAGCCGCGCCGTTGACAATGGCCGCGCGCGACTCGCCATTTTGGGCACGGTATTTTCGGCCTGCTTCGCGATCCTGGCGGCAAGGATGGTTGACCTTGCGGTATTTGACCAGGGCGGCGAGCCGCGCCTGGCCACAAACAGGATAGCCAGCCTGAATACGGGCCGGGCGGAAATAACCGACCGCAACGGCGCGGTCATGGCGACTAATCTGACCACTGCTTCACTCTACGCGAATCCGCGTCGCGTCCTCGACGCCGAGGAAGCCGCCCTGCAACTGGCAAGCCTGTTGCCCGAATTGGACGTGGATCAGGTGCGCCAGAAACTCCAGTCCGGACGTTCCTTTGTTTGGCTAAAACGAAACCTCATGCCAAGTCAGCAATGGGAGGTTAATCGTCTCGGACTTCCCGGTCTGGCTTTTCAGCGGGAACAGAAGCGCGTCTACCCCCAAGGTAGATTGGCCGCTCATGTTCTGGGTTTTACCGACGTCGACAACAATGGCATCGCCGGCGTCGAGCAGCACTTTGATAGCGAGTTGCGTGATCCGGCGGGGAGTGACTCTCCCGTCGTCCTATCCATCGACATGAAGGTTCAGCACGCCCTGCGCGACGAGCTGCGTAGCAGCGTACTGGAATTCAAGGCCTTGGGCGGTGCCGGCATGGTCATGGATGTAAATAGCGGCGAAGTCCTGGGAATGGTCTCGCTGCCGGATTTCGATCCAAACAATCCCGCCGTTGCCACAAAACAGGAAAAGTTCAATCGCGCCACCCTGGGCGTTTACGAAATGGGCTCGATCTTCAAGACCTTCACCACGGCCATGGCCCTGGACGCAGGTGCCGTGGACCTGAGGGGCGGCTACGACGCCAGCAGCCCGATCAAGGTCGCCAGTTATACAATCAACGACAGCCATCCAGAGAACCGTTGGCTCAGTGTGCCGGAAATCTTTGTCCACTCTTCCAATATCGGCTCCGCCAAGATGGCATTGGACGTCGGCACCGAAGGTCAGCGCGCGTTTCTTGAACGCCTCGGTCTCCTGCAGCCTGCTACTCTTGAATTGCCGGAGGTCGGCAAACCGCTTGCGCCCAGGACTTGGCGAGAGATCAACACCATGACCATATCCTATGGCCATGGCATCGCCGTAAGCGGGCTTCAGCTTTCCAGCGGCGTTGCCGCCATGGTCAACGGCGGCACCCTGGTGCGCGCGACCCTGTTGCGGCGGGACGAATTCGACCGGCCTATCGACCAGCCCAATGGCCGGCGCGTAATTTCCGAGAAGACCAGTCAGACCATGCGAAGTCTGCTTCACATGGTTGTCGACCAGGGTACGGGCAAGAAAGCGCGCGTCTCCGGCTACATGGTGGGCGGCAAGACCGGGACGGCTGAAAAATATGCAATTGGCGGTTACCAGGAAAGCGCCCTGATGTCTTCATTCATCGGCGCTTTTCCTAGTCACGCCCCCCGCTTCTTGGTGCTGATCATGCTCGATGAGCCTGTTGGCACCGCGGACACCTATGGATTTGCAGGGGCGGGCTGGACAGCGGCGCCGGCGGTAAGCCGGATCATTCGACGAATTGGTCCGGTGCTCGGGGTCGAGCCGGTTAACGCCGACGACCCAAAGGTTCGATCCATAATCTTGGCGAAAGAATGACAAAGGAGGCGGCCATGCGATTATCCGACCTTCTACTCGCTGAAGGACAGGAATCGGACGCCTCAACTTACCGCTCCATCGAAATTCTCGGAATATCAGCAGACAGTAGGCAAGTAGGCCCAGGCTATCTGTTTGCAGCCCTGCCGGGTTTCGAGGCCGACGGGCAGGACTATATCGACGATGCCATTGATCATGGCGCCGTTGCCGTGCTTGCCCCTCCCGGGGCGGACGGCAGGATTCGCCGCGATCATTGCACGGACTTCAAGGTTCTTACCGATCACAATCCGCGCCGCAAATTGGCGCAGATGGTCGCCAGATTCTATGGACGGCAACCCGAGACGATCGCTGCGGTAACCGGTACCAACGGCAAGAGTTCAGTTGCCTCGTTCACGCGGCAAATTTGGCAAGCCCTCGGCCACAAGGCGGCCAGCCTCGGCACCATTGGGTTGACGGCGCCGGGGATCAAGCGCGCCATGGCCCGAACCACGCCGGACCCGGTCACGCTTCACAGCCTGTTCAGCGAACTGGTGGACAAGGGAATCGACCACCTGGTCGTTGAAGCTTCCAGTCATGGGCTGCAGCAATATCGGCTCGATGGAGTGCGCGTAACCACCGGCGCTTTCACAAACCTTACCCGAGATCACCTGGACTACCACCGGGATGCCGAGGAATACCTGTTCGCGAAAATGCGGCTTTTCGGAGAAGTAATGGCGCCGGGCGGCACCGTGGTCCTCAACGCGGATGATCCCGCGTTTCCAGAGATCGAAGCACTGTGCTGGGGCCGGGGACACAAGATCATCACCGTGGGCCGGGGTAAAGCCGATTTGTGTCTGGTCTCCCAGGAAGCCACCGGCAACGGACAGCGCATTGAGGTCGCCTATAAGGGAGCGACCAGGACCATCGACTTGAGCCTCATCGGTGAATTTCAGGCTCTTAATATCTTGACGGCGGCAGGCATGGCCATTGCGTCAGGCTGCGAAGCGGACGAAACCTTCGAGGCCTTGCCAAAAATCAAGGGCGCCCGGGGGCGTGTCGAATTCGTCGCCAGTCATCCGTCCGGTGCGTCGATTTATATCGACTATGCCCATACGCCCGATGCACTGGACAATTTGTTGACGGCGCTGCGCCCGTTTACCAAAGAGCGCTTGGTTGTTGTTTTTGGCTGCGGTGGCGACCGGGACGTGGGCAAGCGTTCAGAAATGGGCCGAATCGCGTCTGCCAGGGCGGACAACGTGATCGTCACGGATGACAATCCACGTAACGAAGATCCTGAAGGCATCCGGCGTCTGGTCTTGGCGGGCGCTCCCGCCGCCACGGAAATAGCTGATAGGGCAGAAGCCATTAAGACCGCAATCGCCGACTTGGCCAAGGGTGACGTTCTGGTAATTGCCGGTAAGGGGCACGAAAAGGGTCAAATCGTCGGTGGTGTTTTCAATCCCTTCGACGACGCCGAGGAAGCCCGCAATGCCGTGGCCGATCTAACGGGAGGCGGGAATGACGGCTAGAGATTTATGGACAGCCGAAGAAATCGCTGCGGCGACCGGCGGTCAGGTGACCGGCGATTGGCAGGCAACGGGTGTTTCTATCGACAGCCGCACACTGCGTCCCGGCGACTTGTTTTTTGCTGTTCAAGGCCCGAACTTTGACGGTCATGATTATGTTGCCAAAGCCCTTGAGGCCGGGGCTGCCGGGGCGGTCATCGCCCAAGAATCAGAAGCGGCGGTGGTTACTCGAAATACAGGAATTGAGGCTGACGCGCCGTTGGTGCTCGTCGACGACACCCTCACGGCGCTGGAAGGTCTGGGCCGGATTGGCCGCGAGCGCATTGAGCGGGCGGCGATCGCGGTTACCGGCAGCGTCGGGAAGACCGGAACCAAGGAATCACTTCGCGCCGTTCTTGGCGCCCAGGCACCCACCCACGCAAGCGAGAAAAGTTATAACAATAAGTGGGGGGTTCCCTTGAGCCTGTCTCGTACACCCAGGGACACGGTGTTTGGCGTTTTCGAGATCGGTATGAATCAGGCCGGAGAAATTGCCGGGCTGTCACCACAGGTTCGGCCCAACGTCGCCATTATTACGCACGTGGCCACGGCGCACCTGGAGTTTTTCGATTCAGTCGAGGCCATTGCAGATGCCAAGGCGGAGGTCTTTACGGGGCTTGAGCCCGGCGGCACCGCCATTCTCAACCGCGATGGAGAACACTTTGATCGCTTGGCGAAAGCGGCGCGCAACAACGGCGCCGACCGGGTCATCGGTTTCGGACATCACAGCGATGCCGAAGCGCGCCTTTTGGACCAAGCACTTCATGCCCACTGCAGTTGCGTATCGGCGGAAATCTGCGGACAAGCAATAACCTACAAAGTCGGGACGCCCGGTGAGCACTGGGTGACCAATAGTCTTGCCGTGCTCGCCGCGGCAAGCGCGGTGGAAGCTGATTTGGGACTGGCCGGGCTGGCGCTCGCCGGTCTCTCGGCGCCGCAAGGGAGGGGCAACAGAAGGAAACTCAACATGAGAGACGGCAGCTTTGAACTGATAGATGAAAGTTATAACGGCAATCCCGCGTCCATGCTGGCGGCCATCGAAGTCCTGGCCCTGGCTAGCGTAGGCAATAGCGGTCGGCGTATAGCCGTGCTTGGCGATATGGCTGAATTAGGGGAAGAGGCCCCCCGGCTGCACGGTGAATTGGCAACCACGCTTTCGGATACCGGTATCGACAAAGTGTTCACCGTGGGTCGCCTGATGTCCTATTTGGACCGCGCCTTGCCGCCGGAGGTTCGCGGCGATCACACTGAAACGCCCGAGGAGTTGGTGGATACCATATGCCGCGAAGTGCGCCCTGGTGACGTGGTCATGGTCAAAGGCTCTTTGAGCACGCGCATGGTGGTCCTGGTGGAGGCCTTGCAGCACTTGGCCCAACCGCTCATGTCCCTGGCCGCGACAGGCTGACGCCACTTTCCCGGAATTACCGATATGCTTTTCAATCTTCTTGCCCCCCTTAGTGATCAGGTTCCCATTTTTAACCTGTTCCGCTATTTGACCTTCCGCACCGGCGGCGCGGTCATGACGGGGTTGGTGATTGCCTTCATTATCGGCCAGCCGATGATCAATTGGCTCAAGTCGAAACAACAGAACGGCCAACCCATCCGCGACGACGGCCCGGAGCACCACGCTCTGACCAAGGCCGGTACGCCGACCATGGGCGGCTTTCTCATTCTTGCCGGCATGGCCGGTGGCACCCTTTTGTGGGCCGACCTCAGCAATAGCTACGTTTGGGCGGCACTGGTCGCGACAATTGGTTTCGGCGCCGTGGGATTTGCCGACGACTACCTGAAGGTGACAAAAGGCTCGGCCAAGGGAATCTCCGGCAAGGTAAAATTGATCCTGGAAGTCGCCATCGCCGTTGGTGTGACCATGTGGGTGGTGGAGCTAAGCCCTGATCCCCTGGCCGGCAAATTGGCGGTGCCCTTCTTCAAGAACGTGCTCGTCGATCTTGGTTGGTTCTTCGTGCCCTTCGGCGTTCTGGTCATGGTCGGCGCTTCCAATGGGGTTAATCTGACGGACGGCTTGGACGGCTTGGCCATCATGCCCGTGATCATCGCCGCCAGCGCTTTCGCCTTTATCGCCTACGTCGTCGGCAACGCCGTTTACGCCGGTTATCTGCAACTCCACATGGTTGCCGGCACTGGGGAACTCGCGGTTTTTTGCGGCGCCATCCTGGGCGCCGGTTTGGGGTTCCTTTGGTACAACGCGCCGCCCGCCATGGTCTTCATGGGGGATACCGGCAGTCTTTCCATGGGCGCGGCCCTGGGTGCCGTTGCCGTGATTACAAAGCACGAGCTGGTGCTCGCCATTATCGGCGGGTTGTTCGTTCTCGAGACGGTTTCGGTAATTGTTCAAGTCGTGTCCTTTCAACTGACCGGCAACAGAATATTCCGCATGGCGCCGCTGCATCATCACTTCGAGGAAAAAGGATGGGCGGAGCCGACAATTGTCATTCGTTTCTGGATCATTTCCGTGGTTCTGGCGCTGCTTGGCCTCGCCACGCTGAAACTTAGGTAGCCTGATGATCCCCTTGCCTACATTCAGCGGAAAAACGGTGGCAGTGCTCGGCCTGGGGCGCAGTGGCGGTGCCGCGGCGCGGGCGCTGGCCGCCGCCGGCGCGCGCGTATTTGCCTGGGATGATGCAGAGGACCGGCGCGGTGGCGCGACTCAACATGATCTGCCCTTAACCGATCTTTCGGCTGCGGACTGGAACGACATTTCCGCCCTGGTTCTCAGCCCCGGCATTCCCTTGACCCATCCGGCGCCGCATCCGGTCGTGGCCTCGGCGCAGGCGGCGAACTGCCCGGTGATCGGCGATATGGAACTGTTCGCCCTGTCCGGCCTGCCCAATCCCGTGGTTGCAGTGACCGGCACGAACGGCAAGTCCACAACAACGGCTCTGATCGGGCATCTCCTGGAAGCCGCCGGGCGTGATTGCCTTGTCGGCGGCAATATCGGCAAGGCCGTGCTCGATCTGCCCGTACTCGAGCGGGACGGTGTCTACGTATTGGAAATGTCGTCCTATCAGCTCGACCTGACGCGCACGCTGCGGCCTTTGGTCGCGCTGCTGCTGAACATCGCGCCCGACCATCTGGAACGTCACGGCACTATGCAGCGTTACGTGGAAATCAAAGCCGGTATCTTCAGCCGCCAGGAAACCGGCGATACCGCGGTCATTGGCCTGGACGACGATTTCTGTTCTGAAATCAGCGTCAAACTGCGGGCGCGCTCGGCCTCACATCCGTCACCGCGGGTGGTTCCGGTCTCCCTGCTTTGCCCGGTCCATGGCGGTGTCTTCGTCGGTAATGGCGTGCTCTACGACGCCATCGACGGCGATGCGACCGTCGTTGCCGACCTTACCGCTATCGAGACCCTGCCCGGCGCCCACAACTGGCAGAACGCGGCCGCGGCTTATGCCACGGTACGTGCCTTGGGCGTCGACGGTGCGATAGCCGCGCCGGCGCTCGCCACATTCCCCGGGCTCGCCCATCGCCAGGAACTGGTGGCAACCCTTGACGGACTGCAATTCGTTAATGATTCGAAGGCCACCAATACGGACGCAACGGCGCGGGCGCTCGCCTGCTACGAACGGATCTATTGGATCGCCGGCGGTCAGGCCAAGGCCGGTGGTATTGCGGCGCTGGCCGAATTCTTCCCGAGGGTCCAGAAAGCCTACCTCATCGGCGAGGCTGCGGATGAGTTCGCCGGCACTCTTGAAGGCCAGGTCGACTTTGAAAAGAGCGGTACGCTTGAGGCCGCGGTTGCCGGGGCCGCGCGGGACGCGCGCAACGACGAACGTGGCGCGGTGCTTCTTTCGCCTGCGGCTGCGTCCTTTGATCAGTTCGCCGACTTTGAAGCCCGCGGAGAAGCCTTCCGCGTGCAGGTGCAGAACTTGATTGAGGAAGCCGGCTCATGAGCACCTTTGCCCGCACCGATACAAGCATGGTTGGCCGCTGGTGGTGGACAGTCGATCGTTGGATGCTGGTGGTTGTAGCGCTGTTGATTGGCACGGGCTTTGTGTTGACCATGGCCGCTAGCCCCGCGGTAGCGGAGCGGCTGGATTTGAGTTCCTATCACTTTGTAAAGCGCCAAGTGATGTTTCTTGTGCCGGCGCTGGTTCTGATGCTTACCGTGTCACTGATGTCGCCGATTGCCATTCGCCGCGCCGCCTGTATCGCTTTTTTCATTGGTTTATGCCTGATGGTGGCGACGCTGCTTGTGGGCCCGGAAATAAAGGGCGCGCAACGCTGGTTGCAGATTGCCAGCTTTACCATGCAACCTTCGGAGTTCGTCAAGCCCGCCTTCATCGTTGTCAGCGCCTGGATGTTCGCCGAAGCCCAGCGGGACTCCAGTTTCCCCGGCGTCCGCATCAATATTCTGCTTTATATCAGCGTGGTCGGGCTCTTGATCTTGCAACCCGATTTCGGCCAAATGGCTTTAATTTCAACGACTTGGCTGTTCCAATTCTTCCTGGCCGGATTGCCCTGGATTTGGGTCGGCGGCCTGGCTCTGGCCGGAGTCGCGGCGTTGGGCTCGGCCTATCTATTGTTGCCCCATGTTGCCAGCCGGATCGACCGGTTCATTGACCCGTCGAGTGGCGATACCTATCAGATTGATACAGCCTTGAACGCCTTCCGCACAGGCGGCCTGTTCGGGCGTGGTCCGGGCGAGGGCGTGGTCAAAAGAGTATTGCCCGACGCCCATACGGATTTCATCTTTGCTGTCGCCGGCGAGGAATTCGGCCTTCTGCTGTGCCTGTGCCTGTGCGCAATGTTCGCCTTGATCGTCTTGCGCGGCTTCGCGCGGCTGCACCGTGAGAACGACCTCTTCATCATGCTCGCGGGCGCGGGCCTGCTATGCCTGTTCGGACTTCAAGCCCTGGTCAATATCGGTGTCAATCTGGCCATGCTGCCGAGCAAGGGCATGACCTTGCCATTTATCAGCTACGGCGGTTCGTCCCTCGTGGCTCTCGCCATCACCATCGGCATGGTTCTCGGATTGACGCGGGGCCGGACCAGCGACACGGGAGGCTTGAGATGAGCGGGCCAATCGTTCTCGCCGCGGGTGGCACCGGCGGTCACATGTTTCCAGCGGACGCCTTGGCCGGCGAGTTGAACAGGCGTGGACGGGCCGTCGTGTTATTGACGGACGATCGGGGCCTGCGCTACGCCACATCGGCAAACAGCGCCTTTGCCAATTCAGCCGTGCATGCCATCGCTGCCGGCACCTTCTCGGCACGCCGCCCCCTGAAGAGCGTCGCGGCCGTATTTCAAATTGTTGCGGGAATCGTGCAGGCTTGGACCACCATGCGCCGCGCCCGGCCGGCCCTGGTCATCGGTTTTGGTGGATATCCCTCTCTGCTGCCAATGATCGCCGCGGGCTGGCTGGGCGTACCCAGGCTGATTCATGAGCAGAACGCCGTATTGGGCAAGGTCAACCGCTTGTTCGCCGGGCGGGTCACGGCCATTGCCACATCGTTCGAGGTAACCGACGGCGTTTCGGCAAGCCAAGAGGCGAAGGTGACGGTGACCGGAAATCCAGTCCGTCAGGATATCGCCGAGGTTGGTGGTCAGCCCTATGGCACCGTGGGCGAAGCCCTTAACATTCTGATTCTGGGCGGCAGCCAAGGCGCGGAGATTATGGACGAGGTCGTGCCCAAAGCGCTGGCGGGCCTTTCGCCGGAGATTCGCAACAAACTAAAAGTCAGCCATCAGTGCCGTCTCGTCAACAAGGAGCGTGTCGCGCGTGAGTATCACGCCGCCGATGTCGAGGCCGACGTCGCGAGCTTTTTTGATGATATTCCGGCGCGGCTGGGTCCGGCTCATATTGTCATTGCTCGGGCCGGGGCGTCGACCGTGGCAGAGTTGTCCGCGGCCGGGCGGCCCGCCATTCTTGTGCCCTATCCCGGTCATGGCGACCGGCAACAGGCGGCCAACGCCAAAGAATTGGCGGAAGCCGGCGGGGCCTGGATGATCGAGCAGCCGGCGTTCGACGCGGCGCGACTGACGTCCCAGCTTAGGGACTTTGCCGCCGACCCGGCGGTTCTTGTCCGCGCCGCCGCGGCGGCCCGTACGACCGGCCACGAAAACGCTGCAAGTGCCTTGGCTGATTTGGCAGAGAGGCAAGCGGCATGAGGGCGCTTCCTTTGGATATCGGAACCATTCACTTCGTCGGTATCGGCGGCATCGGCATGAGCGGCATTGCCGAGGTCATGCATAACTTTGGTTATCAGGTGCAGGGCAGCGATTTGAATGAAAACGCCAATGTTCTGCGCTTGCGTAGTCTGGGCATACAGGTATTTGTCGGCCACGAGGCCGCCAATCTGGACAATGCCAAGGTGGTCGTCGTCTCCACGGCCGTGCAGCCGGACAACGCCGAGGTTGTGGCTGCGCGAGCGCGGCTACTGCCCGTTGTGCGCCGCGCCGAAATGCTGGCTGAGCTCATGCGCCTCAAATGGTCGGTGGCGGTTGGCGGCACCCACGGCAAGACAACGACAACATCAATGATTGCAGCGGTTCTCGACGGTGCCGGGCACGATCCCACGGTTATCAACGGCGGCATCATCAACGCCTATGGCACCAACGCCCGCCTCGGTGAAGGCGAATGGATGGTCGTCGAAGCGGACGAATCCGACGGCACCTTCACCAAGCTGCCCGCAACCATCGCCATTGTCACGAACATCGACCCCGAGCATCTGGACTTCTATGGCGACTTCGAGGCCGAGCGCGCGGCGTTTGATACTTTCGTCGAGAACATTCCTTTTTATGGCTTTGCCGCCCTGTGCATCGATCACGGCGAAGTGCAGGCCATGATCGGCCGTATTTCCGACCGGCGCATTGTTACCTACGGCATGAGTCCGCAGGCGGACGTTCGCGCCGTTAATACCCGTTACGATTCGAATGGCGCTTCGTTCGACGTCGAGGTCATGGATCGGGCTCGGGGCGCCTCACGCAAGATCAAGAAGTTAAGCCTGCCCATGCCGGGCGCTCATAATGTGTTGAACGCCCTGGCCGCCATTACCGTTGCGCGGGAGATGGGCATCACTGACGATCAGATTCGCAAGGCCCTGGCCGGTTTCGCGGGCGTCAAAAGGCGCTTTACCAAGGTTGGCGAGGCTGGCGGTGTTACCGTCATAGATGACTACGCCCATCACCCGGTGGAAATTGCCGCGGTTCTGGACGCGGCGCGGCAGGCCACCTCTGGCCGTATTGTGGCGGTCGTGCAACCACACCGTTACACGCGGCTAGAGAATCTTTTTGAGGAGTTCTGCTCGTGCTTCAATGATGCCGACGCGGTCATCGTCGCGGATGTTTACGCGGCGGGCGAAGAGCCCATCGAAGGCATCGACCGTGATGCCATGGTCAGCGGACTGGTCAATCATGGCCACCGTCAGGTCGTGGCCCTGGACCGTCCCGACCGTTTGGCGAAGCTGGTTCACGGTCTGACCAAATCCGGCGATATTGTGGTTTGCTTGGGGGCGGGCAGTGTCAGCCATTGGGCCAACTCCATGCCGGACGAATTAAAAGCGTTGCAGCAGCCGCTTGGCCGCGCCAGCGGGGAGGACATGGCATGATGGCCCAGCCTCGCCAGACAGATTCTCTCCTCGACCGGCTACCCACGGTGCGGGGCCGTTACCGCGAGGATGTACCGCTCTCGGGCATGACCTGGTTCCGGGTTGGTGGCCCGGCGGAAATCGTTTTCCGTCCAGCCGATCAGGATGATCTGGTGTCCTTCCTGACCCAGATTTCAACAATGGTGCCGGTCACGACCCTGGGCGTCGGCTCCAACGTTCTGGTCAGCGAGAGTGGCTTGCCGGGCGTCGTAATCCGCCTGGGCGGAAAATTCGCACAAGTTTCCATCGAGGGCGACCGTGTTCGCGCCGGGGCAGGCGCCCTGAGCATAAATACTTCGCTTGCGGCGGCGGAAGCCGGGCTTGGCGGCCTTGAGTTCTTGCGCGGCATTCCAGGCACGATTGGCGGTGGACTGCGCATGAATGCCGGATCCTTCGGTAGTGAATTCAAGGATGTACTGGTCGAAGCAACGGCGCTCGAGCGCACCGGCACGGTGCATACTCTCAGCGTTGCTGATATGGGCTTTGGCTACCGGCACTGCTCGATCCCCGAGGACTGGATATTTGTCAGTGCCTTGTTACAGGGTGAATCAACTTCCCAGCAGGTCATTGCGGCAAAGCTGGCGGAAATCAACCGCGCCCGCGAGGAAAGCCAGCCCGTGCGCGTGCGCACCGGCGGCAGTACCTTCAAGAATCCGCCCGGCCTCAAGGCCTGGGAGCTGATTGACGCTGCGGGTTGCCGAGGTCTGCGCATCGGCGGCGCGCAGGTTTCCGAGAAGCACTGCAATTTCTTGATCAATACGGGTGACGCGACCGCGGCGGACATCAAGGAGCTGGGCGAGGAAGTGCGCCGCCGGGTGAAGGAAAACAGCGGCGTTGAGTTGGAATGGGAAATTCGTCATTTGGGCTCGGATGCCGACAAATTGAATGGGGAGATCGAAAGTTGAGTAGCCATGTCGCCGTATTGATGGGCGGGTGGTCCGCCGAGCGCGAGGTCTCCCTCGTGTCCGGCAAAGCCGTGGCGGAAGCCTTGGCGAAAAGCGGCTACAAGGTCAGCGAAGTCGACGTCGACCACGATGTGGCCTCCGTGCTCAAGAAACTCGCCCCGGATGTTGTTTTCAACGCCGCGCATGGCCGTTGGGGTGAAGACGGCTGCCTACAGGGGCTGCTGGAGATCATGGAAATTCCTTACACCCACTCGGGCGTGCTGGCGTCGGCCGCCGCCATGAATAAGCCTCTGGCAAACAGTCTGTTTCGCGATGCCGGGATACCGGTTCCCGAGAGCGAAATCATTACGCGCGAAGCTTTGACCAAATCGCCGCCAATGGAACGGCCATTTGTGCTCAAGCCTTTGAACGAGGGCTCCAGTGTCGGCGTTGATATCGTCATGGAAGGGGACAATAGGGACCTCAGCGTTCTCGCGGCTTGGTCCAATTGTGACGAGGCGATGGTGGAGCGATATATCCCCGGACGCGAACTTACGGTGGCTGTAATGGGTGACAAGGCGCTGGGCGTTACAGAAATTATTCCCAATGAAGGATTCTACGACTACAGCGCCAAGTATTCGGAAGGCCGGGCCAACCACGTGATACCGGCGCCCGTGGCGGAAGAGATATATCAAGAGGCTCAACGCCTCGCGGTTCTCGCACACAAGACGCTTGGGTGTTGCGGCGTAAGCCGCGCCGACCTTCGTTACGACGATACGGCCGGTGAACCCGGACAGCTTTATATGCTCGAGATCAACACACAGCCCGGCATGACGCCCTTGTCGTTGGTGCCCGAGGCGGCGGCCCATGCGGGGATAGATTTCACCGAATTGGTCGTTTGGATGGTGGAGGAAGCAGGATGCGATCGATAAAACGGCAATCTCATTGGCCCTGGAGACGCGGGGCGAAGAAGGGAACAAACCAGCGCCGTGGCTGCGCCAAACTCAGTCAACAGCGCCAGCGAAGGACGATGGGTATCGCCATACTCTCGGGCGTGGCCGTGTTAATCGTTGGTATCGGCTGGATTTGGCGTTCCGGCGCCATCGACGCAGTAACGGCGGCTGTTTCCCGAAGCGCCGACCGAATCGTGGTCGGAGCCGGGATGACCGTTGAAAGCGTCAGGGTCTTCGGTGTTGAACAGGCTGAGCGGGAAACGGTCATGGCGGCCATCAACGCCAGGATCGGTCAATCGATATTTTCGCAAGATATTGATGCCGCTCAAGCCCGCCTTGCGGACCTTGGCTGGGTCGAAGATGCCAAGGTGTCCCGGCTATTGCCCGACACCCTGGTAGTGCAAGTCGACGAGCGGGAGCCCTACGCGGTATGGCAGCGCCAAGGCAGTTTCGCCCTTATCGACCGCGACGGCGAAGTGATTACGACAGAAAATCTGACACGCTTTGCCGATCTTCCATTGTTGGTTGGTGACGGTGCGCGCCGCCGGGCCGAGATCATCATTACCAGCCTGTCCAAGGAGCCGGAGTTGTTCCGCCGTGTACAGGCGGTAGTTCGTGTCTCGGACCGAAGATGGAACATCTACTTCGACAACGGCGTGCAAGCACGTTTGCCGGCGGGTGCGCCGCAAGAGGCATGGGTCCGCCTTGCCCGGATGGAGGAGGAGCATCGGCTTCTGAGCCGTGACGTGGATGCAATCGACATGCGATTGCCCGACCGGATGGTGTTGCGGCTTGGCCGCCGTGCGGCGCACGAGCGCCGCGACCCGGGCAAGGAAACCTGAGCAGAGTCAGTTGGAATATTTGAGAAAGCACAAAGAAGACGATGGCTATTGGACGTAATAAAATAATCGCCGCCCTTGATCTGGGAACGACCAAGGCCTGTTGCCTCATTGCAAGGGTCGAGGCCGACGATCAGATTCGTGTAATCGGCATTGGTCACCGCGCCTCGGAGGGAATCAAGGCCGGTGCCGTGGTCAACATGGAAACAGCGGAAGAGACCATCAGATCGGCCGTGGGCGCGGCCGAACGCATGTCCGGCGAGACCATTCAAGATGTCGTTCTAAGCCTGTCCGGGGGCTCGCCGACCTCTCATACCGTAGGCGTGGAGGTGGCGATCAACGGGCACGAGGTTGATGACAATGATATCCGGCACGTCCTGGATCAGGCGCGCGGCCGCTACGAAGCGGGTGAGCGGGAAGTCGTGCACGCGGTGCCCGTCGGCTACACGATTGATGGCGCCAGTGGAATTTCCGATCCGCGCGGCCTGTTCGGTGAACGCTTGGGCGTTAATGTTCACGTCATCACAGCGGCCGCCGGTCCCATGAGGAACCTGACAGCCTGCGCCAAGCGTGGTCATCTTGATATTTCCGCCATGGTCGTCTCACCTTTTGCCTCGGCGCTTGCTTGTCTGGTCAAGGATGAAATGGATCTGGGTGTGACCTGCATCGACATGGGTGGGGGCACGACTTCGGTTGCCGTCGTGGTTGGAGGCAGCGTTGTCTATACCGATGTCATACCCGTGGGTGGCCTGCACGTGACCAATGATATCGCCCGCGGCCTATCAACGCCCGCGGCGGAGGCTGAGCGACTGAAGACCTTGTACGGTTGCGCCATTGCCGGTCCGTCCGATGACCGTGCCACCATCGTCGTGCCGCAGGTTGGCGAGCCGGAACAGGAAATCGCCGGACAGGTTCCGCGTTCGGTGCTTACGGGAATCATTCTGCCGAGGCTTGAAGAGACCTTCGAGCTTGTCCGCGATAGCCTCGAGACAAGCGGTTTCCGCCGAGTCGCGGGCCGCCGAGTAGTGCTCACGGGCGGCGCCAGCCAACTACCGGGCGTGCGTGAATTGGCGGCGCGGATTCTCGAGCGTCAAATACGCATGGGCAGGCCGATCAGGGTTGTCGGGCTCGCCGAAGCGACCAGCGGCCCGGCCTTTTCAACCTGCACCGGGATGCTGAATTACGCCCTTCGCAATTCAGATGAAGAACTGCACGAACGTGAAGAACAACAGGGCCCACCGCAAGGCCGATTGGCCAGAGTGGGACGATGGTTGAAGGAGAATTTCTAATGCCGGTCAATATCCCTAAAGACGTTTTTGAAACCGGCCAAGGAACGTTGCCGCAAGGGAACGGCAGCATCACGAGGCGCGGAATGACCACGCCGCCACATAAGCACGACTTGTACACATCGGGCCCACGGCCCACAGTTGAGTAAGTTTGGAGGGAACCATGAGTATCAATTTAACCGTTCCAGAACCGAGTACCCTTAAGCCGCAAATATTGGTGATAGGTGTTGGCGGCGCCGGGGGTAACGCCGTTGGAAACATGATTGCCGCTGACCTTCAGGGCGTCGAGTTCGTTGCCGCCAATACGGACGCACAGGCGCTTTGCGGATCACCGGCCGAACGCAAGATTCAGATGGGCTTGAATATTACCCAGGGCCTTGGCGCCGGCTCGAAGCCCGAGGTCGGACGCGCTGCCGCGGAAGAGGCCATGGACATGATCCTTGAACACTTGAGCGGCACTCACATGGTGTTCGTAACCGCCGGCATGGGCGGTGGAACCGGGACCGGGGCCGCTCCAATTATCGCCCAGGCGGCACGCGAGAACGGTGTGCTGACCGTTGGTGTCGTGACCAAGCCCTTCCAGTTTGAAGGTCAAAGGCGCATGGCTATTGCCGAGCAGGGCATTGAGGAATTGCAGAAGCACGTCGATACCCTGATTGTCATTCCCAACCAGAACCTTTTCCGCATTGCTACCGATGAAACGACATTTGCCGACGCTTTTGCCATGGCGGATGAAGTGCTGCATTCCGGTGTCCGCGGCGTGACCGACCTGATGGTCATGCCCGGGCTGATAAATCTGGACTTTGCGGATGTTAAGACCGTCATGGCGGAAATGGGCAAGGCGGTCATGGGCACGGGCGAAGCCGAAGGCGAAGACCGGGCCACGGAGGCCGCCTTGGCGGCAATCTCCAATCCGTTGCTGGACGAAGTGTCTATAAAGGGCGCGCAGGGCGTGCTCGTCAACATTACGGGTGGACCTGACATGAAACTCCACGAGGTCGACCGTGCGGCCGATTGCATCGGCAAGGAAGTTGATGCCGAGGCGAATATCATCGTTGGCTCCACCTTCAATGAGGTGCTCGAAGGGCGGATGCGGGTTTCTGTTGTGGCAACCGGAATAGATGCCGAAGCCGTCTCCGCGCCTTATCCGGTGGCCGCCGCGCCGTTATCCGAAGTAAAGACGACCTTCCAACACGACCCGGCCACGCCGGCGGAGCCCGCCATTATCAATATTGTCGAGCCGACAATCGTAGGCGAGACGGCGCCCTTTGGCGGCAGCGAAGAAGAGACTCCGGACCGGACCGCCGCGACCTTGGCGAAGGAACTGGATCAGGTCGAGCCGCTGGAGCTGACGGAAGAAGTCACGATGCCGGAACCGCCTGCCAAGGAAGCGGAACCCAAGGAGACGCCCCGCACGGACTCTCCTTTCATTGCTCCGGCTCCCATGGAGGTCAAGACGAGCCACGAGGCACCAAAGAAACCTGATGCATTCGCCGAAGCCGCGGTTGCCAATAGCAGCCAGCCGAGGAAACGCAGCCTGTTTTCGCGTGTTACCGGCGGCGGCAAGGCTAAGGCGAAGCAACTGGCGCAGGCCGCTGTGGCAAAACCCGAACCGGCGCCGGCTAAGCCGGCTGAACCGGCGGTGGCTGCGGAGGTCGCCGAGAAACCGGCGGCGGCACGGGTGCGGCTTTTCAATCCAACTCCGGCGCGGCCCGCACCGGAACCTGCCAAACCGGCAGAGAGCGATGTCGCGGTAACGGCGGAAGATCGTCTGGCGCAACCGTTGCCCGAGGAAGATCAGCTTGAAATCCCGGCCTTTTTGCGCCGACAAGCGAACTAACGACGCTTCCGGTCAATAGGCCGGAACGACTCTGGGGGCTACGGGGCCGACCACCCGTAGCCCTCAAATTTTGTGCACAACACAGGTGTCGATGCCTTGCTTTCATGCCATTACCTAGAGCATATTTTGTTCGGATGACTTGCCGGTCCCGCTTCCCCGGCCAAGCTGATCGGACAATGCCCAATGCCGCGACGATCTCAAATAGCGCAGTCAACTCTTGCAGGCAGCGTGGCCTGCGAGGGCACGACCCTTCACAGCGGGCGCGCGGTCAAGATGACCTTGCGTCCGGCGCCAGCTGATTCAGGGATTAGCTTTGTTCGTCTTGACGTCCCGGCGGAAGCCGGCGCTATCGCAGCCAACGTTGACTCCATCGCCAGCAGCCGGCTTGGCACAACACTTGGGAATGCTGGGGGCACGCGTATTGCCACAGTCGAGCATCTACTGGCGGCGCTGCTTGGTTGCGGAATCGACAATGCGATAGTGGAATTGGACGGGCCGGAGGTGCCGGCGGTGGATGGAAGCGCCGCGCCTTTCGTTCAAATGCTGGAACGGGCGGGATTGGTAAGCCAGGACGGGCCGCGCAGATTCATCCGGGTGCTTGAGGATGTGTTCGTGGGCGACGGGCAGGGCAGCGTGCGGATCAGCCCTGCGCCTACCTTCTCGGTTTCCATGGAGATCGACTACGGCGATTCAGTGATTGGTGCCGGTTCGGGAGATTATGATGTTCTGCGAGGCGATTTTCGCAGTGAATTATGCCGCGCCCGAACGTTTTGTTTCTTGTCGGATGTTGACCAAATGCGAAAAGAGGGCTTGGCGCTCGGCGGGTCCCTGGACAACGCGGTGGTTGTCGACAATGAACGCGTACTGAATGCCGGTGGTCTGCGCTATCACGACGAATTCGTTCGCCACAAGGCTTTGGACGCCGTTGGAGATATCGCGCTCGCCGGCAGCCCGCTACTTGGGCACTTCCAGGGCAATCGTTCCGGTCACATGCTCAATCACCGGCTCTTGAAGTGTTTGACGAAGAACACCGATGCCTGGGAATACGCCACCATCGACGTGCCACGGCATCTTGAGCCAGCAAACACCGGCTAGTCAGGACTGGTCTCGGAAGGACTCAAGATGGCCGGAAGCCGCGGGATTCAGTCGCCAGAACCCCTGCGGCCAGCCAAGGTCTTGACCAATCCGGATATGGCGGCCCGAATGCCGGGCTCCGATATCTCGGAAAAATTACTGGCCAGTTCTATGGTCGATCGATTTGTTCCACCGTGAGGCAAGCGGCCCCTCTCCGTGGACGGCTCGATGTCTTCAAAGAAAAAGGCGATGTCGACGTCCAACTTGCCTGCGATATCGTAAAGCCGACCAGCACTAACCCGATTGGCGCCAGTTTCATATTTCTGTACCTGCTGATAAGAAATATTCAGGGTCTGTGCCAATTGCTCTTGTGTCATGCCAAGCATGATGCGGCGCTGTCGTATTTGCGCACCTACGTGTGCATCAACTTTCTTAGCTAATTTTGGTCCGGGGGCGCTCATTCAAACTACTTTCATTCGCTTAGAAATCGATATAGGTCATAACTAGGGAGTGTAACGAAATTGTAGTTACATAGCTGCAACAATTTAGTAGGGGATTCCCTAGGGTCCGGACCCATTAACGGGATTCCCAAAACGATTTGATCATGATTCACT
>CAYOOG010000032.1:0-21313 GCA_964405515.1 uncultured Alphaproteobacteria bacterium | reverse complement strand
GGACGAGGAGGGCTAGAATACAATGGGCCCTATCGGCACGGTCTTCGCCAAGGAATTCGTGGACAATCTTCGCGACCGGCGTAGCGTCATCATGGCCATGGTCTACCCATTGATCGGGCCGGTCTTTCTGGGCCTGATGCTGGTCGCCCTGGGCTCCTTCCTGTCAAGCACCAAGGACCAGACCTTCGACATCTTTGTGGAAAACGCCGACGGCGTTCCGGCCCTGGTTGCCTATTTCAGTGACAACGGTGTCGATATCAAACCGGCGCCCGCCAATTACCGGGTGGCAATCCGAAACGGTGACATTCCCTTTGTTCTGTCACTGAGCGCGGATGCCGCGGTCAATGCTGATTCCCTCGACGTGCGCCTGGTCGCCGACCCCAGCCGCATCAGCGCCCTCAAACTCATCAGCCACACCATCAATATCCTGCGTGCCTACGAGCGCGAGATGATCGCCGCGCAGTTGGCGCGCGAGGGTCTGGAGCGGTCGCTGGCGAGGCCGCTGACAATCACGCCGGAGAATGTCGGACAGGCTTGGGGCGCCACGGCCCTTTTCTTGAACCTAATTCCGCCTTTCTTGATGTTCACGGTATTTATCGGCGGATTTTATCTGGTACTGGATACCACAAGCGGCGAGCGGGAAAGGGGCTCTCTTGAGCCTCTGCTTATAAACCCGGTGGCGCGCTGGCAACTCATGATTGGCAAGTTGTTGGCAGCGCTGTTCTTCACCTTGACCACGGTGATTATTCAGCTACTGGCTTTCAAACTGGTGCTGGACCTGGCGCCATCGCAAACCCTGGCGGGCGGGCGCTCCAACGCCGAGACCATTGCCATAATGCTCGCGGTTGTGGTGCCGCTTGTGATCTTTGCCGTGGTCTTGCAGATGATCATCGTCACGGTCACGCACAGCATCAAGGAAGCCCAGACATATTTGGGCCTGTTGCCGCTCATTCCCGCCATGCCCGGATTGCTATTGGTGTTCATGCCGGTTTCCTCACACACCGGCCTTGCCGCCATCCCCACCTTTGGTCAAACCGTCCTGATGGGCGCTTTGGTTAGGGGCGATCCGGTAAGCGGTCTCGACCTCATGGTATCCGTGGTATCGACACTTGCCGTCACCGCGATAATGTTCTGGTTTGCCGTGCGCCTGTACGAGCGCGAACAGCTACTGTTTGCCAAGTAGATGCAGGATCGTCGGCGGCATTAATCCTCCGCCTTTCCATAGCATTCCACGACCACGAATTCCCAGCCGGTGTCATACGCCGACCGTTTCGCGGCATCCAGATTCTCCCAGCCCCGGCTTTCAAATTCAACAAGAGTGCCGTCGTCTTCATCGAGGAACAGCACTTCGATTTCCTGCGCCTCATCGGGCGTGCCGCCGGGATGGAAGGTAAACATCAGCCGTCCGGGTGGCTCCCACGCAAGAACCGTTCCCCAGAGATGTTCGTCGCCCGAGGCGTGACGCTCATAAAATCGCCCCCCTTCCCGCCCTTCAAACGCACAGGCCTCGACCGCTTTCGTATCTACGGCGTGCGTACCAAGGGGCCACCAGGTGTGTATCTCGCTGGTGAATAGTTCGAAGGCCCTCGCCGGGTCCAAGTTCACCCGGAAGGTTTTTCGGATCGGTGAGGTATCGACTTCTTGTGCTGTCACATTCATTTTTTTGCTTCCTTTTCTGCTACTTTGTTGGCGGCAGCGACGAACGCGCCGAGCACACCGTCCCAATAACTGTCGACATACGAGCGAAGCTCGCCAAGTTCTTCCAGATTTATGCCGTAATGCCGCTTCGTGCCTTCCGCTTGGTACTCAACAAGACCTGCCCCTCTCAGCACGGCCAAGTGCTGTGAGACGGCCGGGCGGCTGACCGGCAGATTCCGGGCAATTTCTCCAACCGTTCGCGGACCACCCCGAAGCCGCTCGAATATCTGGCGGCGGGTGGGATCCGCAAGCGCCTGTATTTTCATTGCGTAAGCCATAACTAACGTAAGTATATACTTACTAATATGAGAGTCAAGGGGCACACTCCTGCCCGGCCATGGCCCGTCAGGCTGGGTTTTCCAACGATCAGTAGGTGGCAAAGGAACGGTCAGGCGAACTTTCGCGCTTCCAGGAGTATAGCCACGCCAAAGGGGAGCCGGCCCAGCCGCCTTATGAGCGAGTGCTCAACGTTCAGAGCGGCTCGGAGGATGGTCTTCTTGCGTTCACTGGCCTGGGGCACGACCAGGGGAACGACCTCGCCCCCCTCGCCGCCGTTCCGCTTCGCGCGCCAGCGTTCCTTTAGGGCACCGACCAAAGCCGGCATGAAGGCGACGCTGTTGAAATAGGTGCCGCGAACCTGCTGGAAGCCCGCCATGCGCAGCATATGCTCCAGATCACGAAGCCGATAGCGGCGGCGCTCGGCAGGGTGGCGATCATCCAGCGGGTGGAGCAGGTCGAACGCGGGTTCCGTCATGACAAAGGTCCCGCCGGGCTTCAAGATTCGGTATACCTGCCGGATGACGTCTTCTTCCGAAGGAATGGTCGGAACACTTAGAAGACTAAAGTCCGTTACGACGTCAAAGGATTGCTCGTCAAACAACCTTTCCAACTCGGAAACATCACCATTTACAAACTTGTAGTCGCTGAAGCGCCGCTTTGCCGTTGTGATCGTCTCCTCGCAGATATCGAGGCCGGTTACCTCGTCGCAATAGCACTGCAAGAAGGGAAGATTGACGCCGCGGCCGCAACCGAGATCCAGGGCGTTGGCCGTGCGCCGTCCCCACAGGGGGCGCAGCATGTCGGCGACCAGGCGCCGGCGATGCATCATCCAGCCGTGCTCGTCCTCGGCACCCGTTAGCCGCTTGTGCAAGTCCGGACTCATGCTCCCTCGTACGCTATTCCACGGGCCCGTTACGGCTTCCGCAAATAACGGAAACAGCAGGCCACGCCCATGGCGAGACTATGCCGCGCCGGGGTTAAAACGGCTTTAAGGGCAGCCGGTTCGCGGCCAAAAACCGCAGAAATTCAATGAAAATCTGGCCCAGGCCCAGGCCCGCGGATCAGCGCGCCTGGGCGTGGTATTCCAGATTCGGCATCATATCGATGGCGGAGGCCATGCGGTTGGTCATATTGAAGAAGGCAGCGACCGCAGCGATATCCCAGATATCGGCATCCGTGAAACCGGCATCGCGAAGCGCCTCCCGGTCTTCCTCGCCAATTTCCTTGGACCTCTCGGTGACCTTGGCGGCGAAATCGAGCATGGCCCGGTGCCTCTCGGAAAGTTCGGCGGCGCGGTAATTCATGACCATGGCCTCGCCAAGAACCGGGTCGCCGGACAAGTCACGCACCGCCGCGCCGTGCGCGACCCCGCAGTAATAGCAACTGTTGATGCTGGACACGGCCACCGCGATCATTTCCCGTTCCAGCTTCGACAGGCCGGACTCCTCGAGCATCAGATTCGAGTAAAAATTGGCGAAGTTTCTCAGTTTATCCTGGTTGTGGGCGTAAGCCCGCAGGACGTTGGGAACCATGCCGAGCTTTTCCCGACAAACTTCGAAATACTTCTCCATATCAGGGTCGAGGTTTTCCACTTCCTTAAGATCGAGGGCATGCACGTAGTCTGGTTGGGTCATCATTTCTCTCCACCGGGCGACTCTTGGATTGCCATTTTTACAACGCCCGCCCTTCCGCAACCAGCGTAAGCCGCTATAATCAAAGCGAAGGAGCGGTTTTATGTCTCATAACACCTACGGCAGGCTATTTCAGGTGACAACCTGGGGCGAAAGCCACGGTCCGGCCATAGGCTGTGTGATCGACGGCGTACCGCCGGGCGTGGCGCTGACGGTTGCGGACATTCAAGCCTTCCTCGACCGGCGGCGGCCCGGACAGTCCCGTTTTGTAAGCCAGCGACAGGAGCCCGACGCCGCAAAGATTCTGTCCGGCGTTTTCGAGGATCGGACCACGGGCACGCCGATCTCGCTCTTGATCGAGAACGAGGACCAAAAGTCCGCCGATTACGATGACATAAAGGACAAATTCCGCCCCGGACACGCCGATTTCACCTACGACGCCAAGTACGGCATTCGGGACCACCAGGGCAGCGGCCGCGCCTCGGCCCGGGAAACTGCTTGCCGGGTAGCCGCCGGCGCCGTCGCCCGCCGGGTGCTTGACGAACTCATCGGCGGCGTCAGCATTCGTGGCGCGCTGGTCCAGGTGGGTGAGCATCAAGTGAGTCGTGACTCTTGGGACTGGGAGGAGGTCGACGGCAATGATTTCTTCTGCCCCGATGCCGGAGCGGTTCCCGCGTGGGAAGACTATCTCGACAAATTGCGCAAGGAAGGTAATTCCATCGGCGCCGTTGTCGAGGTCGTGGCCGAGGGCATACCGGCCGGTCTGGGCGCCCCGGTTTACGGAAAATTGGACGCGGAACTGGCGGCGGCTTTGATGAGTATCAACGCGGTCAAGGGCGTGGAAGTTGGTGCCGGGTTTGGTGCGGCCCTGCTGACCGGCGCCGAAAATGCCGATGAAATGCGCGCCGCCAAGAAGGGCCCTGAGTTTCTCTCCAATAACGCAGGCGGCATTCTGGGCGGAATATCCACCGGCCAGCCCATTGTGGCGCGCTTTGCCGTGAAGCCAACGTCTTCGATTCTGACGCCCCGGCGCACGGTGGACAAAGGCGGCAAGGACGTGGAGGTTTCCACCAAAGGCCGTCACGACCCTTGTGTCGGCATTCGCGCCGTTCCCGTGGGCGAGGCCATGATGGCGGCGGTGCTGGCGGATCAGTTCCTGCGCCACCGGGCGCAGTGCGGCTAGCTTGCCGCTGCGCGCTTAGCCGCCTCCTCCGCCACCAGTTCCTTCTTGGACAGCTTGCCCACGGGGGTTTTCGGCAACTCGTCCCGGAACTCCAAGTTCCTGGGCACTTCGTGCTTGGCCAGGTGTTCGCTTAGAAACTCAACCAGCGCCTCCCTCGTCAGGTCTTCGTGTCCGGCGCGAAGCTTGACGAACGCCTTGGGAATCTCGCCCAAATAATCGTCGGGAATGCCGATCACGGTCGCTTCGTCCACCGCCGGATGTTGATAAATGGCTTCCTCGACAAAACGCGGGTAGACGTTGAAACCGCCAACCAGGATCATGTCCTTCATGCGGTCGACAATAAAAGTGAAACCGTCCTCGTCGAGATAGCCAAGATCGCCGGTGCGCAGGCGCCCGTCGACAATAGCTTCCCGCGTCGCTTCTTCCCGGCCCCAATATCCGGTCATAAGTTGCGGGCCTTCGAGGCAAATCTCGCCGATCTCGCCCAAGGGTAATACTTTGTGCGGGTCCTCCCTGTCGGTAATGACGATGCGCGTGCCCGGCATCGGCAGTCCGATCGAGCCTTCTTTTTGCATTCCCTCGAATGGATTAATCGTGGCAACGGCGGCACATTCGGTCAGGCCATAGCCTTCCACAAGTTTGCACCCGGAGAGATCTTCGAACTGCGACTTGACGTCCGCCGGCAGCGGCGCCCCGCCGGAATTGCAACGCTTAAGCGAGGTGAGCGAGTCGGCATCAAGATCCGGGTGTTTGAGGAGCGCCATATACATGGTCGGCACTCCAGCCATGAGCGTGACGCCTTTCTTCTTGATATCCTTGAGAACCATTCCGGGGTCGAAGTTTGGGTGGATGATAAGCTCGGCGCCGATAGTCATGCCTAAGTTCATTATCACCGTCATGGCGAATACGTGGAAGAACGGTAGGACCGCCAAGACAACTTCCTCGCCAAGTTCCACCGAAGGGCTCCATGTCGCCGCCTGCTTGGCGTTGATATACATGCTGCCGTGGCTGAGCATGGCGCCCTTGGGCTGACCGGTTGTTCCGCCGGTATATTGAAGCACCGCTGTGTCTGTCGTATCGACAACGACCGGCGTGTACTTGCTGTCGTTGTTGAGCAACTCGCGGTAGGCAACGTGCGCCCCGTCGTTTGGAACGTGCACAATCTCGGACCAGCGCAAAACCGGGTACAATAAATTCTTCGGAAACGGCAAGGCGTCCGTGATGCTGCCGATAACCAATTTCTCCAGCGGGCTCTTTTCGCGGATCGCCTCCATTTTCGGGTAAAGCCCAATATGGTTCAGTGTCACCATGATCGTGGTGCCCGAATCCTCGATCTGCTGCAGCAACTCCGATTCTGAATAGAGCGGGCTAAAATTGACTACGGTGCCGCCGGCCTTGAGGATGCCGAAAAAGGCGATAACGTATTGCGGGCAATTGGGCAGAAAAAGACCAACCTTAACGCCGGGCTTCACGCCTAGTTTCTGAAACCCCTTGGCCGCCTTAGCCACATGATAGCCGACTTCCCGATAACTGAAATGGCGGCCCATAAAATCCAGGAAATTATGGTCGGCATAGGTCTCAACGGCTTCATCCAGCAGGCGCCACAGCGGAGCCGGTTCAAAGCGGGCGTGGTAGTCAACGCCGTCCGGGTAATGTGCCAACCAAGGATAGTCCGTCATGCCCTGTTCCCAGCCGAAACGCGCAAGGTGCGCCCTATCGGCCTATACCTTGCGGTAAAGATCTCCGCCTTCGGTGCGGCGTTCGCGCACGATCCTGCCTCGGTTCAACAAACAGTTGAGGTGGGCCACGGCTTCGCCGAGTGCGAGGAAGATGTGGAAGCCTTGCAGTTCCCGCTTGAAGAGAACCGGCAATACCTCGCGCGCCGACCGCGGCTCCGCGCAAAATTCCGCCAGGCGGTTAAGTTTTGCTTCGTGATGTTCAAGAAAGTATTCGAGCTGCGCATGCAGGCCGTAAAACGGATCCCCATGGGCCGGCAGGATGAGCGTGTCATCAGGCACGGCACGAAGCGACTTCCAGGAGTCCAGCATCTGGCTCAGCGGATCCTCGTCCGGCTCCATGGGCGTGACGCTGATATTGGGCGTAATCCGCGGCAAAACCTGATCGCCTGATATTAGCATCTTCGGCCCCGCCGCATGGAGGCAGGCGTGCTCCACCGTGTGGCCACGACCGACGTTGACCTGCCAGTCATGATCACCAATCTTGAAAACCTCCCCGTCCAAAATGGGCCGAAAGTGCCGCAAGGGCTCGCTGATGGCCCGAGAGTAGTTCCCCCATCCCGCCTCGCGCGCGTTCGCGACAAACTCGTCGCCGTACCCGGCATCTCGGTAAAAGGCTTCCACTTCCGGCGGCAGTGAATCTGCATAACCCTGACTGAGCAGCCGATAGAGAAGGTACTCGGCCCTTGTCATCCAGAGCTCGGCGTTCCAATGCCGCGCGATCCAGCCGGCCTGGCCGACGTGATCCGGGTGCATGTGGGTGACGATAATGCGGCCGACCGGGAGGCCTTTCAATTGATCGTCGAATACACCGCGCCAGATTTTCTCCACGCCATCACTCTTGAAACCGGTATCGACGACGGTCCAAGATTCTCCGTCCTCCAAGAGCCAAATGTTTATGTGATCCAAGGTCGAGGGCTTGGGTGTTTCGATGGGCATGCAGAGCCAATAGATGCCGGGGCCGACTTCCTGCAATTCACCGGGTGCCGGGCGCTCGGCAAAAGGATACTCAAGTTCCATTGCCTAGCCCGCCATCTGGTCGGGGCTGAGGGCGTAAAGCAGATCGTCGCCGGATGTAACCGGCCCCAACAGGGCCGGGGCCTGGGGCAAAATCTGCTCGGCAAAAAAGCGCGCGGTGACAATTTTTGACTTCAGAAAATCACTGTCGCCGTTACCCTCCGCGGCCGCGTCCGACGCCACCGCCGCGCCGCGCGCCAGCAAATAGCCACCCAAGACGATGCCAAACATCCGCAGGTAGGAATAGGCACCGGCGGCGCAGGCGTTGGGATTGTCCTTGAGATTTTCGCCCAACCAGACCGAAGCCTGGCCCAATGCCTCCACCCCCGCCTTCAAGGGAGCAGAGATGGCGGACAAATCCCCGCCCCTTGAGGCCAGTTCATCGGCAAAGCCGCCTATTTCCGCAATCAATTCCTGCAAGGGCTGCCCCCCCATGAGCGGCACCTTGCGCATTACCAGGTCCATTGCCTGAATGCCGTTCGTGCCTTCGTAAATGGGGGCGATGCGAGCGTCCCGGTAATGCTGCGCGGCGCCGGTTTCCTCGATAAATCCCACGCCGCCATGGACCTGAACCCCAATGGACGACACTTCACAGCCGATGTCCGAGGACCAAGCCTTGGCGATGGGCGTAATCAGTTCGACCGTGGCCTGGGCCGCCGCTCGGCCGGCTTCGTCGGGCAGATTGTGGGAGCGGTCGAAGGCACCGCCCACCTTGTAGCAAATGGCGCGGGCGGCCTCGGTCAGCGCGTTCATGGTCATGAGCATGCGGCGCACGTCGGCGTGTTCGATGATCGCGGCGTCGGGCGAAGCGTTGGGGCCCATGGGCCGCCCCTGCTTGCGCTCCTGGGCGAATTCGAGGGCCTGCTGGTAGGCCCGCTCGGCGATCGACACCCCTTGCAGGCCGACGGCGAGGCGGGCGTTGTTCATCATGGTGAACATGTAGCGCAGCCCCTTGTTCTCTTCGCCCACCAGATGACCCACGCAACTATCGTTGTCGCCGAAGGCCATGACGCAAGTCGGGCTGGCGTGGATGCCGAGTTTTTCTTCCAGCGATACGGCGCGTACGTCGTTGCGCTCGCCCAGGCTACCGTCTTCGTTAATCAGGAACTTCGGCACGATGAAAAGTGAAATGCCCTTGGAGCCGGCGGGCGCATCCGGCGTTTTGGCCAGCACCAGATGGATGATGTTCTCGGTCATGTCGTGCTCGCCGTAGGTGATAAATATCTTCGAGCCCTTGATAAGGTAAGTGCCGTCGGACTGGGGCAGCGCCTTCGACCTGATGGCGCCGAGGTCGGAGCCCGCCTGGGGCTCCGTCAGGTTCATGGTGCCGGTCCACTCGCCGGAGACGATCTTCGGCATGAAAGTGGCTTTTTGTTCGGGGCTGGCGTGCTGTTCCAGCGCTTCCAGCGAGCCCTGGCTCAGTACCGGGCAGAGGCTGAAGGCCATGCAGGCCGAGCCGATCACTTCCGTCACCGCAATCTGCAGGGACCAGGGCAGGCCCTGTCCGCCAAATTCCGGGTCGAAGGGCAGGCTGGCCCAGCCGCCCTCGGCAAAGCGTTTCCAGGCGTCAGCAAAACCATCCGCCGTGCGCACAACGCCGTCCTCCAGGGTGGCCCCCTGCTCGTCGCCAACACGATTAAGCGGCGCCAGAACGTCGCGGCCAAACTTGCCCGCCTCTTCCAGGATGGCGTCCAGCATATCCGGCGTCGCCTCGGCGAACTGCGGCAATTCGGCAAGTTCGGACACGCCGCAGACGTGGTCGAGTAGAAAACGAATATCTTTGATGGGCGCGGTGTAGGACGCCATGGGTTGGGCTCTCCGAAATGAAAGGGTCCGGACAATGGGGGGTCTTGGCCCACTTTATCGCCTCGAAGCAGCCAAAGACAACACCTCAAACCGCCGGCCGTTAACAATTCAAACGCTTGATCTCAAACACTTATCCGGCATCAAGAATTTTTGACTTAAGTCCGGGCGACCTTGGGAGTATGGTGCCCGCACTTCAACCAACACCGAGACCAACCCGTGGCAATTGAAACAACCGTTTTGCCGGCGACGCCGGAAGCTATTGGCAAGGCCGCCAAGGCTCTTCTGGAGGGCGGTCTGGTCGCCTTCCCGACCGAAACGGTTTACGGCTTGGGCGGCGATGCCACCAACGATGAGGCGGTGGCCGCCATTTACGCGGCCAAGAATCGACCCGATCACAACCCATTAATCGTCCACGCGGCGGACGTCGAAACGGCGGCGGGCTTGGCCCATTACGGCACCCGGGCCGAGCGCCTGGCCGAGACCTTTTGGCCGGGCTCGCTCACCTTGGTGCTGGATCGCGACGAGCAAGCCGGGCTGTCCCCGCGCCTTAGCGCCGGGCTGGATACCGTGGCCGTGCGCGTGCCCGATCATGTTGTCGCCAGCAAACTGTTGACCGCCCTGGGGCGGCCGGTGGCGGCGCCCAGCGCCAACACCTCAGGCACATTGAGCCCGACCACGGCCGGGCAGGTTGCCGAATCCCTCGCCGGCAAGGTGCCACTTATTTTGGATGGCGGGCCCTGCATGGTCGGAATCGAGTCGACCATCGTGCGAATCAGCGGCGAGGAAGCGCATCTGTTGCGCCCCGGCGGCATCCCGCGCGAAGCCATTGAGGACGCCCTGGGTGTGCATCTTTCGGTGAATGGCGAAAGCGGCGGTGCGCCCATTGTCGCGCCCGGGCAGTTGGACCGCCACTATGCCCCCAACCTGCCGCTACGCCTCGATGTGAATGATGTGCGCCCGGGCGAGGTCCTGCTGGCCTTCGGCAAGAAGACGCCTGAAGGCGCCGTTATAGAGCTTAATCTCAGCCGCGATGGGGACCTAGACGAAGCCGCGGCCAACTTGTTCGCCATGCTGCGCACCCTCGACCATACCGAGGCCAAGGCCATCGCCGTCATGCCGGTGCCCGAGGCGGGCCTGGGCGCGGTCATCAATGACCGCCTGCGCCGCGCCGCCGCCGCGCAGGACACCGACACTTAATCCAGGAAATGCCCGACGTGGCCGCGATACCGGCGGATTTGGCTGCGCAACTGCGGCAAATCGTCGGCGAGACGGGCTGGGTCGAGGACGAATCGGACCTCGCCCCTTATCTTGAGGAACGGCGCGGCACCTACACCAGCCAAGCTCAAATGATGCTACGGCCCGCCAACACGGCGGAACTGGCCGACCTGGTCAAGGCCTGCGCGGCTGCCGGCGTGGCCATGGTGCCCCAAGGCGGCAACACCGGGCTTGTGGGCGGCAGCGTCACCGGCGGCGGCGAGGTGCTCATCAACCTTGGCCGCATGAACCGGATCCGCAGCGTCGACGCGGCCAATTCCACCATGACCGTGGACGCGGGTTGCATCCTGGCCGACGTGCAGGACGCGGCGGCACAAGCCGACCGGCTATTCCCCTTAAGCCTGGGCGCCGAGGGCAGTTGCCAGATCGGCGGTGTGTTGTCGACCAACGCCGGGGGCACCGGAGTGCTGCGCTACGGCCCGGCCCGGGACTTGGTCTTGGGCCTTGAGGTTGTGCTGGCGGACGGCCAAGTATGGGACGGCCTCGGCGGCTTGCGCAAGGACAACACCGGCTACGACTTGAAAAACATTTTCATCGGCGCCGAGGGTACGCTTGGATTTATCAGCGCCGCCACCTTGCGGCTGTTCCCAAGGCCCCGGGACACAGCCACGAGCCTTTGCGCCGTGCCTACCATGACCGCCGCCGTGCATTTGCTGGGCCTGTTGAACGCGGCGGCGGGAGAGACCTTGAGCGGTATGGAAATCATGAACGCGCACTCGGTGGAATTTGCCGTGCGCCACGTGCCGGGGCTCAAGCAACCTCTTAAAGGCGGGTTTCCCTGGTTCGTGTTGGCGGAACTCACCAGCGCCCGTGAGGTTGGCGGATTGCAAGCGGTGCTGGAAGCCATGCTCGCGACCGCCCACGAAACGGCATTAGTTAGCGACGCTACCGTGGCCAGCAATGAACAGCAGCGCGCCAATCTCTGGGCCCTGCGCGAGGCCATGCCGGAAGGCCAGAAGGGCGAAGGCGGCAGCATCAAGCACGATATCTCGGTGCCGATCTCCCGCCTTGCCGAGTTCACCGCGGCGGCGGACGAGGCGGTCGAACTGGCGCTCCCAGGTATCCGGCCCGTAACCTTCGGCCACATAGGCGACGGCAATCTGCATTACAACCTGACTCAGCCCGAGGGCACCGACGCGGACTTCTTCATGGCCGAAGCCCCGCGCCTCAATACCATTGTGCACGATCTGGTCGCCAACATGGACGGCAGCATCAGCGCCGAGCACGGTGTCGGGATCTTGAAGCGCGACGAAATCGCCCGGCGCAAGAGCGCGGTAGAAATGGACCTCATGCGCGCGCTCAAAACCGCCCTCGACCCAAAGGGCCTCATGAACCCGGGGAAGGTGGTTTGATACCCCCTGCCCTCGCCCCACGCCGCGCCTTGTGATAAGTTCCGCCTCTTCTAGATATGGAGGCGCATGGGGGAATCATGAGCAAGCTTAGCGAAAGTCATGTGAAGGGCGCGACCGACCGGCCGTTGATTGACAAGACCATCGGCCAGGCCTTTGATGAGACTGTGGCGAGCCACGGCGACCGCGAGGCCTTGGTGGTGCCCCATCAGAATATTCGCTGGACCTACGACCAATTGGCCGAACAAGTGAACGCCTTCGCGGCCGGACTGCTGGCGTTGGGCCTTGCCAAGGGCGAGCGCATCGGCATCTGGTCGCCCAACAACGCCGAGTGGACAGTCACCCAATTCGCCACCGCAAAACTCGGTCTCATACTCGTCAACATCAATCCGGCCTACCGGGTGAGTGAACTTGAATATGCGCTGAACAAGGTGGGATGCCGGACGCTGGTCACCGCCGCCACCTTCAAGAGCAGCAATTACATCGACATGCTGCGGGAGCTGGCGCCGGAGCTGGACAGTGCCGAGCCCGGCGCGCTTAAATCCGCGCGCCTGCCCGACTTGCAGATTATTGTGCGCCTGGGCGAGGAAAAATCCGCCGGGTGCTATAACTTTGCCGACATTCCCGCCATGGGCACGGACGCCACGCCCGCGCAAATTGCCGAGATTGGCGCCAGCCTTTCCCCCAAGGATGCCATCAACATCCAGTTCACCAGCGGCACCACGGGCTTTCCCAAGGGCGCGACGCTGAGCCACTTCAATATTCTGAACAATGGCCACCTTTTCGGTGAGACCATGAAGATCACGCACGAAGACCGCATTTGCATTCCGGTGCCGCTTTACCATTGCTTCGGCATGGTCATGGGAAATCTGAACTGCATGATTCACGGTGCCGCCATGTTGTACCCGGGCGAGGCCTTTGAACCCCTGTCGGTCCTCGAGTGCGTCGCGGCAGAGAAGGCCACGGCGCTCTTCGGCGTACCGACTATGTTCATCGCCGAACTGGACCACCCGGAGTTTTCTAAGTTCGAACTCAGCAGTTTGCGCACCGGCTGCATGGCGGGCGCGCCCTGCCCTATCGAGGTCATGAAAAAGGTCATCAGCGACATGAACATGTCCGAGGTCACCATCGCCTACGGCATGACCGAGACCAGCCCGGTGAGTTTCCAATCGGCGACCGACGAGCCCCTGGACAAGCGCGTCTCCACCGTCGGGCGCGTCCATCCCCATGTGGAGGTCAAGATCATCGACGAGGACGGCAACACCGTGCCTCCCAATACCTCGGGTGAGTTGCTGACGCGGGGCTATTCCGTGATGCAGGGCTATTGGGCGGACGAGGAACGTACGGCGGAATCCATCGATGCCGGCGGCTGGATGCACACCGGCGATCTGGCGACGCTTGATGACGAGGGCTATGGCAACATCGTCGGGCGCGTCAAGGACATGGTGATCCGCGGCGGCGAGAACGTCTACCCGCGCGAGATCGAGGAGTACCTCTACCGCCACGACGGCATCCAGGACGTGCAGGTCTTCGGCGTACCGGACCAGAAGTACGGCGAGGAGATTTGCGCCTGGGTCAAACTGCGCGAAGGCGCGACGCTTGAGGCGCAGGAGATCAAGGAATTCTGTAAGGGCCAGATCGCGCACTACAAGATTCCGCGCTACATCAAGTTCGTCGACGACTTCCCCATGACCGTCACCGGCAAGATTCAGAAATTCGTCATGCGCGACGCCATGGTCGAGGAATTGGGCCTGACGCTTGAGAAGACCGCGTAACCATACGAATGCCCATCAACACTGAACGGGTAAGGTTGCTGATCGAGCAGGTCGCGGCGGAGGAAATCCTGCCGCGCTTTCAAAACCTCGAAACCTGTGAAATTACCGAAAAGAACGCCGGCGAACTTGTCACCAGCGCCGACCAGGCCGCCGAGCGCCGCCTCACCGACGGCCTCGCCGACATCCTCCCGGGCAGTATTGTTGTCGGTGAAGAGGCCGCCCATGGCGATCCAACCATTCTTGACGCACTGAAAGGTAGCGATCCGGTGTGGCTCGTGGACCCCCTGGACGGCACCGTCAACTTTGCCAACCGTAAGCCGCCCTTCGGCACCATGGTCGCGCTTTTGCATGGCGGCGAGACCAAGGTCGCTTGGATTCACAACCCCTTGTCCAAACAAACGGCGGTCGCCGAAAAAGGCGGTGGTGCCTCGATTAACGGCACGCCCTGCAAGACACTGGCGCCCGCAAAGCAATTAGTTGGCGTCGTGCTCACGGGCTTTGTGCCAACCGAATATCGCAGCGCGGTTGAGAATGCCTTCGACGGATTCACGACCGTGCCGCCAACCCGGTGCGCGGTTCAGCACTATCTGGAGATGGCAGAGGGCCATATTCATTTCAGTTTCTATTGGCGCACGCGGCCTTGGGATCACGCGCCCGGTGTGCTGCTCATCGAGGAATGCGGCGGCAAGGCCGCCCGCCTTGACGGCACGCCCTACCGCCCCGCCGATAAGAGCAAAGGCCTGCTCGTGGCCGCTGACACGACCGCCTGGCAGGCCGTGCAGGGCAAATTGCCGGAAGACCTAAGGCGACCTAATCCAGATTGAATTCCACACCCTAGGCCAGGGGCAGATCCGCTGAATAATTGACCGTATCGGTGGCGCGGCGCATATAGCCTTTCCAGGCTTCGGAGTCCGATTCCCGCCCGCCGCCGCTATGAGTGGCATTTTCCAGGCCCAGAGAGCTGAACACAGCCGCCTTCGCCGCTGCCGTATCCGTTTGTTCCGTTGCCATGATCTTGCGAAGCCTTATTTCCCAGGCACTTAGTGATACGCCCGGCATGATACCTCTGCGGATCGCGGGGCGAAACGGTAGGGCGACGGGGAGACTAAGTTGCTCTGGATTCGGTAAAAACTGGTAATGTACCGGTGAATCGGTCATCTTCCGGCGGATCGACAGGTAAAATCGGCGAATCGGGCGCTCATGGCAAAACACGTCCCTGATGAAAAAGATCTCGCTCTCATTGCCCTCTTGCGGGCCAATGGGCGGGAACCCGCGGCAGCGCTGGCGCGCAAGGTCGGGCTGTCGCGATCCGCTGTGCAAGAGCGCGTGGCCCGGTTGGAACGCGGCGGCATAATCGCGGGCTACACGGTGCGCCTCAACGAAGACCCCTTCCTCGGTGGTTTGCAATCGCACATCATGCTGACGGTGGACCCCAAGCATATCAACCCGGTGGTCACTTCGCTCAAGGCGATGTCTGAGGTTCTGTCGTGCGTGGCCGTCAGTGGCGCCTACGACCTGATTGCCCTTGCCGCATCGCCCTCTGCCGAGGACATGGACAGCCTCCTGGACGAGATCGGCGCACTGCCCGGCGTATCCCGCACCAATTCCTCCGTCGTGCTTTCAACCAAGTTTGACCGGCGATAGGTCGCGCTCCCTAACGTACTGAAAGAACTGGATCAGCCGGAGGGATGGACCTAGAGTCCTTGCGGCCTATAAATTGGTTAATTCTTTTCTGCTATCCCTGTAGGCCCGTACCCTGGGTGCCGAACAGCCATGACGTTTGAAGCGCATAATCTTCAGAAGCTTATCAGCCTTGCTGAAGACGAATCGACTGATGGCCGCCGCGATCTGCTTCGCAGTGTCACCGACCTGTTCATGGAACAGCCCGACAATCACAGTTCGGTGGAAAATGACCATTTCGACGGCATCATGGGACAGTTGGCCTATGAGGTGGAAAAGCAGATTCGGCAGGAGTTGGCCGAGCGCCTGTCAGCGGTGGACTCAGCACCCCACGGAGTTATCGCCAAGCTCGCCAATGACGACATCGACGTCGCCGGTCCTATCCTGCAAAACAGCACGGTGCTGAAGAATTCAGACCTTCTGGAGATCATCAAGCACCGCGGCCAGGAGCACATGCTTTCCATTTCCCTGCGCAAGGAAGTGTCGGAGGAAGTCTCGGAATCCCTGGTCGAACACGGCGATGATGAGGTTGTCGAATCGCTGGTCAAGAACGAGGGAGCGGAAATATCGCAGAGCACGATGCAGGGCGTCGCCCAACGCGCCAAGAAGAGCGAAATGCTGCAGGTGCCGCTGATCTCCCGAAAGGATCTGCCGCAAGAAATTATGGATGAGATGTACTGGTCGGTGTCTGAGGCATTGCGGGAGCAGATCACAGCCTCCATGCCGGAACTCGACGAGGAAGATCTCGATCTCGCCATGCAGAACACCCGCCAGGCAATGCTCGAGGAAATGTCCGAGGAACAACTGAGCCCGCCGGAACGCTTCGTCCGGCGCAAGGTCATCATGGGTCAATTAGACGAAACCATGATGATCAGTTTGTTGAAGGATGGCGCCATTGCAGAATTCGTTGCGGCCTTCTCTCATTTGACCGGCATTGACCACCGGACGGCGCAGCGCATTATTTATGACCGTGGGGCCGAGGCCCTGGCCATCACGTGCAAGGCGAGCGGATTCAGCCCCGCGACCTTGTCGACCATTGCCAAGCTCATCGCCAAGGATGAACCGGGAAAATGGGATGACGTGCATGAACTCCTCGACATGTACGACAAACTGCCCATGCATACGGCTCAACGCACCATGCGGTTCTGGCGCATCCGGCAGCAGTCGGGCGGCGAAAACAACCACTAGAGTCCTTCCAACGGACCTTGGCAGTTGAGCAAATCCATGAAGAGCCGTAGCGGCGGTGAAATTCTGGCCGATGCCTTGTCCATCAACGGCGCCGACACCGTATTCTGCGTGCCCGGTGAGAGTTTTCTGGCGGTGCTGGATGCTCTCCATGACCGGACGGACGATATTCGCCTGATTACCTGCCGCCACGAGGGCGGCGCCGCAAACATGGCCGAGGCCTTTGGCAAGCTGACCGGGCGGCCGGGTGTTTGCATGGTCACGCGAGGGCCGGGCGCCACCCAGGCCAGCGTCGGCGTGCACACGGCGTTTCAGGATTCCACGCCCATGATTCTGCTGATCGGCCAGGTGGCGCGCAATCACCTGGGGCGCGAAGCCTTTCAGGAACTGGACTACCAACAGATGTTCGGGAAGATGGCCAAGTGGGTGGCCCAGGTGGATGACACGGCGCGCCTGCCCGAATTTATTGACCGCGCCTGGACAACGGCGCTGTCGGGGCGGCGTGGCCCCGTTGTGCTGGCGCTGCCAGAGGACATGCTGCGGGAGACGGCCACGGTCGGCGATTTGCCGCCAGCCGAGGCCGAGGAGCCGCAAGCCCAGGAAGATGATCTGCGCCGCGCCATGGACATGCTTGGCGGTGCCAAGCGGCCCCTGATGATTGTCGGCGGCAGCGGATGGACGGCGGAGGCTTGCGGTCACATTGTCGCCTTCGCCGAGGCCAACCGGCTGCCCGTGGCATCGTCGTTCCGCCGACAGGATATATTCGACAACCACCACCCATGCTGGGCCGGAGATTTGGGCATCGCCGCCGCGCCCAATCTGGTCGCCCGCGTAACCGATGCGGACTTGTTGCTAGTGCTCGGCGCCCGGCTGGGAGAGATGACGACCGGTGGCTACAGCCGCATCACGGCGCCCAAACCGGCGCAAAAGCTTATTCACATACACCCCGGAGCAGAGGAGCTGGGCCGGGTCTATCGGACCGACATCGCCATCAACGCCAGTGTTTCAAACTTCGCCAAGGCGGTCGTCAAGCTACCCGCCGTCGGCGATCCGGCGTGGGGCCCGTGGACGGCGGCGGCCCGGGAGGATTACCTGGCCTTCCGGGCGCCGGTGGACTGCCCCGGTGATCTTGATATGTATGAGGTCATGGCGGAACTTGAGCGCCGATTACCGGCCGACGCCATCATCGCTAATGGCGCCGGAAACTACACCGGCTGGCCCCACCGCTTCCACCAGTTCAGCCGCTACCCAAGCCAGTTGGCGCCCACAAGCGGCGCCATGGGCTACGGCGTTCCGGCGGCCATCGCCGCCAAGGTCGTGGCGCCCGAGCGGACTGTCGTCTGCTTCGCCGGCGACGGCTGCTTCCTCATGACCGGCCAGGAGTTGGCGACCGCCGCTCAATACGGCCTCACCCCCCTGTTCCTGGTTGTGAACAACGGCATGTACGGAACCATCCGCATGCATCAAGAGAAGAATTATCCGGGCCGGGTCATCGCCACCGATCTTCACAACCCTGACTTTGCCGCCTACGCCCGTTCCTTCGGCCTCTTCGGCGAGACCGTGGCGCAGACCGCAGATTTTGCCCCGGCCCTGGAACGCGCTCTTGGCGCCGGCACGGCGGCGCTCATCGAACTTCGCATCGACAGACAGGCCATTACGACGTCGGCCAAACTCAGCGAGTTAGAAAAGCACTAAAAAAATGTGCCTCAAACCCTTGGCCACCATGGGCTGGAGTGGCAATTGGGTTCGTTTCGTAATTTACGTATTTTTCGGCTAAACTGTAATAATTACAATGGCTTACGAAGAATCGTCGCGTGAAGCATTGGTAACTATTTGATTATATTAAGATATCTCAAGAATCGTCCGCCCTCACCGATTAAGCGAAACCCTTACGGCGTCGACCCGCCCGAGTATGCTTGGATCGCCTTGGCGAAGGCCATCATGTGGAATTCCGCCTGTGCCGGCTGGTAGGCATACTCGCGGCCCACGGGGCAGGCGTGTCGGGCCATGCATCCGCGCTTCAGACAATCTCCGCCGTCAGCACCCAGCACATGATCGGCGCAGGACAAGGCGTCGTAGCCGTCATTGCGAAAAGCCGAAACCGGGCAGGTCGCGAGGCAAGCCCGCTCGGCGCAGTTCCCGCACAGCGACGTCAATGGTCCGGGGTCCGGCAGGTCAAGGCGCTCCTCCAGCAACAGAGCCGCCCGGTAGGCATGCCAAAGACCCTGCTCAGGGTCGATAAGGATTCCGATCGGTGAGGCCGCCACCAGCCCGGTCCGCAATGCCCAGCTCTGCATCGGCCAGAAGGGCGGCTCGCCGAAGGGATAGAGAGGCTCGGCACCGACCTTGGCCGCCGCCTCATCTACCACCAGTTTGGTCCAGCGGTTGAGCGGATCCACACCCGCCGCGCCATCCTCTTCCTCCAGGAAGCGGGAAAACGCCCGCCACATTTCGGGGCCGGCATTGCCGACCATGAGCACCGTGCCCACGGTTGCGCCGGAGCCAAGGGCTGGCAGGCCGTCCCCGTCCCTAGCATGGAACCCACCGCGCAGGACCAATCCGGAAGGCGCCAGAGCAGACTCTATTTCATGGAGTGAAAACATGGTGGCCATAATAGGGCGGATGCTGGCATTGATCTAGAGCCTGATGCTATGTTTTGGCCCTGGTTCGGCGGATTGGAACAATTATGAGAGCTTTTTCACGGTTGATAGTGGCTTTGGCAGCCTTGGCGCTTGCCGGTTGCGATGGGTTTTTTCCTTCGGAAGAAGACGATCCCATCAAGATGGCCTGCCAAAGTCTGACCGACATCCATCCGGATTGGGACAAGTACCGCCGCGAACGGGAAATGAAACGCTGCGTTTCCCTGGGCCCGGCCAGCTATGAAGAGAGCACGAAACCCTTCGATCCCTTGGCCCAATCAGCCGAGGAAAAGAAACTTGAAAAATCCGCCATTCAACTATGCAAGGATGCGGTCAAGGCGGAACAGCCAAAGACCTATACGCCGGAATTCAAACCCGAGCCTTATGTTTCCACGCTCGATGGAAAAATATTCGTCAAGGGCAAGGCGCATTTGATGGGGGGCGGTGAAATTCCGATGCCTCACAAATATATTTGCACGGTCATGGACAACACCTTGATTGATTACCTCGCCATGCCGGAACGGCGCAAAACGAACTAGCGCCCTAAAGCATTGTCCGAGAGTGCCCGAAGAACAGCCCTTATCACCGGAGCCTCCGCCGGTATCGGCACCGCCTTTGCCCGGGTTTTCGCGGCCGAAGGATTTGATCTTGTGCTTGTGGCCCGGCGGCGCGAGCGGCTTGAAGAGATCGCCACGGATTTACGGACAAAGCATGGCATTAGCGTCACCGTCATGCCCGCCGATTTGGGCTTACCGGACGCGCCCGAGGTGCTGGCGGCGGAACTGGATTCGCAAGGCATCACCGTAGACGCCTTGGTGAACAATGCGGGATTCACCAGCCCGTCATTCTGCCGGGACGCGCCTTGGGAGTCTTTCGGCAATTTCTTCGAGGTTATGGCGCGGTCGCTGACCAGGCTTTGTCACCTGTTTATTCCGGGCATGGCGGCGCGCGGCTACGGACGCATTATCAACGTCTCGTCCATCGCCGGATTCATGCCGACGCCCGATTCCACGCTCTACGGTCCGGTCAAGGCCTACGTCACAATATTTTCCGAAACCCTGAACATCGAATACGCGGGCACGGGCATCCACGTCACCGCCCTATGCCCTGGTTATACCCATACTGAGTTTCACGCCGTGGCCGGCTTGACCAAGGCCCGGGCCTCGATGCCGAAATTCATGTGGATGGAAGCGGACCCCGTCGCGCGCGCCGGGTTCGATGCCGTCATGGCCAACAAACCAGTGTGCGTGCCCGGTTGGATCAATAAGCTGATCGTCTTTGTGATGAAGACCTTCCCGTTCCTGCGCTGGCGCACCGCCCAGGCAAAGCCTTCGGGCAAGGGCGACTAGGACGGGCCGAGCTAATCCGACGATGACTTCGGCAGCAGCGATTCGGCCAGCCGCGCCCAATAGCTGGCGCCGATGGGCAGAACGGCGTCGTTGAAGTCGTAGCCCGGGTTGTGCAGCATGCAGCCCCCCTCCCCCGGGCCATTGCCGATCCAAACGTAACTCCCGGGCCTTTCCTGCAACATATAGGCAAAATCCTCGGCACCCATGGAGGGCACCGGGTTGCGCTCGATGTTTTCCACGCCAACGATCCCGGCGGCCGCCGCCGCGGCCAGCTCGGTCTCGGCTTCGGTGTTCACAACGGGCGGATAGCGCCGCTCATAGCTGACGCGGGCGCTTGCCCCATGGGTCGCAGCAACATTGGACGCCAGTTCATCTATTTTGGCCTCGATCATGTCCTGAACCTCGGCGCTGAACGAGCGCGTAGTGCCCCCTAAGGTCACCTCTTCCGGGATAACGTTCCAGGTGTCGCCGCCGTGAATCTGCGTGACACTGACGACCGCCGAATCCTGCGGGTCGGCAACCCGGCTGACGATGGTCTGAAGCGCGTTCACCAGGTTTGCTGCGACAATCACCGGGTCGATAGCCAGATGAGGCATGGCGGCATGGCCACCACGACCGCGGATTGTTATCTCGAAGATGTCGAAGGACGCCATCAAGGGACCGGTGCGCGCGGCGAACTTGCCTTCCGCAAGGCCGGGCCAATTGTGCATG
>CAYOOG010000031.1:0-21461 GCA_964405515.1 uncultured Alphaproteobacteria bacterium | reverse complement strand
TGTTGATTTCTCAGCCGGAGGGTAAGTTCATGCGTTGTCGCATGAAAATCGCTATACCGGCGGTTTTGGCCATATTCGCGGCAGGCTACATTGCCGCGATTGCCCTGGACCTGTTGAGCGAGCCGGTGAGGGCCGGCGATCCAACGGCCGTCGCCAAGCCCGCGGGACTTGTGGAGGCGCGGGAGCAGGCGCAGCGGAAAACCGCCCTGGCCCGCGACGTTGCCGCGCCCAAACAGATTCTGTTCGGCGATCTGCACGTGCACACCATGTTCTCTGGTGACACATTCATCCGGGCGCTCCCCATGATGAACGGCGAAGGCGCGTATCCGGCGGCTGATGCCTGCGACTTCGCGCGCTATTGCTCTTCCCTCGATTTCTGGTCCATCAACGATCACGCCGAAGGGTTGTCGCCCCGCGTCTGGCGGGAGACCAAGGAATTCGTGCGCCAGTGCAATGACGTTGCGGGTGATGCCGCCAACCCGGACATGGTCACACTGTTGGGTTGGGAATGGACACAAACCAATCTCGTGAAGGAAAAGCATTTCGGCCACAAGAACGTGATCTTCCTGGATACCGACGAAGACAAGGTCCCGGCCCGGCCCATCAGTTCCATGATGCTAAGCCCCACGGGTGAGCGCAGAAACATTGCCGACTTCATGCCCATGTGGGAGCGCATCCGCAATCCCATGTTCGATTTTTCCAACCGGCAGCTTTATTACGACCTGATCGGCATGTTCAGCGAGTTTTCCGAGGTGCCCTTCTGCGCGGATGACGTCGATGTGCGCGAGTTACCGGTTGCCTGCAGCGAAACTGCACCGACACCGCGCGAATTATTCACAAAGCTGGACCAGTGGGGATTCGATTCCATTGTCATCCCCCACGGCAATGCCTGGGGCGTGTCGGTGCCGCCGGGCTCAACCTGGACTCATCAGTTGTATAACGGAAATCACGACCCGGACCGCCAGTTAATGATCGAAATATATTCGGGCCACGGCAACTCGGAAGAATACCGCGATTGGCGGTCGGTCTGGTTCGATGCCGACGGCCAGCCCCATTGTCCCGAACCTTCCGCCGATTACACGCCATCATGCTGGATGGCCGGGGAAATAATCCGTGGCCGTTGTGCGGCGGCGAGGCTGGACGACGGCGAGTGTGATTCCCGGGCCGAGGAAGCGCGGCGCAATTACGTGAGGCTCGGCAATTTGGGCTTCCATACCGTGCCCGGTCAGACTCCTCAAGATTGGCTGGACGCCGGCCAGTGCCGGGATTGTTTCTTGCCGGCCTTCAACCTGCGGCCCGGCTATTCCACACAGTACGCTTTGGCCACGGGCGGCTTTGAGGACGAGGGCAAGCCCGCTCGCCTGCGCTTTGGCATTATCGGCTCGAGCGACACTCATCGGGGCCGCCCCGGCGTGGGCTACAAGGAATTCGACCGCCACGGTATGACCGACGCCCACGGCGCGGCGAGCGAGGCCTGGGCGCGGCGGCTTGAGGACGCGCCGCTGCCGCCCGAGCCGCGCTCCAAGGTCAGGAAGATCCGCTTCAGCATGCTCAATTTTGGAGAGATGGAGCGCCGCAGTCCGTACCTTACAACGGGCGGTTTGGCCGCCGTGCATGCCTCGGGCCGTAACCGTGAGGCGGTGTGGGCCGGCCTCAAGCAAAAAGAAGTTTACGGCACAAGCGGTCCCCGCGTGCTGCTGTGGTTTGATCTGTTGAACGGCGCCGACGGCGAATTGCCCATGGGGGCGGAAACGGAAATGAGAGAAACGCCGAAGTTCCGTGTGCGTGCCGCCGGTTCGTTCAAACAGAAACCCGGATGTCCCGAGTTCACCATGAGCGCACTCACACCGGCGCGGCTGGATCGCCTGTGTCACGACGAATGCTATAATCCTTCCGACGAGCGGCATCTGATTACGCGGATCGAGGTTGTGCGTATCAAGCCGCGCTTGGCGGCGGACGAGCCCATCGGCCCGCTAATCGAGACGCCCTGGCGGACCTTCCAATGCCCGCCGGACCCTAACGGCTGCACAATGGATTTCGAGGATGAGGAATTCGCCGCGGCGGGCCGCGATACAGCCTATTATGTCCGCGCCATACAGGAGCCGACGCCCAAGATCAGCGGCGAAAATCTTCGCTGCGAGTACGATGACCAAGGAAACTGTGTGAAAACAAATATTTGCGTCGGCAGTTACCGCACGCCCAAGGATGACGATTGCCTGGGCCCGGCGGAGGAACGGGCCTGGTCGTCGCCCATATTTGTCGATTATCCGCGCAGCTAATTGATAACAACCGGTATGGGCATGGAGGTGTCGGCATCGTCGATACCGTCGTTCCAGACGAGCGGCGCCAGATAGACGCCGCCTTGGTACCAGCCGCAGTGGCTGACGTACCATTTACCGTCCCGGTCCCTGATGAACTCGCCGGCGTGGGTCTTGATCTCACCTACTTTGTCGTCCAGGTCCCAGTGCAGGGGGTCGGTGCTGCGGAAGACCTCCGAAAAGGCATATCCGCCCGGCGGGCTGCCCTTTCTCACCGACAACAGAAGATAATAGTAAGGCCCTCGCCGTACGACGAAGGGTGACTCCGTTGGTCCGCCATAGGTGCCCGCGGTTGGATCCGTGAAGGCCGTGCCCCGTCCCTCCCAGTGAATCAGGTCCGCGCTGGTGGCATAGGCGACAATATGGTTGCCGCCCTTGGGGTCGCTGTTCGCCGTGTAATACATGATCCACTTGTCGCCGACCTTAAGGACCATGGGATCGCGGGCATGAAAGCCGTCAACCAGCATCGGGTTCTCGGGATGCCGCATCCAGGTCTTGAGGTCGGTGGTGGTGGCAAGCTGCATGAGATTCTGGTCGTCTTTCTCGCCGCCGCCGTTGAAATACATGTAATAGGTATCGCCGTTCTTCACGATATGCGGCGCCCATATGTGCGTCTCTCCCAGATCAGGGGCGTAGGTAAGGGCAAAAGGTTGTTTAGCCCAGGGTCTTTGCGTCAGATTTGCACTCGTCGCATGGGCAAAGTGAATTTCCTCGCCTTCGCCAAGGGGGCTGACCGGCTTTTCGCCCCGCGCCACGGCTTCCTGCATTTTTCGGCCGACCTCCGCCATCTCGTCCAGTAAAGCTTGTTTTCCCTCGGCCGAAAGCGCGGCAACCCGGACATCGTCCAGCATCAACTCAACCGAGGGATTGTCTGGTTGCTCTCTGGTAATGCCGATCAGGTGCCAGGTGCCGTCGTCGCCCATGACGAAGGTGTGGTCGTTAATCCACCATTTTTCATCCTCACCGACGCTGGGGTCGTAGATGCGTTCGAACTCACCGACTTGGATGATCGGTGATTCCGCTGCTACGGTATTCTTGTGCATGGCGCAGGTGATAAGGATCGATAAGGCGAAAACAAGGCGAAAATTATTCATTTTTTCCTCAATCTTGAATCAGACTCGGGCGATCATAGGGCGCGTTTGAAGTCTAGTCGACAACCGGGTCGAAGTTGTGGCGGGCGGAATTGTCTTAAGATATAATCAGACGATTTCGCGGCAAAGAGTCTTTCCGGCCTCAATAGAGTAGGGCCACGCCCGTTGGAGAAGCCAAAATGGACCAGCAGACACAGGCAGATGCCGCCGATCTGGCGGGAAAATTGGCGAACACCCTGGGCGCGGAGCACGTACTTACCGACCCTGATCAACTGCTCTTCTTTTCCACGGACTTCAGCGAACGGCGCTTGGCCACAGCCGCCGTGGTCGCGCGGCCGGGCTCGACCGAAGACGTGGTGACGGCGGTCAAACTGGCGGCTGAGGCCGGTTTCAAGGTCACGGCCCGTGGCGGCGGCATGTCCTATACGCTCGGATTCGTGCCCAGAGACGAGAACACCCTGGTCCTCGACATGCAACGCATGAACCGGATTCTCGAGATCAATACCGACGATCTTTACATGACGCTGGAGCCCGGCGTGACCTGGAAGCAGTTATCGGCGGCCTTGAAGGGGCTTGATTGCCGCATGCCCTATTTGGGCACCATGTCGGGCACAAAGGCGACAATTGGCGGCGGGCTGGGCAACAATGCGACAGGCGTTGGCGTTGGGGATATCGGCGACAGTCTTATCGGCATGGAAATCGTCTTGGCCGACGGCCGGATCGTATACACCGGTGGCTGGTCCGGGGCGGACCGGCAGCCGACCTTGCGCGGTTTTGGCCCTGATCTGACTGGACTTTTTGTTCACGATAACGGCGCCTTTGGCGTCAAGACAAAAGCTACTTTCCGCCTTTCGGCGAAGCCGGCGGCGGCGGCGTTCGGCTCTTTCGGGTTTATGGATCGGCACAAGTTTATTTCCGCCATGTCCGAAATGTCGCGCCAGAATCTCGCCGGGGAAATTCTCGGGCTCGGGAACTATCATCATCACGAGTTCGCCAACTCGGTTTCCCCGCCGCCCAAGGAAGGCCTAGCCATATTGCGCGAAGTTGTGCGCCAAAGTTCCAGCACTTGGCGCGGATTGATCGATGCGTTCCGCGCCGCGCGGCCCATGGGTTTGGGCTTTCTAAAGCCCTGGGAATTGTCGATCCATGTCACGGCGGAAGGTTTCAACCAAAGCGAGGCCGACGCGCGCATGCGGGAGGTCAGGCGCATTGTCCGCCGCTTCGGCGGCAAGGGCCTGCCGCCCATGCTACCCATCGGCTCGCGTGTTGATCCTTTTCCACCCATCGAGCAGCTAATGGTGGGAACGAAAGCGCAATGTTCTTTTCCCAGTAATTGCACGGTTCCCTTTTCCCGCGCCCACGAGTTGAGCGACGCACTGGATGATTTCTTCGCCGAAAACGCGAACTTCATGAAGGAAAACGACCTCGAACACACGCGCATCTACATCATGCTCAAGAACATGTTCGGCACCGAGCCCATCATTTACTGGCGAGACCGGCTGAATCCCTTGCGCCTTAGTGTTGTCAGCCCGGAGAGACGGGACGAACTCGCGGCCTTGCCCGCCAATACGAAATCACGCGAAGCGGCACTTGATTTACGCCACCGGATGGTCAATCAGGTTTTCCTGAAATTCAGCGCCACTCACTTTCAGATCGGCAAGTATTACCCGTATAAGGAGCGCATGCGCACGCCCGCGACCTGGGAAATGATCGAAGGCGTGAAGGAATTAGTCGATAGCGACCGCCGCATGAACCCGGGCGCCTTGGGCCTGGATTGAACGCTGGAAAACCGTCTTTCACCAATTAATTCGAAATGCCGGAATGCAAGACCGGCTTGCTCAACGAGACATATACATCGACCAAGGAACTGATCAGCCAACCAACCGACATGAGTTCAAAGGAGTTAGAACATGATGCTCTATGATGATCCCGCCCGTATCGACACCTCGCTCGACTGCCGCTCCATTTGTTTTGAAAATCCAACGGGCGACCGGGGCGCCGGCGGCACTGCGCTCAACGGGCGCAAAGGTGCGCCCGCCCGAAACGTAGAGGCCGGTGAAAAGCTCGTTTTGGCGGATATCGCGGGGCCGGGCCGTGTACGGCATATCTGGGTGACCGTCATGCCCCTGCCGCCCGAGAAAATGCGCGCTCTTTGGGTTGAGGTCTATTACGACGGTATGGACGAGCCGAGCATCTCCGTTCCGCTTCTGGATTTCTTCGCACTGCCCCACGGCCGGCCGGTTGAACTTACATCAGCCATGGTGGCGGTACAGCAGGGCAGGGGGTTCAATGCCTATTTTCCCATGCCCTTCGCCAAGAATATGCGCTTCGAGTTTACCAACGGCGCCGACGTGCCAATCATTCTGTTCTATCAGATTGATTATACCCTTGAAAAAGTGGCGTCAGACGCCGGCTATTTGCACATTTCGTTCCGGCGCGAAAATCCAACAACCTTGTTGCAGGACTTTGTCATTGCCGAGGGCCTAAAAGGGCCAGGGCGGTTCCTTGGCTGCGCCGTGGGGGTGCGAGTCCATGACGACGATATGATGTGGTACGGCGAGGGCGAAATTAAGATTTACCGCGACGGCGACAAGGATTTGCCGACCATTTGTGGCACCGGGCTTGAAGATTACGTTGGTACGGCCTGGGGCATGGAGCAGCACTGCGCGCCCTATGCCGGTGTGCCGATATTTGTGGTCGATCCCGATCCGGCCGTACCACAAATACTTCCGCAGCCCGACTTCGTCAGTTTCTACCGCTGGCATCTTGCCGACCCCATTGTCTTCAACGAGGACCTGACCGTAACCATCCAGCAGATCGGCGCGCTTGGGCTCGCGAAGGGCGAAGAAGACAAGCTTGAGGAAATGAAAGAGAAATATCAGCCGGCGGGCGAAGGCTGGATGATGGCCAAGGATATGCCGGGCATGGAAGACAGTCCCATGTTAGCAAACACCATTGCCGAACGGGTGGACGACTATAGCGCCGCGGCCTTTGTCTATTGTCAGGAGCCCCAGGCGGTGCCGCGACTCGACGTGGCGGCTGCAACCGTGGACCTTGAGCGTCTGCCCTACGAAGGGCCGACACCGATAGAAATGATGATGGGGGCGAGCACCGACTAACGGTGTTCGATCGGCTGGCCTAAAGCCCGAAAGAGGCCTCCGGCAACTCCAACAGTACCCGGCCCGAATTGCGGACGTGGGCCTTCATGGCCCGCTCTGCCTTGGTGCCGTCGCCCGCCAGAACTGCGGCAGCTACTTTTTCGTGGCCGGAAAGGGATTCATCCTTGGCCGACGGGTCGAGCAGCCGATTGAACTGCAACCGGAACACCGGCAGGCGCAACTGGTTGACCAAATCCATCAGCCATTCGTTGCCGCTCATCTCCACTACCAATTTGTGGAGATCCTCGTTGGAATTCATATAGGCCGTCACGTCCTTGTTCTTGGCAATGGCGCGCATGTTCCTAATAGAATCACCTATGAGCTTGCTGCTCGCGCCATTCTTAACGTTTTCGGCGGCCAGCCTTGCGGCCAAGCCCTCCAGGGATTCCCTGACCTGGTATATGCCCTCGACATCGGCTCTGGACAGCCGCCTCACGATCACCCCACGGTGCGGCTCAATCTTGACTAGTCCATCTCCGGCCAGACGGCGCATAGCTTCGCGCAAGGGGCCCCGGCTCACATTAAGGTCGCGCGTAAGGTCCGCCTCGATCAGGCGTTGGCCGGGCGCGTAGCGCCCTTCCTTGATGGAGTTCCGAATGGCGTCCAGCGCGTATTCTACTACTGTGCCTGACTCGTTCTTAGTGGTAGCCATGATCACCCCCGTCTCCCCTGTCAATTCACAATGCCTCAATTGGTTTCAGATGAGACTACAAGGCATCATAGGCCGGGTTTGAACATCAATAAAGAACGAAATTAGGCTCCAATCTGGTCTTGAAATACTGTCTGTTCAAATCGTATGAAGATTTTGTCTACTAATTTGGGGGAGCAGTTCGATGCAGATTGTTAGTTCGGGCGAAATCCAGTGGACCGCCATAGACGGCGTTCGTGATGGTGAAATTCGCTTCAAGAGACTCATTCAGGGTGAGCCGGACGCCTTGGACAACGTTGAATTTCTCCTGGTGCTGTCGGCACAAGAAGATTCCGAGATTTACACCATAAAATTGCCGCAATTTTCCCAATAATAGGTTTCCTGGGCGATTCTCCCGCTTGCACAAGGGATGCAAGGGGTGCGCGCTTCTGCTAAACAACCGTGGTTGTTGAGCCCCGCCCAGGTGTGGGGTTCAATCACGCGTAACAGGCTGATAACGAGTGGGAAGAGGGTTCATGGGCAGATTGCGGATAGGTGCGGTCTTGGTGGCCGCCGTTATGTTCAGCGCGGGACCTCTGATGGCCGCAGAGGTCATCCCGGTGATCGTCAAGGACACCACCTCCGCCTTCTGGCAGGTTGTGCTTTCCGGCGCCCGTGCGGCCAGTGCGGATCTTGGCGTGGAGATCGCTACACTCGGGGCCCAGGCCGAGACCGACATTTCGGGCCAGATCGCTATCCTGGAAAACGCCGTCTCGCAAAGCCCGCCTGCCATCGTGATTGCGCCGACTTCATTTGAATCGCTCGGGCCTCCTATCGACGAAGCGGCGAATTCCGTGCCCATCATCGGCATTGATTCTCCAGCGAACTCCGAATCCTTTACTTCTTTCTTGGCTACCGACAATAACGCCGGCGGGCGTCTTGCCGCCGACGCCCTTGCCCTGGCAATTGAAAAACATTACGGCGAAGCCAAGGGCGACGTAGCACTGCTGACGGCGGTGCCGGGCGTCGGGTCGCTAACCGCACGCAACAACGGCTTCATCGAACGGCTGAAGAATTATCCCGGATTGCGCTTGGTGACGGAGCGTATCGGCGACGGTCAGATTCCCACGGCCTTGATGTTGACGCTCGACGTTATCGTGGCGCGGCCCAATTTGCGCGGCGTCTTCGCCGACAATATCATTATGGGAATCGGCGCCGGTCAGGCGGTTGCCGAAAGCGGCCTGGAGGACCAGATCATGGTGGTCAGTTTTGATTCCAGCGAACAGTTAGAGGGATTCCTTGAAGACGATATCGTCAAGGCGTTGATCGTGCAGGACCCCTTCCGCATGGGCTACCAGGGCGTGGAAACGGCGCTGCGGGTGGCAAACGGCGAATCCGTCGAGGCTTTCGTCGATACGGGCGTTCACGTCATTACCGCCGACAATATGTCGTCCCAGCGTTCGCAATCCCTGTTGCATCCGGCCACGGGCAATTGAGCGATTCGTTTCAGTTGGAGCTTCGGGGGCTCGACAAAGTCTTTCCCGGCACCCACGCACTGGATAACGTGGACTTGGGCTTCGAGCCCGGCGAGATTCACGCCATCGTTGGCGAGAATGGCGCGGGGAAGTCCACGCTGATTAAGATACTCACCGGCGTATATAGAAGAACGGCGGGTCGCGTCTTGTGGGAAGGCGAGGAAGTGGATTTGCCTTCTCCCACGGCTGCCATGGCGCTGGGCATCAACGCCGTGCACCAGGAGGTCGTGCTTTGCCCGCACCTGTCGGTGGCCGCGAACATTTTCCTCGGGCGCGAGGATTGCCAGTTGGGCTTCGTGCGCGAGCGCGCAATGGTTGGGGCGGCGGAGGCGCTGCTGGACGATCTGGGATTCGATTTGTCCGCCGCCGCAACCTTGGAATCACTCACCATCGGTCAGCAGCAACTGGTGGCCGTGGCGCGGGCCGAGAGCCGGGGCATCAAGTTTCTGATCTTTGACGAACCCACGGCCTACCTCGCCCGACAGGAGGTCGAGCAATTGTTCCGGCTTATCCGTGGCCTGAACGAGCGCGGTGTGACCATTGTTTATATCTCCCACCGCCTTGAGGAAGTTTTCGAGCTGGCCGACCGGGTGTCGGTACTGCGGGACGGTCGCCACGTGGTCACCCGCCGCTTGGGCGATACCAATGAAGCGGAATTGATCCGCGACATGGCGGGACGCGACATCGAAGACGTGCGGCACAAGCAGCCTATGACCCTGGGCGCGCCGGTTCTCGAGGTTGCGGGATTTGGCGGTGACGGGTTTAGGGATATATCCCTCACCGTTCGCCGGGGCGAAGTGGTCGGACTCTATGGCCTGGTCGGCGCGGGCCGCAGTGAATTCGTTCGCGCCTTGTACGGCGGCAGGCAATCGGTGGGCGAAGTCAAATGCAACGGCCAGGTAAAACACATTACCGGCGAAGCGGACGCCATCGCCAGCGGCCTGGCTTTGGTGCCGGAAAGCCGTCGTGACCAGGGCCTCTGCCTCAATCTGAGTCTGGGCCTCAATCTCAATCTGCCGTCATACGCGCGCATCAGCCCCCGCGGCATGGTGGATACGAAGGCGGAGCGGGCGAGAGCCGACGCGCAAATGGATCGGCTGGCCATCAAGGCGGACTCGCGCGCGGCGGAGGTCGCCACTCTGTCGGGCGGTAATCAGCAGAAGGTGATGATCGGCAAGTGGCTCGGCCACGGGGCGGATCTTTATATTTTCGACGAGCCCACGGTGGGCGTGGACGTGGCCACCAAGGTGGAAATCTACCGGCTGTTTGGAGAGTTATTGGCGGGCGGCGCCGGAATCCTGCTCATTTCATCCCACCTGCCCGAGGTCTTCGACTTGAGCGACACCTTGCACGTGTTTCGCGACGGGTCCATGGTCGCCAGCCACGATCTGGCAGTGCCGGGCCCGGCGGCGGCGGATCATGAAGTTGTGCTGGCCCAGGCGATCGGCGCGTAGGGGAATAGGCAGGTGATGAAACGCAAGTTCGGTTTCGGCTTTCTTCTGAGCCTCACGCTTTTCGGCCTCTTGGCGCTGATGTGGATTGCCTTGGCCCTGACCACCGATTCCTTCGCCACCGAGGCCAATTTCGTCAACCTGCTGCGCCAAAGTTCGGTCTGGGCGATCATCGCCATCGGCCAGACCTTTGTCATCATTACCGCCGGCATTGATTTGAGCGTCGGCGCGGTTGTGGGACTCTCCAGCGTTTGCGTTGCGCTCTTGATGAAAGCCGACCTGCCCATCTGGCTGTCGGTGATCCTGACACTCGGCATGGGCGCTGGGGTCGGTTTGATAAACGGCTTCGGCGTTGTGCGCCTCGGGCTGCCGCCCTTCATCATGACCCTGGCCAGCCTCACGGCGTTGCGCGGCGTGGCGCTGCTGCTGACCGGCGGCAATATCGTCGCCGGGCTGCCCAAAGCCTTCGGCGCCTTTTCCCGCGCTTCCTTCCTTGGCGTGCCGTCGCTGTTTTGGGTGGTTTTGGCGGTGGCCATGCTTGCCTATCTGCTGCTGCACCGCAGCCGCTGGGGGCGGCACATTTACGCCGTCGGCAGCAATGTCGAGGCGGCGAGGCTGTCCGGCGTCAACGTCGCCCGGGTAACTTATCTTGCGTATGTAGTTTCAGCGACCCTGGCGGCGCTGGCCGGTATTTTGACAACGGCACGGATATCATCCGGTATTGCCACCACGGGCCTCGGCTGGGAGCTTGAATCCATCGCTGCCTCGGTGATCGGCGGCACCAGCCTTTTCGGCGCCGTGGGCTCGGTTCCCGGGCCTTTCCTGGGCGCCATGCTGCTCAGCACCATCAAGAACGGGGCGAATCTCCTGAACGTTAACCCCTTCTGGCAGCCGGTTATTACAGGGCTTCTGATTGTCGCCATCGTCTATCTGGATCAACTCCGCCGCCGCCGCCGCTAAATCGGGCCCAGACCACGAAAAAGTTAACCGGCTGGCGCTTGCGCGGCGGGCCGGGGACGCCTAGAATTGGCAAAGAATTCCAGTATATCCGTGTACCTCGCGCCGCCAGGCGGACGTTGACGAACTGGCCGCCGTGCGGGAGAGGATTTTTGAGCCCATTCGAGCGGGTACTGGTCCGAATGCGAGAACACTCTAGGAGGATAAGATGACGGCAAGTGCTGTGACAGTCGAAAGCATAAACAAATATATAGCCGAGACCCGGCCGATGTTGATCGGTGGCGATTGGGTTATGGCCGAGTGCGGCGAGACCTTCCCGGTCTACGACCCATCGACCGGCGAAGTGATCGCCAACGTGGCCGAGGGACGCAAGGAAGACGTGGACAAGGCCGTGGCCGCCGCCCGCGCCACATTCGAAAGCCAGGAATGGCGCCACATGATGCCCGCCCAGCGCGCGGGTCTGATGTTTAGGCTGGCCGATCTTCTGGAAGAGAACATCCAGGAATTGACCGAGTTGGAGGTGCTCAACCAGGGCAAGCCCGTGGGCGAGGCGCAGGCGATCGACCTGCCGGCGACAATCGGGATTATCCGCTATTACGCCGGCGCGGTGACCAAGATCGAAGGCCAGACCACGTCAATTTCCATTCCCGACATGCGGGGCAAGGGCGCCAAGGGGCCCGCCTATCACTCTTACACCTTAAAAGAGCCGGTGGGTGTCGTGGGCCAGATCATCCCCTGGAACTTCCCTCTGTTGATGATCGCCATGAAGCTGGGGCCGTCGCTGGCCGCCGGCTGCTGTAGTGTCCTGAAGCCGGCCGAGGAAACGCCGCTGACGGCGCTCAGGTTTGGTGAGCTGGTGCTCGAAGCCGGTTTCCCGCCGGGCGTGGTCAACGTTGTTCCGGGCTATGGCGAGACCGCCGGCGCGGCCATCGCGGCCCATCCGGATCTCGATAAGGTGGCCTTCACGGGCTCGGGCGAAGTAGGCCGGCTGATCGCCCAGGCGGCGACCGGTAACCTGAAGAAAGTGACCCTGGAGCTGGGCGGCAAGTCGCCGGTTGTGGTCCTGGCCGATGCCAACATGGACGTGGCGGTGCCCGGCGCGGCGGGTGCGATTTTCCTGAACGGCGGCCAGGTTTGCGTGGCTGGCTCGCGCATTTATGCCGAGCACAAAGTCTTCGATCAAGTGGTCGAAGGCGTGGCCGGGATCGCCAAGGGCATGAAGGTCGGCCCGGGCCTTGATCCAACGACGCAAATGGGGCCCCTGGTCTCGTCGAAACAGCAGGAACGGGTCTGCGGCTATATCGAGATGGGCAAGGAAGAAGGCGCCGAGATCGTGACCGGTGGCGTGCGCTCCGGCAACCAGGGCTTTTTCGTCGAACCGACCGTGATGGTCAACACCAACAACAAGATGAAGGTTGTCCAGGAGGAAATCTTCGGTCCCGTTGTTTCAGCCCAGCCGATCAAGGATATCTCCGAGATCGAGCCCCTGGCTAACGACTCGGTCTATGGATTGGCGGCCAGCATTTGGACCACGGATCTGTCCAAGGCCCATGTCCTGGCCTCGCAGATTCGCGCCGGCAGTATTTGGGTCAATTGCCACGCCTTGATCGACGCGGCGATGCCCTTCGGCGGCTTTAAGGAATCCGGTTGGGGCCGCGAAAACGGCATGGCCGGTTTGGAGAACTACCTGGAGACCAAGAGCGTGGTCATGGCGCTCTAGGCGTTCTGGGTTTTGAGTGAGTTTTGCCCCGCCGGGAAACCGGCGGGGCTTTTCTTTGGTTGCTAGTAAGGAGGTCTGGCACCTGCGGGCGCTGGAAGACAAGTACCATCTGCACCTCGATAAGCAGGCCATGGATCCGCCAGAGGACTTGAAGAAGGCCATGGAGGGCGAACTATTTGACGGCCTCGATCTGGACAGCGGGGATACCGTACGTACTCTGTACGAAAAAGCGCTGGAACTGGAACGGCGGTCTTACCAGCTCTTCAAGGACCGCGCCGAGCGCCTGCCCAAGGGTGCCGAGCAGACCATCTGTGAGGAGCTGGCGGCCGAAGAGGCCGAGCACATCGCCATTCTGGAATCCCAGATCAAACGGCTCTGAGCGCTCTCAGCCCAAAAGAAAACCGCCGGATGCGATTTGCACCTCGCCCAAAAAAGAAAACCGCCGGAAGCGCAAAGCTTCCGGCGGTGAGTGATTGGGAGGCTATCAGAACTTAGAAGTTGTACTGGGCCGTGATGCCCCAAACCCGCGGCGCGCCCGGTGTCATGTTGAGCAAGCCGAAGTCGGTGCCGCCAAATCCGTAACGGATCCACTTTTTGTCCGTCAGGTTGGTGCCGAACACCGAGATTTCCCAGTTCTCGTCCACCGGCGTGAAGGTGGCCCGGGCATTGACCAGGGCGTAGCCGGGCTGGGAGAGTTCAACAAGATTGCTCAGGCCCAGATAGGTGAAGCTGCGATAGAACACGTCACCACGCAGGGTAATCGTGCCCGCCTGTTCCACCGGGATATCCAGAATGACCGAGGTGCTGCTGTTCCACTTCGGCGCATAGGGAATGGTCGTCGACCGGTCCACTTGCACACCGCCGCGCAGGTCCGTGAACTTGTTGGTCAGGTAGCCCAAGGTGCCCTGGAAGGTCAGGTTCGGGACAGGCCGGAATGTCGCTTCCAGCTCAAAACCCTTGATCGGCGCCGAACCGGCGTTGGCGGTATAGGTGCTGACCTCGCCTGTAATCACGTTGACGAAAGCGCCTGATAATTGCAGATCGGTGTAGTCGTTGTAGAAGGCGGCGCCGTTCAGCCGCAGGCGATCGTCGAACCAGTCGGTCTTGAAGCCCACTTCGTAGGCCCACAGAAGCTCTTCGTTAAAGTCCGGCAGAAGCGCGTTGCTGTTAAACCCGCCACTCTTGAAGCCCCTGCTAAGGCTGCATACACGAGATGATCGGGCGTTGCCTGGAACTCGACGCTGATCTTCGGCGTCCACGAGGTCCAACTATTTCCTCTATCGAAGCAGCCAACGGCCGGGTTACAGCCCAAACTGGCGCCGGTGGCCAGGGAAGTACGCTCGAAAGTGGCCTCGTCCTTCTTCTCGTCGGACCAGCGCAGCCCGGCGGTGACGCCCAACCTGTCGGTCACATGATAGGTGCCGTGGATAAAGACCGCGATGCTCTCACTGTTGAGCTCACCATGACCGATAAAGTCAGGCCCATTCGTATTCCAGGGATTCTGGTTCATGGGGTTACCCGCGCCGCCCCAGCAGGGGAAAATGCCGGCGCCGCAGAGAAAGGCCGGCGCGCCGGGTGGCGCAATAATTGCACCCGGCAGGGCTTCCAAAAGCTCGAAAATTTCACCGAAGAGCTCCTGGTTGTTCGCATTTTCGTTGTTGTCGTCGAAATAGTAGGCGCCGATCAACCAGTCGAGCTTGTCGTTGAAGGCTTCCCCGGCAAAGCGGAATTCCTGGCTGAATTGATTCTGGTCCAGGGTGTTCAGCGTCTGCTCGGCAAAGAAGACCGGCATACCGTCCAGATCGTGCTTGTTGTCGAACTTCAACTCGCGATAGGAGGTGACGGAGGTCAACGTCGCATCGCCTATTTCGTAGTCAACAGTCAGTGCCGCGCCCCAGTCGTCGCCGTGGTTCTGGTTTGGGCTGCCGCTGAAAGTTTCGTGAAAGCCCGGAACCCAAGCGTCGGTGATGGCTTGCCGACCGTTCAGAATGTAGGCGTTGTTCATAATATGAACCAGAAAGGCCGAGGGGAAAATGCCGTGCGTACGCCGGCTTTGGCCGACCTCGCGAATGCGCGTGAAATCAACGGTCAGATTTACCTCTGCACGGTCGCTGGGTAGCCAACGGGCCGCTAATCGCGCTGATTCGCGGTTCTTGTCGCCTTGTTTTGGGCCGCCGGCCAGGTTGGTGACAAAACCATCCCGATCGCTGGCGATGGCCGAGACCGCAACAAAGAAGTTGTCGGTCACGGGCACGTTCACCTTGAACTTGGCTTCGAGCGCATTGTAATTGCCGATGGTCACGCGGCCGCTGCCGTGGAATTCGTCATTTGGTTTCTTGGTGATCAGCGAAATCGCGCCACCGATGGTGTTCTTGCCGAACAGCGTGCCTTGCGGCCCGCGCAGAACTTCAATGCGCTCCAGGTCCAAGAGATCACGAACGCCGCCCTGCATACGGGGCAGGAACACGCCGTCCACGTAAACGCCGACGCCGGTGTCGGTTCTGGGGGTGTCAGTGCCGGCGCTGCCGACGCCGCGAATGTAAATGAGGGACGAACCACCGGCGCCTGGGCCACCCTCCATGAACACGACGTTGGGTATGAAGTCGGCGGTGCCGCTCAAATCACGGATGTTAAGGGCGTCAATGTCGTCACCGCTAAAGGCGGTAATCGACAGCGGAGCTTCCTGAATGCTTTCAGCGCGACGCCGGGCGGTAACGATGATTTCTTCAAGCCCATCGTCGGTGTCAGCTTCCGCCGCCTCCGCGCGCGCCGGTGGTGTTTTCGAATGTGATGGCGCGGGATTCAACGTTCGGGTCGAACAACGCGGGTTCGGTATATAAACTCATTTGGATGCCTCCGGGATTGTTGGCTGGGTTGATGGCGCGTGGATACTAGAGACACCGTGACGCCTTGGCGAGTATTTTGTCCTACAAAATCAGGGGAGGAAATTTAGCATCGGGCGCGCGCTTGTACTCGGGCTTGCCGCCGGAAAGGCATTGCAACTCTTGGCGCGCCGTGGTCCATTCGCGGCAGCAAATTTTATGGGGGTCGGTGCATGAAGGCGTCTATTTTCCAGCGCTATTTCCTTCCCGGGTTCGTCTTTCAATCCGTGGTCGTCGGGGGCGGCTACGCCACCGGGCGGGAATTGGCGGAATTCTTTTTGCCCGCCGGGCCCTGGGGCGGGCTACTCGGCATGGTGGTCGCCATGGTGGTGTGGAGCCTGGTCATGGGAGTGAGCTTTGAGTTTGCCCGCTTGACCAAGAGTTACGACTACCGAACCTTCTTTGCTCATTTGCTGGGGCCGGGCTGGGTGCTTTTTGAAGTTGCCTATTTGCTTCTGATGGTGCTCGTGCTTTCCGTTCTTGGCGCCGCCGCCGGCGTGTTGATCGAAGAGAACTTCGGCATGCCGTCTCTTCTGGGGACAGCCAGTATGATGGCGGCTGTCGGCGTGCTCGTTTTCTACGGAAGCGAGATCATCGAAAAGTTCCTCGCCGGCTGGTCTTTCCTGCTCTACGGCACTTATGCGGTTTTCGTGCTTTTATGCCTCTCTACTTTCGGCGACCGCATAGCCGACGGATTCGCCTCGCCTGAAATTGGCGGCGGCTGGTTCATGGGCGGCATTTCCTATGCCGGGTATAACTTGGCGGTCGTGCCGGTGGCTATTTTCTGCACGCGCCACATCACAACCCGTCGAGAGGCCGTCACCGCCGGTTTGCTTGGCGGGCCCATCGGTATGATTCCGGCGCTGTTATTCTTTGTCGCCATGATGGGTTATTACCCGGACATCGGGAGCGAACGCATCCCGGCAAATTACTTGCTTGAGGTTCTGGATCTGCCCTGGTTTTACCTGCTGTTCCAGGTCGTCATTTTCGGCACCTTTATCGAGACCGGCACCGGCATGATCCACGCCGTCAACGAGCGCGTGGCCGAGGTCTATGAGGAAAAGGGCCGGCACATGCCCAAGTCCATGCGCCCGGGCATTGCCATTGGCATGCTGGCTATCGCCATATTCGCGGCCTCGGCGGTGGGCATCGTAGACCTTATCGGCCAGGGCTACGGTATGCTGACCTACGCCTTCTTGGCTATTTACGTATTGCCGATTCTAACGCTCGGGCTCTGGCGTGTGTATCGGGCGGGTTGATAGGGCGCTGCCAACACTTAGAATCTTGCTGCACGAAGGAAACTGGACTCGGCTATGAATTTCGAATTTTCCGACGATCAAAAGTTGTTGCAGGAACAGGCCAGGGGTTTTCTGGAGAAGCACGCCTCCAAGGCGGAAGTGCGGACGATTCTCGATGGGGACGCGCCCTATCACGAAGCCCTGTGGCGCGGTATCGCCGAGATGGGCTGGACCGGCACGGCAATTCCCGAGGCGTGCGGCGGTCTTGGCGCCGGGTATCTTGAGCTTTGCGTGATCGCCGAGGAACTGGGCCGGGCGCTGGCGCCGACGCCCTTTTCATCGTCCATCTATCTCGCCGCCGAGTGCCTGCTGGCCGGTGGGTCGGAGGCGCAAAAGAAAGCCTGGCTGCCCAAGCTGGCGGCGGGCGAGGTGATCGGCACTCTGGCGCTTTCGGAATCGCCGGGCAGCGTCACGCCAAAACGGGTCACGCTGGAGGCCAAGGGCGGCAAACTGACCGGCAGCAAGATTCCGGTTCCCGATGGCGGCATTGCCGATATCGCCGTGGTCGCGGCGCGCACCGGTGGCGACGGCGGTGCGCGCTCCCTATCCTTGTTCCTGGTCGAAATGGATGCCGACGGCGTGAGCCGCGAGGCCGTGAAGACGCTGGACCCGACCCGGGGACATGCGCGCATCAGCTTTGACGGTGTGGCGGCGGAACCCTTGGGCGAGACCGGCGCCGGTTGGGAAATCTTGACCCGGGTCTTTGACAGGGCGGCGGTGCTTTTCGCCTTTGAACAGTTGGGCGGCGCCCAGGCGAGCCTGGAGATGGGCCGGGACTACGCCCTTGAACGCTACGCCTTTGGTCGGCCCATCGGGTCGTTTCAAGCCATCAAGCACCGCCTTGCCGATATGTACGTGTCCCTCGAGCTGGCAAGGTCCAACTGCTATTTCGGCGCCTGGGCGCTGGCCTCCGACGCGCCAGAATTGCCCGTGGCCGCCGCCGCGGCCAGGGTTGCCAGTACCCAGGCCTACAGTTATTGCGCCAAGGAAAATATCCAGGTCCACGGCGGCATGGGCTTCACCTGGGAGTTCGACTGCCACCTGTATTATCGCCGCTCCAAACTGCTTGGGCTGACCCTTGGTAGCCTGCCGGTGTGGAAGGACAGACTCATCGAGCGCCTCGAAGCGCGCAACGTGGCATAAGGAGGCGGCATCATGGATTTTCACGATACACCTGAAGAAGCTGCCTTTCGCGCCGAGGCCAGGGCCTGGATCGACGAGAATAGACCCGCCGACTGGCAGACTTCGACGCGGACCGAGCCGGATATGATCAAGGCGGCCAAGGCTTGGCAGGCCAGGAAGGCCGATGCGGGCTGGGCCGTTCTACACTGGCCTAAGGAATTCGGCGGCCGCGACGCCAGCCCGATGGAACGGGCGATTTGGAACCAGGAGGAAGACGACCTAAGCCTCTTGTCCGGTATTTTTATTATCGGCCTAGGCATGGCGGGGGCCACGATCATGGCCCACGGCGACGACGCCCAGAAGCAACGCTACCTTCAACCCATGGCGCGGGGCGACGAGGTCTGGTGCCAGTTGTTCAGTGAGCCGGCGAGCGGGTCCGACCTGGCCGGGTTGCGCACCCGTGCGGAACGCGACGGCGACGATTGGCTGGTTAACGGGCAGAAGATCTGGACGTCATTTGGTCACTTCGCCGATTTCGGTATCCTCGTGGCGCGAACGGACCCCGATGTTCCCAAGCACGAGGGGCTAACCTATTTTATCCTCGACATGAAGTCGCCCGGTATCGAAGCGCGGCCGATCAAGCAGATCACCGGCAATTCGGAATTCAACGAGGTCTATTTCACTGACCTGCGTATTCCGGATTCCTGCCGCCTGGGAAGTGTCGGCGAGGGCTGGAAGGTGGCCATGACCACCTTGATGAACGAGCGGCTTGCGGTGGGCCTGGCCTTTCCGACCGGCTTTGACGAAATGTTCGAGTTTGTTCGCGGCCTTGAGTTGGAAGACGGCTCGGCGATCAAGAACAAGGCGGTTCGCGATCGGCTAGCCGATTGGTACATAAAGTCGGCTGGTCTAAAATACACCGGCCTGCGCACGGTCAGCGCCCTGTCGCGGGGTGGAACGCCGGGACCGGAGGCGTCCATTGGCAAGCTGGTGCTGGGGGGCAACCGCCAGGATATGGCGTCGCTCATGTTGGACTTGCAGGATATGGCGGGCATCTTGACCGAATCCGGCGAGGCTGCCGGGGGCGGCGAATATCAGTGGGTCTTCCTGCGCGCGGCGGGCAACCGTATTGAAGGCGGCACCGACGAGATATTGCGCAACATCATTGCCGAGCGCGTGCTCGGGCTGCCCGCTGACGTGCGGGTGGATAAAGATGTCCCCTTCAAGGATATCCCAACCGGGCGTTAAGCTACTGGCCCGTTAGGCGTTGCCCGCGGCCATCGCCGCTTCGGCGGCGGCCTTCCCCGTGCGGTCCACCAGCACCGGCCAGTTGAACATGGACGCCATGTGGAAATAGACCAGCGGCAACCAGCCCTTCGTGCGCCACTCCAGGAAATCCTTATCCGACAGCTCGTTGAACTTGTTCTCGTCGATAACCAGAAAGGTCGCGACCGGCACATCTTCACCGGCGGCGTTCTTGGTCTCGATACTCTTTTCAACCAGCAGGTCGGCCTTGGTGACCGCTTCCATGAATTCAGCAGTCAAGGCCTGATCCCGATGCAGGTCTTTGCATAATTCGAGCGCGGCATTGGTTATGTGGGAGGGCTCGTCACCGTCGAAAAGGGGATTGTCGCCTTCCTCAATCAGGAAGTCGGCGCCTTCATCAAGGCATAGAATGAGCTTCTCCGATCCCGGGTTCTCCATGAAGACGAACGGGTAGCGGCGGACGTAAGCCGGGATATAACACCAATCGGCCCAATTCCCGGCGGCGTCGACAAACTCGTTGCAATCCTGGCGAATGCCGACCCCGGCCACCGGAAATTTTCGGTCGCTGCCGGTGAAGATGATGGGGTAGTCGCGCGCCACAAGGCCGAATTCCGACCCGGTAATAGGAACCGCGTTGGTATCCTTGGCAAATTTGAATGTCGGCCGATCAGGCAGACCCTTGTTGCCATGCCGGCCGCGGTCCAAGGGGCGCGGGTCCTTGAAGAAGAGCGGCATATTCGGCGGCTCGTCCGCCGGGCCGTCACCGGAACTGCCGTTGCCTTGGGGGTTGGTTTCGTCTGTCATGGATTGTTTACCTTGTTCATCTTTCCCATAGATCGATCAATAGGCGTCATTCAATTGACGGCTATAAGCTCGACCTGGAAAATCAATGTTTCATTGGGGCCGATCGATCGGCCGCTGCCCGACGGGCCGTAGGCCAGGTCCGAGGGAATATACAGCTCGTGCTTGGATCCCTCTTTCATGAGTTGCAGGCCTTCCGTCCATCCGGCTATGACGCGGTTGAGGGGGAAGGTTGCAGGTTGGCCGCGGGCGTACGAACTATCGAACTCCGCGCCATCTATCAATGTCCCGCGATAATGTACGGTAACGGAATCGCTGACGCTGGGTTGAGCGCCGCTTCCTTCTTCCAGAATCTTGTATTGAAGGCCGCTGTCGAGAACGACGACGCCTTCCTTGTCCGCGTTTAGGGCCAGGAACTCTGCGCCGTCCATGGGCTTTGCCTCCTTCATTGCTGCAATCTTTTCATCCACCGCTTTTTGGGTTTGGGCCTGATCGGGCTCGGAGCATGCGGCCAAGCCGGCCATCGCAAAAAGCAGCATCGTGAATCGAAATCGTTTTTTCAGGGTCATTTGCTTGTCCATTTATTCTTCAACTTCAACGCCACGCCAAAAAGCGACATGGTCTTTAATACTCTTGGCCGCCTCCTTGGGCTCGGGATAGGTCCAGGCGGCGTCTTCATTCGTCCGGCCGTCCACCACGAGGTGGTAATGATGAGCCGTGCCCTTCTGGTCACAGCTCGTTGTGGTCTCGCTCGGCGCCAGATACTCCAGAGCGATGGCTTCCGGCGGGAAGTAAATATTGTCCTCGACCACCTCGAAGGTGTCGGATTCGGCGATCACGACGCCGTTCCAAATGGCCCTCGGCATGGGCTGACCTCCCATTAGTGCGCCTTACATAACCGCCGTTGGGTTGCGGTGCAACAGGCTTGGTAAATCTTGAACCGAAGGGTGGCTGCGGAGGCCGGTAATCAGCGATAAGCGAAGGGAGCCCCGTCTTCCAGCAAATTGAGGTAGCGGTCGCGCAATTTTGTCTGCCGTGATTCGGCGGGTACGCGCTGGCCCTTGATAAGGACCGCTTCCGGGGCTGTCATAACCTCCAGGGGATCGCCGTTCCATATCACGATATCAGCGTCCAGGCCGGGCCGGATAGCGCCGTAACTGTCCTCCAGGCCGAATATCCGCGCCGGGTTGACCGTAAGAGCCTCAAGCGCCGCCTTCCAGGGCAGTCCGTTGGC
>CAYOOG010000030.1:19826-21955 GCA_964405515.1 uncultured Alphaproteobacteria bacterium | reverse complement strand
GATGGCGTTTACGCGAACGCCTAAAGGCCCCCATTCCAGGGCAAGCGCGCGCGTCAGGTGATCCACGCCGGCCTTGGCGGCTCCAACGTGGGACTGCATGGGATAGGTGACCGTCGATTGGGGCGCCGAAATATTGATGATCACGGCGCCTGGTTTCGTGAGGTGCTCAAAGGCGCCGCGCGTGACGTTGAAGGTGCCCAGAAGGTCAATATCCACCACTGCCTTGAACCCGTTGGGCGACAAGTCCTTGGCCAGGGCCAGGAAATTCCCGGCCGCGCCGGAGACGACAATATCCAATGATCCCCAGGCTTTCGCGGTCTCTGCAATGGCCGCTCCGACAGCGTCCGGGTCGCGCACGTCGGCGGAATGGCCCACAGCCTCGCCGCCGAAGGATTCGAGTTCCTTTACCGCCGCCGCGACTTTTTCAGCATCGCGGCTGAGCACGGCGACCTTGGCGCCCTGGGCGGCGAAGTTTCGGGCAATGCCCAAATTGATACCGCTGGTACCGCCGGCGATAAAGGCGGTCTTTCCGGCGAGCATATTGGAATTGGTGGTGTCAGGCACGGTTCGGTGTCCTCCAAATGGGGTTAAAAGAATAAGGCTCACCCATGATAACGCAAGCGAGGGCATTGGTGAAAGTACCTAACCTGTGCCCGGCCGAAAATAGAGACCAGAGGAAATAGCAATGAAAGCGGTAGCACTGAACCTCGACAGCCTGAAGGCGCAGATCGGCAAGGAAATCGCGATAAGTGACTGGGTAACGATAAGCCAGGAAGACATCGATCTGTTTGGCAAGGCGACACGGGATCCGGATCCCATGCACGTCGATCCGAAATGGGCAGGGGAAGAAGGGCCGTTCGGCAGCACGATTCTTTTTGGCTTCCAGACCCTTTCCATGCTTTCGCACCTGACCTCTGTCATGCGGGAAAGTCTATTGACCTCCGAGCTTCCGTACGCTCTCAATTACGGTTTGAACAAGGTTCGCTTTATTGCGCCTGTGCCGGTCAATTCCCGTATCCGGAATCGCTGTGTGCTGCAAGAAGTCCAGGAGCGGCCGGACGGTAACGCAATTTTCATATCCCACAATACGATTGAAATAGAGGGTCACGAACAACCTGCTATGATTGCCGAATGGCTCGGCTTCCTTCCTTGCAGTGAGGCCACTTAGTCGGCGCGTCATATGGCAAAGTACCGAAACAAGGGAGAATCTGGATGCCGAAGTCGGGGGCTGGAATGCGGATACACGCAAACGCCCGTTATGTTGCGGGCGCTGAATACGGCCCCGGCCAGCAAGGCATCATAAGCCGGGAAGGTTTTCGCGCGGCTCAAAGCTTCCTTAAGTCCTGGCCAGACTATCGACCCACACCCTTAATCTCGCTCGCCGGACTTGCATCCCGTCTGAATGTCGGGACCGTCTGGTATAAAGACGAGGCCGGGCGCTTCGGCCTTGGCAGCTTCAAGGCCCTTGGCGGCGCCTACGCTGTCGGCCGTTTGCTGGCAAGGGAGGTCTCGGCACGCACCGGAGCATCCCCGGCAACGGCTGCCGATCTCATCGACGGTGATTACCGGGATATAGCCTCCGACCTCACGGTGACCTGCGCGACGGACGGAAACCATGGCCGATCGGTCGCCTGGGGCGCCCAGGTATTCGGGCTCGGCTGCGTGGTCTTTGTTCACCAGAAAGTCAGTTCGGCGCGGCGGCGGGCCATAGAACGGTACGGCGCCAAGGTCATAACCGTGGACGGGAATTATGATGAATCGGTGCGGCGCGCGGCGGAAGAGGCTGCGGCGAACGGCTGGTTCGTCATTTCCGACACATCCTATGAGGGCTATGTCGACGTGCCCCGCGAAGTGATGCAGGGCTACACGGTCATGGTTGAAGAGGCGCTTGATCAACTGCCCGACGGTGAATTGCCAACCCACGTGTTCGTCCAAGGTGGTGTCGGGGGGCTTGCAGCGGCGGTCTGCGGTCATATGTGGGAGCGTCTCGGCGAGCGGTGTCCGCGCCTGGTTGTGGTCGAACCGGAAACCGCGGACTGCCTGTATCTGAGCGCGCTCAATGGAAAGCCAACGGCCTGTGAAGGAGATATCGACACCATCATGGCCGGCCTATCCTGTGGTGAGGTGTC
>CAYOOG010000030.1:0-19816 GCA_964405515.1 uncultured Alphaproteobacteria bacterium | reverse complement strand
GGCGCGGGTGTTGGCGCAGGTGTCGGTGCTGGCGTGGGAAATTTTGGCCAAGGGCGCGCAATACTTCGCGACCATTCCCGACTCGGTCATTCCAGACGAAATGAAAATGCTGGCCGCGGGCGACGGCCCCGATCCGGCCATCGTTGCGGGCGAGTCAGCTGTGGCGGGACTGGCGGCGTTAAGCCTCGCCCGTTCACGCCGGTCATGGTCCGAACAACTGGACCTTGGCGAGCAAAGCAAAATTCTGCTGTTCGGCACCGAGGGCGCCACCGACCCCGAGCTGTACGAGGAAATCGTCGGGCGGGCGCCAAATGCCGGCGAAGCCGGCGCTAGGTAAGGCTGGATGGAAGCGACCATCAACATTTCGCGCCTCATGGGCCGAATCGACAACTTGGCCAAGGTCGGCGCCGTCCAAGGTGGAGGTAATACACGTCTTGCCTTGAGTGACGCCGACAAGGCGGGGCGTGACCTGGTCGTCGGCTGGATGAAGGCGCTCGGGCTTGATGTTTCCATCGATGGTATCGGCAACGTCGTGGGCGTGCGCGCTGGAGACGCGGACCAGGCGCCGGTCATGATGGGGTCTCATATCGACACCGTGGCGGTGGGTGGCCGTTTTGACGGCGCCCTTGGCGTCTTGGCCGGACTGGAGGTTGTTGAAGCTTTGAATGACGGCGGTGTTTCGACGAAGCACCCGCTGGCGGTTGCCTTCTTTACCAACGAAGAAGGGGCGAGATTCGCGCCGGATATGATGGGCAGCCTGGTTCTTGCCGGGGGCTTGCCCCTGGAAAAAGCGCTCGAGACCGTGAGCATCGATGGCGCCCGCCTCGGGGACGAGTTGGCCCGAATCGGTTATGCTGGCCGCGTTGGGGAATTCCCTGCCTCTATTCACGCCTACATCGAACTGCATGTGGAGCAGGGCCCGGTGTTGGATAGGGAAGGCGTAACCATAGGCGCCGTGGAGGGGGTTCAGGGAATTTCCTGGCACGAGTTCGTCCTCAAGGGCGTCGCCAATCACGCCGGTACGACGCCCATGAATCTGCGCAACGACGCTGCCTATGGAGCGGCGGCGATCACCCAGTTCGTCCGTGATCTGGCGACCAAAATGGGGGACGGGCACGTGGCGACGGTGGGCAGCATCAATTTGATGCCGAACCTGATTAACGTCATCCCCGAAAGCGCCACGATGACCGTGGACATGCGCAACATAAGCGAGGGCGCTCTGGCCGATTCTGAAAACGCATTGTTCAAGTTTGTGGAGGATCTGGTCGCGCGGGAAGGCCTGATCATCGAACGCCGCCAGCTCGCGAGATTCGAACCGGTAGGGTTCGACGCGGACCTGATCCAATTGGTTGACGAAACGGCCAGGCGGCGCGGTCACTCGGTTCGGCGGATGCCAAGCGGAGCAGGCCACGACGCGCAAATGCTCGCGGCTATTTGCCCGTCGTGCATGATCTTTGTTCCGAGCATCGACGGGATCAGCCACAACCGGCAAGAGGATACGAACATGAGCGATATCGAAGCCGGCGCAAATGTTCTCCTTGACGTGGCCGTTACTCTTTCCAGCGGCGCTTAGCAAAGCAATCCAGGACATTTCATGAAGAAGGGGGACAGGCCTGTACTTGGAATCTGGTTCATGCTGGCGAGCGTGTTTTGCCTGACCCTGGAAGATGCCCTGTCCAAATGGCTCACCACTGATTATAGCATACCCCAGGTCATATTCTTACGCAGTGTGATCGGGTTGCTTGTTCTTGTTCCCATGGCGCACCGCGACGGCGGCTGGAGCTCATTGAAAACTCAAAGCCCTGGCCTCCATGTATTTCGCTCCTTGACGATGGCCGCGATCAGCTTCCTCTTTGTTTACGCGCTTCGTTTTCTGCCCTTGGCGGATATTACAGCCCTGGTACTGCTCGGCCCGATCATCGTTGTCGTCCTTTCGGTGCCGATGCTGAACGAAAAGATGGGCTTCCATGCCTGGGTGGCGGCCTTATTGGGAATGCTCGGAATGCTTCTCGTCGTAAGACCCGGCACAGGCATATTCCAGCCCGAGGCGCTTATGGTGCTCTTGGTGGCCTTCCTCTACTCCCTGATTATCATCACGGCAAGGTCTCACAAGGAAACCGAGACGACGACGGCATTGACCTTTTATCCCCAGGTAACGCTCGTGATCGCGAGCGCTGTCTTCGTGCCGTCGCTTTGGCAAACTCCCGGCCCCTTTGAGTGGGCCTTGTTTGTCGTATTGGGAATCGTTACCGGGTTTGCTTACTTGCTCGTTACAATTGCTGTGCGCCATGCCAGCCCGACGGTAATCGCGCCCTTCGAATACACGGGATTGATCTGGGCAATGCTTTTCGGTGTGCTGGTGTGGAACGAACTTCCGGACGCCTTGACGATGTTGGGTATCGCCATCATAACCTGCAGTGGACTCTACGTTCTGCATCGTGAGCGCAAACGGGGCGCAAGATCGGACCAAGATATGGCCGAGATGACGCATTGACGGCTATGAGTCATTTGTACCCCGGTGAAGCGAACGGTAAAGGCAACGGGCAACAGGAAATTGTCGAGACTTGGCCGCGCTGTAACGGCTGGTGAATGGGCGGAATCAATCCCTGACCGGCGCTGAAATTTTCATGTAAAGTCGTGTTCACAAGCGCCTTCGGGGAAGGCCTCAAGGGACAGGAATTGGCTTCGAGCTTGGACCGCCCGATTTTCACGGGAAACGGTGATATCGCGGCACAAGGGGAATTAACAATGAATATCAAGCATTTATTAAGTGTGGGTTGTCTCGCTGCTGTTCTTTCGCCGCCGGTTTTCGCGGGCACCTTGACGGGAACGGTCAGCGGCAGCGATGGAAAGGTTCTGGAGGGCGTTCTGGTCAGGCTCAGCGACGAGTCCTCGGGTGTCGCCGAATCCGTGTATACGAACCCGAACGGTGAATTCTCACTCGGAACCACTCTGCAGGGCGAGCTGCAACTGCGCTTGCGTACCCCCTATTACCGCGACCTGGAAGCCGAGATCGAGCTGGAGGCCAACGCCAAGGTAGAGCGAGCGGACGTCATGGAAGCCATGACCGGCCAAGAGGAAATTTCCGAAAGTCTGCCGGCGGTTTATCACTTCGGCAACCTGCCGTTTGAGACGGGAGGGGACGCAAGTTTCAATCGGGTTCAATTTCAGCGCGATTGCCTGACCTGCCATCAAATGGGAAATGCCTTTACCCGCCACGTGCGTTCCGCCGAAGATTGGGAGGAGACGATTGAGCGCATGCATGCGTTTATGGGTAACTTTGATGGCGAGTTGCGCGACCGTCGGGCAGCACTTCTTTCAAGCGGATTTGATGGCAAACCGCTGTCTGTAAGGCCCGAATTCCCTCTCGACCCGGCCCTCGCCCACGCCAAAATATACGAATATCAAATGCCCGAAGGGCAGGTTCCCCATGATGCCGAAGTAAGCCCCGATGATGGTCTCGTTTACACCGTCGATCTATTTAAGGAATTCATGGCCGTCACTGATCTGGAATCCGGGCGGACGATCAATTATGGCCAGCCCGATGACGGGACTCCCGTTGGCGGCAAATTTACCGAACTCGGCATGCAGATGCCGCTCGGCGACACCCTCAGACATGGGCCTCATTCACTCTCGTTGGGTTTTGACGGCAAGTGGTATGTGACCAACTCTATCGGTGGAAGGATAGGTGTCTTCAATCCGAAAACGCGCCAATGGGAATCCTCATTCAGAATCGGTGGAAAAGGGTTATATCCCCATACCATTCGCACTGATTCACAAGGCATCCTCTGGTTTACGCTGGCCTACTCCGAGCAGGTTGGGCGGCTGAATCCCAAGAACGGTAAGATCGACCTCGTTGATCTACCCGCCGTGAAGGCAGGGGGGATATCAGCCGACACAATGCCCTATGGGATTGATGTTGAGCCGAAAAACGGCAACGTCTGGTACAGCCGCCTGTTTGGCGACAAGATTGGCAAGATTGACCCGAAAACCCTGGCCGTCACCGAATACGATTCCCCCGTTCAAGGCCCGCGCAGGATGCGCTTCGACAAAGAAGGAATCCTGTGGCTGACGGGCTTTTCGGAAGGCGTCCTGGCGCGCATCGATCCGGACGGAATGAAGATCAAACTCTACCCGATGCCGGAATTTGCCGAAGGCTATCGGCCGGCGCCTTACGCCCTGGCGGTTCATCCGGATACCCAGGAAATCTGGGTCAACGAGACCATGACCGATCGAATTTATCGGTTCCTGCCGGAAGAAGAACGCTTCATCGCCTACCCCGTTCCATTGACGGGAACTTACACGCGCGAGACGAGCTTCACAAAAGACGGCAAGGCCTGCATGTCCAATAATCCGGCCCCCGTGGAAGCGCTTGAAGGCGGTGTGATTGGACTCATCTGCATAGATCCGCAAGATCACTGAGGCGGAGAAGAGATTGTCGGGAATTCGCCCCGCCTTAGGCGCCAGATACTGGATAGCAAAATGACCAAGCAGCGAATTGCCGTGTTTGCGCTTGGCGGCACCATCGCCATGGCTCAGGAATCTCCTGGCAAGGGTGCCGTTCCCACGCGCGGCATCGAAGATCTTCTGGCGACGGCGCCGGGACTGGCCGAGCGCTGTGAGTTGATACCCCGGCAATTCCGGCAGCTTCCGGGCTCGGAACTCACGATCGGCGATATCATTGATTTGGCCACGGAAATTGAGGCCGGTTTCGCGGCTGGCGCCGCCGGCGCCGTTGTGACCCAAGGCACAGATACCATAGAGGAAACCGCATTTACCCTTGATTGCCTGTTGCCGGGCGACAAACCGGTTGTGGTCACGGGTGCCATGAGGCACTCGGGGCTGCCGGGGCCCGATGGCCCGGCCAATATCGTGAACGCGGTATCCCTGGCCTCGTTTCCCGAAGCACGGGGCTGCGGCGTGCTGGTAGCCTTGAACGACGACATCCATGCCGCGCGCTATGTCCGGAAGAGCCATACCAGCAAGCCGGACGCGTTTTCATCTCCCACGACCGGGCCCGTTGGATGTATTTCCGAAGGCTTTGTGCACATGTTCACACGACCGGCTCGGACCGCGTCCCTTAACGGCAGTTTTTCCGAAAAGGACAAGCACGTCGGGCTGATTACGGCGAGCCTTGGCGATGATGGGCGGCTGCTAGAATACGTCGGCGAGGCGGGGTTCGACGGCCTTGTTGTGGAGGCCCTGGGTGGCGGCCATTTGCCTAAGGCCATGGCCGAGCATCTTGAGCGGTTGGCCAAGGACATGCCCGTCGTGCTGGCCTCGCGCGCCGGGGCCGGCGTGACCCTGAGGAATACCTACGGATTTCCCGGCAGCGAAATGGATCTGCTAAGGCGGGGAATGATCTGGTCGGGTCGGCTCGACGGCCCGAAATCCCGCATCGCCTTAACCTTGATGCTCAAGCTCGGACGCACTCAAGAAGAGATCCAGGCATACTTTCAATAACCTGTGCCGCCCGATAGCTGAATGGGGATTGCCGCTAATTAAAGGCGGCGGCGCGTTCGATCAGAGACTCAACATCGGGCTCGTCGGGATATCTCGGTTTGCCCGGGTGAATAATACTGACCTGACAGGATTCCGCGGACTCGACCAATTCCTTGAACGTGCCGGCGTCCAGATCGGCAAAGTAGGCCTGCTGATTCTCATCGTAGGCGAACATCCGGTTGTTGATCTCAAAGCACTCGTTGCAGGCGGTGCAGCGCGCCGTTTCAATATAAGCCTCATCGGGGGAGCGGGGCTCTTCCTCATCGGCGGCCTCGGCCAGCACTCCATCGCTCGCCATCTGATCGGCGGCCACGGGAGGGGTGGGCGCGTCCGCCTGAGTGGACCGTTCCGCATCTCGCCTCACCTGGATCTTCTCTTGCTCGAGGGCCTCGCGTTCCTTCGCGAGCAACGCCCGGGCGTGGGAATTTTCGATGCCGCCGAGTTCCTGAAGGCTGTGCCATACCTGTCCGTAACGCCGCGCCGCGCGGATTATCCTTTCGTCGATGATGACGCGGTGGAGGACATTCTCCCGGTCGATCATCAAAATATAGGGCACCTCCCCGGCCAGCCTGTGGGCCACGGATTCAAGGTAGATATTCGCGGGGACCATATCCTGGTGCCATCGATCGCGGGGCACCTTTGCAAAGTGTTCTGCATAGCGCTGGTCGCAGGCGACGAAGTCAACGAAGGTGAAGCAAATATCCTCCGTCATCCGCTGATGGGCCTGATCCTCATAGTGGAATTCATGGGCGGTCCAGCAGTTGGTGGGCTGGGGATTGTCGGCAATGCGAAAGCGTGACGCCCAGTCCGACCCGGCCGCCGGGTTAAAGGTAAAAGCCGGGAACGCGCGGGACTGCATGGCCGCGGCTCCCATCAGATAAGGTGAAATGCCCGCCCCCGCCACGCCGCCGCCCGTGAATACATTGAACAGGGTCGGCCCCTGGTAAGCCATGCCGCTCGTGATGTCGTCCCGCGCCTGATAAAGATTTGAGGCGGCCGACTGCAGAACGTAAGCACCGCAAAGGCCCATCGCCATGTTGGCGAGGTTGAGACTTTCTACACCAAAAGAGAATGTCGCGGCCTTGGTAGAAGGCGCGCCGAGGAGGTCATCATCGCGCACAAGAATCTTGATCGGCAGATCGGAGGCCAGAATTTCCGTGAGGTCCGCCTCTTCTTTCCCTCCGGCCTTGCTGTTTCCAAGATCGGCCAGATAACACGGGAATCGGGCCATATCGCGCGGCCCGAGTGAGGTCTCGTCAAACGCCTCAAAGAAGGGATCGTGTTTGACTTCCCGATAGCGGTTATCGATTTCCAGTTCCGCGACGGCTATCGCTTTGACAAGCTCCGTGAGTTCCGAAAGCCGGCCGCGAAATGCCGCGAGTGCTGTGCCCAAGGTCTTGAATTCAAAGGTAAAAAGGTTGTTCTCCGCTTCCGCCGCAGCGCCGCCGTCTTCCAATTTGATGAAACGTTGCGAGCGCAAGGTCGACAAGGCCGACTCGATTCGCTGCCGCCGTTTCGCTGGTAGGGGATTCTTTGGCGTGGAGTCCTTGAGGAGGCGGGACATCACCTGAAAATCAAATACCTGCTCGAAAGGCGTGCCAACGGCGCTCTTCAGGTTCTTGGCCGAGCGGCCCTTGTCCGACTTCACGAAATCGACTTCCAGGATATCCGCAAGTTTCGCCGCGAGCGCGCCCACTTCGCGCTGGAACTCTTCAGCCTTGTCGCTTTCGACCGCGCGCCAAAGGTGTCTGAGCAGAGCAACGGGTGATTCTGCATTACAGCCCAGCAGCGTTCCATCGGCTGCAAAATGTTCGCGGGCGCGGGCGAAGTCGTCCTTGAGTTCCCGGCGTTCGGCCTTGTCCGTTGCCTCCAGCACTTTCTTGGCCGCGCGATTCCAAATCTTGCCGAGCGGCTTGCCCGACTCACTCGCGGAGAGCGACCTGATTTGCTCCTCAAGCTTGAACATTTTGGATCTTGTGCGCTCGCCCTCGATGCCCTCCGGCACCGCGCCCCGCAGAAATTCGTCAAAGAAGCTTGAAAGCGTGCGTACCGGCCCGCCGCTTGTACCTTCATTCACCAGAATCAGGGGATAGTCGTGACGTAGCGCCGCCATATCTTCCAAGCCGGCAAAGAGTGCTGGTCGCAGATCGAGGTCTGCGATATCCATCAAGCTGCGCCCCGACAGTCTTCCCGTCAGATGAAAGGTCACCAGCTCCGTGAGAGAACCGTCGGCGTCCGGCACGGCGGAATCACCTGTCGTGATGTCTGGCCCCGTGCTTGAAGGGCCGGTGGCTTTTGCCGTTTCGCCGGTCATGCACTCAGCCCGCCGCGCGAATGGTGAACTTGTCCAACTCGGCTTCAAACATGGCTCTGGTCAGGTCCGCTGATGGCGGGCGTGCCGGGCTTCGGATGTCCTCGTAACAGGGCACTTCATCGTTGCGGTACAGAACGCCAACCGGAATCTGGCCATCAATGGAAGCGATCTCCCTTGCCCGGTGAATATCCAGCGGATCATGGTTCTCCCTGTTCTTGTATATTTTCGCGAGCCCGGAGCTGGCATGAACGCCGTCTTCGTGATCGAGCAGCAAGACCCGGTCCGGATCCTGAATCCATTCCTCGAACATTTCCGGCACGTACTCAGGGCAGCGCTGAAGTATCCGCACAAAGGAAAAGCCCTTGTGATTAAAGGCGCGGGAAATGATGTCGTGCAGCAATTCCGGTATCCAGTCGGCGGCCTGGGCAACGAACGAAACATTGGAAATGCCCAGCGTGGTGCTTAAGGGATTGAGCGGTTCAATATATGTCCCGCGGGGGCTGGTGTTGCTCTTCAGCCCGTGCGGCGAGGTCGGCGAGGCCTGAAGTTTTGTGAGACTGTAAACGTGATTGTCGTGCATCAGGACGGTCATGTTCATGTTGTAGCGGATGCTATGAATCCAGTGAGCCGTGCCGATGCTGCAGCAGTCGCCGTCTCCCGTTATGACGAACACGTTAAGGTCGGGCCGCCGCATCTTTACGCCTTGGGCCACGGGCAGGGCCCGGCCATGCAGGCCGTGAAACCCGTAGGTATTCATGTAGTGGGGGAAGCGCGATGAACAGCCGATCCCGGATACAAATACCGTCTTCTCGCGGGGTAACTGCTCGTCCCGGCATATCCGCTGAACAGCGGCGAGAACGGCATAGTCGCCGCAGCCAACGCACCATCTTGGTGTGCGGACGCTCTGATAGTCTTCAATGCTGTGATCTTCTTCGATCAACTTCATCAGGCAGTCGGTTACGGGCGTCGACATGATACTAACCTCTATCTCTAAGATAACCGGTCCCGGATGACCTGTTCTATTGCTCCGGGTTTGATGGGCTGGCCCCGAACTTGGCCCCAGCAATCGATGTCGACGAGATACTTCGCGCGCAGAAGCCAAGCCAGCCCCGAGTAACGGCGGTTTTCCTCGTCGATGATTTCTTCACCAAGCGGGTCGGACCAGCTGTTTTCCACGGTCATGACCTTCTTGAACCGGGGCAGGATCTCACCAATCCCGGAGGCCATGGGCTGAAGAAATTGCAGATGAATAGACGACACGGCGTGGCCGTCGGCGCGCACGCGGTCCACGGCCTCCCGGATGGCGCCCTTGGTGCTGCCCCAGCCGATGATCAGCAGTTCGCCTTCTTCGTCTCCGTGTACGACAGGTGTCTTGAGGGTCTTTTGAATGGCTGCCAGTTTCAGGCTGCGGTGCAGGATTCCCTCTTGGTTGATTTCAGGATCGTAGGCAACGTGACTGTTCCGGTCATGCGCAAGGCCGGTCAAGCAGTGCATGCCGCCGGGCTGTCCGGGCACGAGTCTTGTTGAAAGGCCGGTTCGACGGTCCCAGTCGTAGGGCTTGGCGCCTTCGGCAACGGCGTTCTGGTCCACCGGCGGGGCAAGCCAGGACTCCGAGAACTGAGGCCGAGGAAAGAGCTGTTGCGCGGTCGCCAGGTCCGCGTCCGAAAGGACGACGACAACCGTGTTGAAGGTCTCGGCTATTTTTCGCGCCGTGATAATTGAATAGAAGCAGTCCTCGGTATCGGACGGCGCCATGACCACCTTGGGCGTATCGCCGTGGCCGGCAAAGCAGGCGGCAAGCAGGTCACCCTGTTCCGGTTTGGTGGGTTGGCCGGTGCTTGGCCCGCCGCGCTGAACGTTGACCACGACAAGCGGAATCTCCGCCATGATGGCAAGGCCGATCAATTCCTGCTTTAGCGAAAACCCGGGGCCCGAAGTAATTGTTACGGCACATTTGCCGGCGTAGGAGGCACCGATGGCGAAGGCGCAGGCGGCGATTTCGTCTTCGGCCTGATGAACCACGCCGCCGACATTTTCGAAAACTTCGCTCAAATAGTGGGACACGGAAGTGGCCGGTGTGATGGGATACATGGAGCAAATCTGCATGCCGGAAGCAAAAATGCCGAGACCAAGGGCCGTGTTGCCGTGCATGGCGATCTGCGTTTCGTGCGGGTTCCCAGGCGGAATCCTGAACTTGATATCCAAGTTCGCGCCGGCCCAGCCGTATCCCGCCTCAAACAACTGCAGATTCGATACGACCACTTCTTCCGATTTCTTGGCGAAGACGGAGCGAATCCGTTTCCTGGTGATTTCCGGGTCAAGGCAGTAGGTGCTGCACAGCAAACCCAGGGCAAACATGTTCTTGCCGCGCTTGACATTTTCGACGTGTTTGAGGCACTCGACCTCCATGGGAATTTCGTGGATCCGGTATCCGCTGGCCGTAAGTTCGTCGAGAATGCTGGCGTAGGTGGCGGCGATTTCCGGGTTTGGATCATCGCGCCATTTGCTTTCCATCAGGATTATGCAATCCGGGCTCAGTTCCTTGGCGCGAATCCGGCTCAGCAGTACCTGTTCGTTGAAGGCGACCACCAGATTAGCCTGATCACCGCCGTTAGTGACCTGTTTAGAGCCAACGCGGATGCGGTTGCCGCTAGCGCCGGCCACGGTTCGCGCCGGCGGCTGGATTTCCGCCGGTATGATCTCAACCGTCCAAATGCCTCTGCCGGTGCGTGCCGCCACTGATGCAAAAAGCTGCCCGCATCTCTGCGCGCCTTCGCCGGAGTCGCTGACGATCTCCACAATATGTTCGGCCAACTCGACTTCGGTTGTTGACGGCACGGCCGTGGGTTGACCTTTAGATGTCGCCTTCGAGCCTCTTCTTGGGCGTTTCTTCTGACGAACTTCCGAATGCATCCTCGTGTTCCTTCCCAGTGACTACGCCAGCCGCACCCGCGCGAATTTCTTTTCGCTGGCGTCGAGACCAAAAATTCCGTCGCCAATGTCCGGGCGCTCGGGAAGATGGACGACGCTGGTGTCCCGAATCCCCAGGTAAGCCTTTATGCCTCTCGCGGCCTTCCGGCCGGCGCCCATCGCCAGGATAACCGTGGCCGCGCCCGTGACGATGTCACCGCCCGCGAAAACGCCGGCCATCGATGTCGCAAGGGCCTCGTCCACCTCGATATAACCCCGGTCGTTGAGCTTAAGCTTTGACGTCTGTCCAAGAATGGGATTCGGATTGGTGCCGATGGCGTAGACCACCATGTCCGCATCAAATTCGAACTCACTGCCTTCGATCGGCACCGGCCGCCGCCGGCCCGAATCGTCAGGTTCACCAAGCTCCATGCGGATACAGCGCATGGCGCGAACTTCGTCGTTGCCGTCGTCGAGAATTTCAACCGGCGCCGTCAGCCAATGGAACTCAATGCCTTCTTCCTCCGCGTGCTCGATCTCCTCCAAGCGGGCCGGGCTCTCGTCCCGGGTCCTGCGGTAGACGCAGGACACCTTTTCCGCGCCCAGCCTGAGGCAGACCCGCATGGCGTCCATTGCGGTGTTCCCCGAGCCGATCACGGCGACGTGCCGGCCCAGATTCATCGGCGTGTCGTATTCGGGAAATTCGCCGGCGTGCATCAGATTGCAGCGCGTCAGCAGTTCGTTGGCCGACACGACACCGTTGAGGAATTCTCCCGGTATGCCCATGAATCTGGGAGATCCGGCACCGGTTCCAATGAAGACGGCGTCAAAGCCCATTTCTTCGATCATCTGTTCGATGGTGAACAGGCGGCCGACCAGCGCATTGCAGGAAATTTTCACACCGAGCTTGGCCAAGTTGCCCAGTTCGGCGTCGATCACTGAATTGGGCAGCCGGAATTCCGGAATCCCGTATCTGAGCACGCCTCCGGGCTGGTGGAGGGCTTCGAAAACAGTGACTTCGCAACCGGCCTTCGCCAGATCGGCGGCGCAGGCCATGCCGGCCGGACCGGACCCGATAATGCCGACCTTGAAAGTATTGCCTTCAATGTGCGGATTACTGCTCCAGCCTTCGCCGATTGCCATATCGCCGATGTAGCGTTCAAGCCTGCCGATGGCCACCGGCTCCAGCGTATCGCCGACCGGGCAAACGCCTTCGCATTGGTCTTCTTGCGGGCAAACCCTGCCGCATATGGCCGGTAGCAGATTGGTCTCACTGAGCAGGTCATAGGCGCTGCGGTAATCCTTGTCGCAAATCTTCTGGATGAAACCGGGGATATCGATGCCCACCGGGCAACTGCCGATACACGCCGGCTCCCGGCACATGAGGCATCTTTCGCTCTCCAGCAAGGCGCTATCAAGCTCGAACCCGACAGCGACTTCGGCAAAGTTCTTTGCCCGTTTATCGGGTTCCTGCAAGGGCATGTGGGCCCTTTCCTGAGGAATATTGCGGATCGTCTTTGCCATTTTTGAAAAGCCTTCCGGCGCCTATTTCGCCGTGCCTTGGTCGGCGGCTTGCTCGGGCGGCGTGGCGGCCGGGGGGGGCGCGTCAAGGCGCTTGCACGATTCCGACCATCTTTCCTTCGCCTGTTTCTCCTCGGCATTGAAGCGGCGAAGCCGGCCCATCAAATCGTCGAAGTCCACGTCGTGCGCGTCGAATTCCGGCCCATCGACACAGGCGAACATCATTTTGCCGCCGACCTTGACGCGGCAGCCTCCGCACATTCCGGTGCCGTCGACCATAATGGGATTGAGGCTTACCGTCGTCTTGATGCCGTGCGGGCGCGTGGTATCGGCGCTTGCCTTCATCATGATGGGCGGGCCGATGGCGACGACCTCATCTATATCCGCGTGTTTTGCCATTGCCGCCTTGATGCCTTCGGTGACGTTTCCTTTGATGCCCGCGGACCCGTCATCGGTACAGACGATGAATTCATCGCAATACTTCTCGAACTTATCCTCCCAAAACATGAGCTCTCTGTTGCGGAATCCGATGACGCCGATCACGTAGGCCCCGTTCTCCTTGAAGGCGCGTATCTGGGGGAACATCGGGGCGACACCCAATCCGCCGCCGACGCAGACCACCTTGCCGGCATCTCCAATATTGCTGGGGATGCCCATGGGGCCAACCATACCGAAGATGCGGTCGCCGACCTGTAGATTGGCCTGCATTTCCATTGTCGACTTGCCCACCGCCTGCACGACCAGGGTTATGTCTCCCTTCTCGCGGTCGAAATCGGCAATGGTCAAGGGTATCCGTTCGCCATGTTCGTGGGCGATAACAATGACGAATTGCCCGGGCTGTGCCGCGCGGGCCATCAGTGGATAGCGGATCTGAAGCAGGTAGGTCTGGCTTGAGAAATCCTCGCGGGAGACAATCTCGAATCCCGCGCCTTCTTCGGCCGCGCCATGCGAACCGGACGATGCAGCCGCCGGCGTTGCACCGGACTCGGACATACTCACCTTCCTCGCCAAAGTAATCCTCCGGCGATATTTGCACCCTCATGATAGTGCCGGACGTGTGTCCGGCATTGATCGCAATCAAGCCCTCTACCCGGCCCTGACCGCGCCGTAGGGCGCCCATGAGCGCCGCCCTACCTGCCTTTCAGAATCATGCCTGTTGCTGAATGTTACTCGCTTTTTTCATGGAGGTGGAGACGTTCATAGCCACGATCCGGGCCAGCCGCCGTCGATAGGATTCCGGCAAAGTATTAATATCCACGATGTGCGTGTACTTGCCGCCGATGTTGTATATGGGCAGGGCGTCAAAGTGCAGCAGCTTGTCCTTCGCGATTACCGCCTCCAGCAATTTGCCGTGGCAATGCAGATAACAACCATCGATGACCACAACATTTTCGGCGTTCTTCACCATGGCGGCTGCCGACGAATCCGGCGCGTTCAAGACCTCGCCGTGACAGACCCGCGCAAATGGCGCCTCCTCGGACAGGATATTGGCGGAAACGCGGGCAATTTCTCCGCGAAAGCACCCTCCCTCGCAAGAGATAACCGGGATGGGTCTTTCGCCGTCTCGCTCGGCTCCCCGCACTTCGTTCTTGGCCGGCTCTTCATCCGGAATCCGGGCGGCAACTGTTCCACTCTCCATGCTCATATTCCTCTGCCCCAATTCTATGGCCAGACGGACCTGTTGGCAAAGCTTAGGTGTATTGGCGCCCGGAAGTCATTGATGTCCATCAATCGCGCGAGGGGCCGCCAACGCGGCGGGGCCCGAACGAATATAGTTGCTATTCCGACTCATATGTGAGAGATAGCCCCTGCGCTCACCGCGCGTAGATGACGATCAGATCGTCTGTGGTGACCGCTGACTGAGCAATTGTCCGTATCGATCGTTGCCACGAAAATAAGTGCCTCAAGGCACACACACCAGGCAGCCGATCTACGCTAGCTCCCTAAAATACAACATGTGATCGCGGGAAACCGGGTGTTCAACCCGCTCGCGACAGTAACGAGAGTATATCTTTTGAAACAATTTAGTGACCTCGGTCTCACCGAGGAAATCCTTCATGCCGTGAAGGCCGAAGGCTACACCACACCTACGCCAATACAGGCGAAAGTGATTCCCAACATGCTTGCCGGACGAGACATTGTCGGCATTGCCCAAACAGGGACCGGCAAGACCGCCGCCTTTGTTCTACCCCTCTTGCATCGGATAAAAAGCGCGCGTGCGCGGCCTGCTTCCAAACGCTGCAGCACGCTTATCCTGGCGCCCACACGCGAACTCGCCGCTCAGATCATCGACAGCATTGGCGCCTATGGCCGGGCTATTCGGCATTCCAAGGCGCTGGTGATTGGTGGCGCGAAGCCGCGGCCACAGATCCGGGCAATGGCGCGGGGCGTCGATATTATCGTCGCGACGCCGGGCCGGCTCGAGGACCACATGTCCTCGGGCGCAATTCGTCTCGATCACACGACGACCGTGATTCTCGATGAAGCAGATCAGATGATGGATCTTGGATTTCTACCGGCCATTCGCCGCATCATGGCGAAGCTGCCGCCCAAGCGGCAGACATTGCTGCTCTCGGCGACGATGCCGAAGCAGATTCGCGGTCTTGCAAATGATTTTCTGAAGGACCCGTCTGAAATCTCCGTTGCTCCTCAAGCGCGGCCGATCGAGCTCATTAATCAGAAAGTCTTTCTCGTCGACAAGCCCGGTAAACGCCGCCTACTGGCGGATCTTCTTGGGCACGAAGATGTTCGGCGCGCGATTGTCTTTACGCGCACTAAACACGGCGCCGATAAGGTAATGCGACACCTTCAAAAGGCGGGGTTCTCCACTGCGGCGATCCATGGCAACAAGCGCCAGGGACAACGCGAGCGGACTCTGGCGGATTTCCGGTCCGGTCGCATCAATATCCTCGTTGCGACGGATATTGCCGCCCGCGGGATCGATGTGGATGACATCTCTCACGTCGTTAACTTCGAGTTACCGAATGTACCCGAGGCCTACGTCCATCGCATTGGACGGACCGCGAGAGCCGGGAAAAGCGGCGTCGCGTTCTCGCTTTGCGACAGCACGGAACGCGGCTGCCTTCGCGACATCGAAAAATTGATCGGGACGGCTCTGGAAAAAGAGAACCTCATGGTCAACGGTGCGTCGTCGGCCGATGAATCAGAAGTGTCGAGCTGGTCGCCGCGAAATAAGGTGGCTGGGGCCAAGAATGGACAGGCCCGAAAAGGCAAGAAGCCCCGATATCGCGGCAAGCCCAAGGCATCCAAGGCCGGTCAGGTCCGTAGATCCAAGCGTCGCGGAAGCCCAAGAGCGGCCTAATCGGCGGCCGGGCTGGCAGCCTAGAACGTGAAGACCTTGCGGGCCTCCGACCACTTGCGGCCCATTTCCTCTAACTTGTCGTCACCCAGGGCCTGTTGGGCCATGCCGAACAGAACCTGCTCTTCCTTGGTGAAGTGATCGCGGGCCAGGGCGATCAGAGTACGCAAGTAATCCGCAGCTTCCTCCAATTCCCCGGCGGACTCAATTTCCTTGAGCAGGCGGTCAACATCGTCGTGTTCACGCCGCATCACCGCAAGCGGCCCGTCGGGCCCGACGACTTCTTCGAGGGCGGGAAAAAGCACATCGTTTTCAATGGTCGCATGTCCCGCCAATACTGCACTTAGGCTGGCCGTAATCAGCTGCACATCGGCCAAGGTCCCTGCGTCCGCCAGGGCGCTCTCCGTATGGTCGAACAATGCGTAGATTGCACCGTGCTCTCCGAGCAGCGCATCCGTAAGCTTCATCAATTCAGTCCTTTCAAGTCGATTGCGCCGCCGCGAGGCGCCGGTGAGCCGCTCCGGCCCATACTATCGTTCATGGGTAATCGACGGGTTAATGGCGGTCCTTGATCAAACTCAAGGACGGCAGGCAATTGGCATTATTCGCCAGACCGAAAGGCGAGCTCGCGTCCGCGCCGGTGGCCTGCACTCACAAGAGCCTTGATTGAGGTCAAAGCGGACGCGGACAATAGCTTGTACAGTCTGCAATTGCGAATGACTAGCGCTTACAGTATCTTACGCGCTGTGAAGCAGACCTATCCCGTTTGGACCAATCCGTGAGGCGCGAGTGAGGTGCGTGAGACGACAAGCAACCAGGCAATGAGCGGCTTCGATAACCAGCGACCAGCAGTGGTCCTGGCCGTCGAGGCGTTTTTTGTACGGCATCGTGGCCGGTTGGTGTACGTGCACGCGGCCATGTTCTGCGCCTTCTTCGCGTTGATCGCCGGACCGCTGTTCCTGCCGGAGCCCGCCCAGGATGCGGGGGCGCTTGAGCATTTCACGCCGTTCGCAAATGCGGTCGTTTGGGGCTTCTGGTTCCCCCTGGTGTTGCTCTCGACCGTGTTCACCGGCCGCAGTTGGTGCGGTCTGCTCTGCCCCATGGGCGCGGCCGGCGAATGGGCCAACAAGCTCGGCCCGCAATGGCGGGTCCCGGCTTGGCTGCGCTGGGAGGGAACTCCCATCGCCAGTTTTATTTTCATTACTGTTCTGGGCCAGACGGTCGGCGTCAGGGACCATCCGGAAGCCATGGCAGAGATTTTCGGCGGCACCATGGCGGCGGCGATCGTGATCGGATTTCTGTATTCGAAGCGCAAGCGCGCCTGGTGCCGGCACATGTGTCCGATCGGCCTCTTGCTGGGTATTTTTTCGCGTCTTGGCGCCGTGCAATTTCGCCCCAAGCTGAGAAAATCCGGCGGCGACCGCTACGAGAAGAACGGCCCTTGTCCGCTGTTCGTGGACACCCGCAGAAAAGAGGAATCCCGTCACTGCATCGAATGCTTCAGGTGCGTCCGGCCAGGGGCCAGGGCCGGGGTGGAACTGAACTTCCGGCGCCCGGGACGGGAAGTCGAGGAAATCCGGCGCCATCACCCCAACAGATCGGAGGTATGGTTCCTGTTCCTTGGCTCCGGGGTAGCGCTCGGTGGTTTCAACTGGCTCATGCTCGATTTCTATCAGGATTTGCGGCGGTCCGCCGGTGCCTGGTTTATTGAAAGAGGGCAATACTGGATCGGGGAGTCGGGTCCCGCTTGGCTGATGAGCGTCCACCCGGAACGGCGCGAGGTCTTCAACTGGCTGGATTTTTTCACGATCAGCGGCTTCATGCTTGGTTTCATGCTGGCCATAGCATTGGCGCTGGCGCTGGCGACCTTGTTGGCGGCGTTGCTGTCGCGGCGGGCCGGCGCTGAAGGTGAGCTGCCAACATTGTGGACCGAGCTTGGCTATCAGTTCGCGCCCATCGCCATGATCTCGCTTGTCCTGGGCGTTGGCGAGGCGCTCTTTGGCGAGGCCCACGGAGCCGGCCAGGGCGGCAGCGCCATGGTCCTGAGACTTGGTCTTTTTGCCGCCAGTCTGGTGTGGAGCATTTGGCTCGCCAATCGCATACTGGCGGGTCAAGGGGTGGCGGCGCGCGGGCGCTGGCTACCCATGATCCCCGGCCTGTTCGGCAGCGCCGTGGTCACCGCCGCCTGGTGGCCAGCGATCGTCGGCATTTGATGGACGAAGACAGACGGAGGTAAATTCATGCGCTCAAGTTTTCTTACGGTCGCCCTTGTTTTCGTGGCCGCATTTCTTGCCGCCGCCGCGGCCAAGGCAGGCGAATCATCCATCGGCGAGCCGGTGGAGGTAAACGGCATGAATATTGGCGCGGTATATCTGCAGCCGGTCATGATGTCGTCCCGGCCGCAGGGCGCGCCATTGAGTGATATTCACCTGGAGGCCGATATTGGTGCACTCGCGGGCAACGAGAACGGTTTCGCCGAAGGTGCCTGGATTCCCTATCTCGGCGTCGCCTTCAGCATCGAAAAAATTGGAACCGGCTGGTCCGCCTCGGGTTCGTTTGTGCCCATGGTGGCTTCCGACGGCCCCCATTACGGCGACAACGTCAAACTCGACGGCGTTGGGAAGTATCGCTTGACCTATACCATAAGCCCCCCGGTCACGACGGCATTCCCGCGCCACACCGATAAGGAGACCGGCACTGCCGAATGGTGGGCGCCGTTCGATGTGAGCTGGGAATTCACTTACCTCGGTACCGGCAAGAAGGGTGGCTATTAAGAGAAGTTGCGGCGGCACGGCGCTCTGTTAAGAGAAGTTGCGGCGGCACGGCGCTCTGTTAGAATCGTTCCGGATGACCGAGCAGCATCCATGACCAAGCCCAAACTTAGAACGAAGACCTGGATTCAGGCGGCGATCCGGCTTTGCGACGCCGATGGCGTTCCGGCCGTGGTGGCGCGCCCGGGGGATCCCCACGCCGGTGCCGTAGCCCTGAAAATGAACCGCCTTGGGGAGGGTTGCGAGGTCTTGATCCGCACCGTCAGTCTTGATGGTGCCCCTGCGTGGATGCGCGCCACGGGGCCGGACCCGGTGCCCGAAGCGGAGGCGGATGAACATATCGAGCGTCAGATCGCCCGCGACCCGGACCTCTGGGTATTGGAGATCGAAGACCGCCTTGCTCGTTTGCCCTTCGACGAGGAAATCGTCTGAATAGGTCCGGGAGCCCTGGTTGCAACCCCTTACTGGATAAGCCGCCCAAAATCGCTATATTGGAGGCGAATTCCAATCAAGGGAGACGCTGATGGCGCGCCGCACCAATTACAGTTTCGAGAAGAATCAACGGGCACGAGATAAGGCCGCCAAACGCGAGGCCAAGCGGGAAGCCAAGGCTGCGGCGCGTCAGGAAAAGAAACTGGGGCCGGATGGCGAAGAAATGGGACCGGATGGCGGTGATAATGTTTCGGGCGGCGAGGCCAGCTCTGACCAGGTCGTCGAGGATACCGCCGGGGACTCCGGGGGTTAGAGTCCTCTTCTTCCAGTAGGAATCAATCCACTTTGAAGAACGGCAGCATGCGGTGCATAACCTTGTCTCGGTCGATGAGCAGGTGTTTTAGCCCCGCCAATATGTGAAGACTGATACAGATTATCAGGAGCAGTGCTCCCAAGCCGTGCAGCACGTGAAAGAACTCGGTGATGCCTTCGCCCGACGGCAGCAGGGTGGTCAAGTCCAGGGCGCCGAAGGCCACTACGTGAAATTCCGTATAAGTTGCGGCATGGAGCAACCCCACAAGGGGCTGAAAAACCATCAGTGCGTAAAGCAAATGGGTGTTGCCCTTTGCCGCCTTTTTTTCCCATGAGGGCATGGTGTCGGGATATTCGGGCACGCCCTTTTTTCGCCGGTTGTAAATCCGGTAGAAGGCCAGAGCCAGAATTATTAGGCCGCCGCCGCTGTGCACCTTGAGCGCCGTGAATTTCTGGTGTGGTGTCAGTTCTCCCACCAATATACCAGCCGTTAGGTAGGTAATTATCATGAAGGCCATGAGCCAGTGCAGAATAATGGTCGACGTGGCGAAACGGGTCACAGCGTTCTCCCTCAAGTTCTACTTTGCGGCATTAACCTAGGCTGAATGAGCGGGCCGGGCAAGGCGGCCATGCAGTCCGGCGTCGCTTTATGCTAACGTGCGCCCGGAGTTCAATTGGATAAGCAGCAAAGCCGGGGATAACATGCGCAGAATGATCATTTTAGTGGCCCTGGTG
>CAYOOG010000029.1:0-22634 GCA_964405515.1 uncultured Alphaproteobacteria bacterium | reverse complement strand
GGACTCAGGCTGTGACGCCATGCTGTCAAAGCCCATATCCATCGAGCACTTTCTCGAGACCGTCAGCGAACTTCTGGCCTGACCTACCCCTGCCGGGGGCCGCTATTCGGCCAGTGAAATACGAACGGAGGGTGCGCTGCCAGCGTACCCTCCGGTTTATTGTATGGGCTGGAAGGCCGGGTAGGCGCGACAGCGGCAAAACCTGATTATTGACAAGAAATGGTGGGCGCAGTTGGGTTTGAACCAACGACCCCTACGATGTCACCGTAGTGCTCTCCCGCTGAGCTATGCGCCCTTAACCAAGCCCGATATATAAGCAAAACAGCCGGGCCGGGCAAGTCTAAGAGATATCATACGACAGCAGCGCCGGATTCAATAAATCGGCGAGCGCCTTGCCGTCATAGGCCGCTATCATGCCGTAGTCGACCGGCAAGATCACGCCGTTGATGCCGTCGGCCGCGTCCGATGCCAGGTACACAATGGGCCCGGCCACCTGGTCGGGGGTGAGGAACGGATCTTCTCTGGGCACGTTGCGTTTCTGCCACTCCCGGATCCCGTCGAACATGGGGTCTTGAAGTTTTTCGGCAAAAATGCCGTGCAGGGTATTGCCGGGCGAGACCGCATTGCAATTGATTCCGTGGGGCCCAAGTTCCCAGGCCATGGTCCTGGTCAGCGTGTTAACGCCGGACTTGGCGGCACAGTAGGCGCTGATCCCGGTCAGCGGCCTTTCGGAGGTCATGGCGCTGATATTGACGATCTTGCCGTATCCCTTTTCCTTCATGATCGGCGTGACCGCGTTGATCGTGAAAAAACTGCCCTTTAAGTTGACCCCCAAAATACTGTCAAAAATGGTCTCATCAAGTTCGCCCATGATCGTGGCCACGTCGCAACCGGCCGAATTGACCAGCACGTCGACGGTGCCGAAATCCTTCACCACGGCGGCAACCGTGGTGTTGATATCGTCCACCTTATTCACGTTGCAAAGATAGGGCCGGGCCTCGTGGCCGGCTGAGGTCAAGTCATCAACGGCGGCCTGGGCTTTGTCCAGGCTGGAGCTGCTCAGAATGGCGATCCTGGCGCCCTTTTCGGCGAAATGGCGGGCGGCGCAACTGCCGATGCCGCCGGTGCCACCGGTAATGACAACGATCTTGCCGTCGAATTCGTTGCTGTCTGATTTCGCTGTGGACATTTGCCTTCTTCCCTCTCAATGCACTGAAATTCGGGCGGGAGTGTAGGGATTTCGTGCGGCCCGGTCGATGTGAATCTTGGTTCTCTTGCCTTTGCAAATAGAAGGCGCCTGCCACCTCTTATGGGCTCGCGAAAATTAATAAACTTGTTTATTATTTACTAGTTTAGTATAAGCTGTGGCATGGCTGAATTCGCTCCTTTCGACCGCAACGTGGCTTTCCTTGTTCACGAGGTGGCGCGGCTTATCAACAGGGCCTACGACCGCCGCATGAAACCCTTGGGGCTAACGCGCGCCCAATGGAACGTGTTGGCCATGCTTTCCCATCAGGACGGTGTCACCCAATCGGAATTGGCGGACACTTGCGAATACGGGCTGGTGGCCCTGGGCAAACTTCTCGACCGGCTTGAGGACAAGAATTGGATCGAGCGGCGTTCCGATCCCAAAGATCGGCGAGTCAACAAAGTTCATCTGACGGCACGCGCCGAGGGCGTAACCGGGCTGATGAAGAACGTTGCCGGGGAGATGGCGGACGGCCTTCTGGCCGGTCTGTCGGAACGCGAAACGGATCGGTTCATTGCCTCCCTCAATATCTTGAAGACCAATCTGCAAGGCTTCGAGAAAACCGCGACGGGCAAGGCCCTGCCCGCGGCCTGACCGGGCAACGTCCCGACGACAGGAGAAGAAATGTATCTCGATCTGGACGACGAGTTGAGCGAAGAGCAGAGGCTCCTAAAGGACGCCGCACACGCTTTCGCCAGGGACGTCATTCGTCCGGCGGGCCGGGCAGTCCATGAAATGTCCTCTGCCGATGAGATCGTTGCGGCGGACTCCGTGTGGTGGCAGGCCAAGAGGAAGGCGCGACAGCAGGGCTATCACTTGGCCGCGCTCCCCGAAGCGGTAGGCGGGCTTGGGGCGGGGCCGCTGGAGATGCACATCCTGTTCGAAGAGTTCGGTTGGGGCTCTCCGGGGCTCGCGCTCTCGATCTTCTCCGATACTTTTCCCGCCGCCGCCGCGCTCGCCCATAAGCCCAAATGCCGGCGCCTGCTGGATGACATCGTCATGCCTTTTGTCGCCGATTCAGATGCGGCCATCGTCTCCTGCGCCGCCATTTCAGAACCCGACCACGGATCCGACGCGCTTCTCTGTTTCACTCGCGGCTCTCACGACCCAAAGGTTGCCTTCAATACCAGGGCGGTGCCCGCGGGCAACGAATGGATCATCAACGGTCAAAAGGCGGCCTGGGTTTCAAACGCGCCGGCGGCGACACAGGCCATGACGTGGCTCACCGTGTGCGACAGCGGCGGAGACATGGCCGGGGGCGGCCTCGCCGTCATCCCCCTCGACCTGCCCGGCGTCACGCGCGGAAGCCCGGTTTCATTGCTCGGCACGCGGGATTTTCCCCAATGTGAAATATTCTTTGACGACGTGCGGATACCGAAGGACTACATGCTCGTAGGGCCCAAGACCTACGAAATGGCCGCCGATCAGTTCCTCAACATGGGCGGACTTTCAGTGGCGATCGTCTTTACCGGGGTCGCCCGCGCCGCCTTCGAAGAGGCTCTGAATTACTCACAACAGAGGATTCAGGGCGGCAGACCGATCGCCGAGCACGCCAATATACGGAAAAAGCTGTTCGACATGTTCACCAAGGTTGAAGCCGCGCGCGCCTATTCCAGGGCGGCGGCGAAATATTGCCTCGCTCCAAGAAACCCGGCGCCGATCGAGTACAGCACGGCGGCAAAGGTCTATTGCACGCAGACCGCCTTCGAGGTTGCCAATGACGCCGTGCAAATTCACGGCGCCTTCGGCCTCGGCAAGGACTGTCTTGTCGAAAAACTGTTCCGGGACGCACGGGTGTCAATGATCGGCGACGGATGCAATGACGCCCTGAGTCTGAAACGGGCCTTCAACCTGATTGAGAACTACACGCCTTAATGTGACAAGCAAGCAACAGGAGCAATAACAGAGCCATGAATTATTCAAAAAGCGAAGCCAAGGACTGGGCCAAGGATTTTTTCAAAGGCCTCGATGGCACCCTGTTGCCCTCCTTTACACCGGACGAACTCGCCCTCGACGAAAACGGTGTGCGCCACGATGTGCGGGAGTTAATCCGGCACGGCCTTTTCGGCATAAGCCTGGTCACGGAGGCCGGCACCAGCAAGGAAGAAGACAAGAAGGTCATTGAGTGGATGGCCGACGAGGCAAAAGGAGAAATCGGCGTCACGCTGGCGCTCAAGTACTACACGTTGGAAGAAAACATCGAAATGGCGCAACACGCCGAGGCCGTTGGGTGCGACTCTTTGATGATAAGCTACCCGCCGAACTACCACCCGCGAACACCGGAAGAAGTTTACGATTACACAAAGGCCATATGCGACGCTACAAATCTGGCGGTCGTGCTATTTCCCTCGGTCAAGGACGACTTCCCTTTCCCGATGAGGATTCCAGCGCCATGTCTCGACAAGATGGCGGATATCGAGAACGTCGTCGCCATGAAGATCGGTGTTCTCGAATGGACCTGGATCGACGAGTGCTTCCGCCTTTTCGGCGACAAAATTTGCATCAGCTATCCTTTTGACGACGCTTGGCCGACGTTCATCAGAAAATACGGAATGCAATGGTCGGGGTCCGCGCCGTGGCAAATGCATCAGACGCCCGATGATCAACGATCGGTCAGGCTTTTTAACCTGATCCAGGACGGCCAGATGGACGCTGCAATGGAGCTCTATTGGGAAATGGATCCCCTGCGAAAGGCGGTGGTTGGGCTTGCAGTCGCATCGGCCAGCATGGGGCTCTATAATTTCCAGCAATGGAAGTACGCTGAAGGACTTGTCGGCATGACCGGCGGCGAGTTGAGAATGCCTAAACTGACTTTCTTCGAACACCAACAGCAGCAATTAAGGCAGGCTATGCTGGCGTCGGGACTGCAAGTCACCAACTAAAGTATGAAATGGCGACGTTCACCGGATACCGATTCCGTGCTATAGGCATGGCCCATGGGGTTCCGACGCTTTAAAGGCCCGGACTGGACCGACCCGCCCTTCGAGGTGACGCACCCGCCTGTCCAGTCCATCCCCTTTATCTACAACTCACCCCATTCGGGCGCCCACTACTCAGAAGTTTTTCTGGCGAGTTCAAACCTGGGCCTCGACACTCTCCGACATTCGGAAGACGCTTTCGTCGATGAAATTTTCGCCGCCGCCCCGGGCCTTGGCGCGCCGTTGATGGCGGCCCACTTCCCCCGCGCCTATCTGGACGTGAACCGCGAGCCCTATGAACTCGATCCCGAGATGTTTGAGGACGCCCTGCCGCCCCACGCCAATACCGGCTCGCGCCGGGTGGCCGGAGGGCTGGGCACCATCGCCAGGCTGGTCGCCGACGGAAAGGAGATTTACCGCAACAAGCTTTCCCTGGCGGAAGTGGAACACCGTATCCAAAGTCTGCACGTGCCCTACCACCAGCGCCTATCCGATCTCATGGACGAGACCACGAACCGCTTCGGCTACGCCGTGCTGGTGGACTGCCATTCCATGCCCGGCCCGGGCCGAAGCGAGCCACCCCTGCCCGACGTCATTCTGGGCGACCGGTACGGCGCCAGTTGCGCGCCCCTGGTCACGGCAACCGCGCGCCGGTTGTTGGAAAGCATGGGTTACACCGTGGGGCGAAACACGCCCTACGCCGGCGGCTACAGCACCCGTCTCTATGGCCGGCCCGGCCAGGGTATGCACGCCATCCAGGTGGAGTTGAGCCGCACCCTGTACCTGAACCTGGGCACGCCCGGGGCCATGGAGCGAACCCGCGGATTCGATAAGTTGGCCGTGGATATGACCAATTTCATGGAAGGCATGGCCGCCATCGAGCCCGGTCTGTTACGGGTGCCCGAATTGCGCGCCGGAGAATAGGGCTGGTATGCGCGGCTCTTTTAGCAGTCCCACGATTACCGGGCTTTTCACATTTCCGGTCAAAGGCCTGAACGGCCAGCCGTTGGATGAGGCGCAAGTGGCCCCCGGCGGAACCGTCCCCTGGGACCGGGCCTTCGCCTTGGCGCCGCCAGGCTGTGCCTTCGACCCGGAAGCCCCCCGCTATCTGCCGAAAACGGAATTCCTCGTGCTGCTGCGCCATGAGAGACTGGCCCTGCTGGAAGCACGCTTTGACGCCCAAACGGTTGCCCTGTCGCTGCTCCAGGATGGCCGGGTCGTGGCCGAAGGCGTTCTAGATGACGCCAACCTTCGGGCGCCCCTGGAACTTTTCCTGAGCGAGTTCCTGATCAGCGAGGCGCAGGGCCCGGTGAGGATTCTTGGCGCGCCCGGTCATTCCATGTCCGACGTGCCGGTAAAGGTCGTATCACTCATCAATCTGGCCAGCGTACGGGAACTTGAGGAAGCCGTGGGCGGCGAAGTAGATCCTTTGCGCTTTCGCGGCAACGTTCTGTTTGACGGCGCCGCGCCCTGGGCCGAATTCGGTTGGGTCGACTGTACTTTCCGCGCCGGCGGCGCCGTACTGAAGGGGGTCAAGCCCATCGAGCGCTGCGGCGCCACCAACGTCAACCTCGCCACGGCGGCACGGGACATGAATATTCCCAAGTCATTGGCGCAACATTTCGGCCACATCCACATGGGCCTCTACGCCGAGGTGGTTAAAGGCGGGGTCATGGCGCCCGGGGACAGCATTCTGGTGGAATGACCAACTCTGGGCTACATTCGCCGCACCATGGCATCTGAAATCAGCGATACGGACATTCGGGAACTCCTCGGCTTCGCCGACAGGCTTGCGGACGCGGCGGCGGCGGTCATCCTCCCCTATTTCCGCGCCGAGTTGGAGGTTGTTAACAAGCAGGGCAAGGGCGAGCTCTACGACCCGGTGACCGCCGCCGACCGTGAGGCCGAAGCCGCCATGCGCGCCCTGATCCAGGAGACCTACCCGAGCCATGGCATCTTGGGCGAGGAGCACGGCGTCATCGAAGGTGACGGACAGGTGACTTGGGTTCTCGACCCCATCGACGGCACGCGGTCGTTCGTCTCCGGCCTCACCACCTGGGGTGTACTGATCGGCATCAATGTTGCCGGCCAAGCCGTGGCCGGCGTCATGGACCAGCCCCATACAGGTGAGCGATTCAGCGGCGGTCCCGACGGCGCGTTTCTGAACGGCAACAAGCTTGCGGTGCGGGACTGCCGGGATCTCGCCGAGGCGCGACTTGCCTGCACCGACGCCTACATGTTCAAGACCGAGGCCCAACACGAGGCATTCGGGAACCTACGGGAGCGTTGCGCCTTTACGCGCGGCGGGCTTGATTGTTACGGCTACGCCATGCTGGCCCATGGCTTTATGGATCTGGTCGTGGAAGGTGATCTCAATCCCTATGATATCCAGGCGCTGATCCCGATCATCGAGGGCGCGGGCGGCGTTGTCACAACCTGGGACGGTGGCCGGGCGGAGGACGGCGGCTTGGTCGTCGCCGCCGGGAACACGCAACTGCACAAAGCGGCGATGGAGATTCTGGCCACCGCGCTTTAGAGCAAGCCATCGACGAAGCGGTCAAAACCGGCCCAGAAAATATCCCGCAGCTCGTCGCGCTCGCTGAGAACCTCGTGGCGCGCGCCGGTCACCTCCAGATACTCCCCTTTGGGCAACCATCGGGCAAAGTCACGGGCCACGGGCGTCGAGACAATATGATCATCGCTGGAGCCAACGATCAGCACCGGCGCTTCTATGGCCTTTGCATAATCCCGTCGGTCCACCAGTTCCATGGACTGGTAAGCAGCGTCGAGCCAACCCCAGGTCGGCGTGCAGACGGCCAAATCGGGATTGCGGCGGCAGCAGGCGCCTTCAACTTCGAAACGCACCGGGTCGGTCGTCCGGCGGTTGCCGGTGAAATGCCCAATACTGGCGGAAAAAGCAGCGGGCATCACCATGGGCAGTCTTTCCATCCCGATCATCCGGGTGACCGAGACCAGACCGGCGGCGGCTGCAGGCGGCAGAGGCCACGTGGGCAGGCCGAGCATGGGCGCACAAAGTACGGCCCCGGCCAACCGGTTGGGGCGGTCGTGAAGATAGCGCAAGGTGATGTGCCCGCCCATGGAGTGGGCAAGCGCGATCACCGGGCCGGCGGCCCTGGGTCCGACCACGTCCTCGGCAAACTGCGCCAAATCATCCACGTAGCTTTGAAATTCGTCGACGTGACCCTTGCGGCGGTCCTCCAAGGGCCGGTCCGACAGGCCCTGGCCGCGCCAGTCCATGGAGAAGACCGAAAATCCGCGCCGCAACAAATCGCCGATGGTCTCGGCATATTTTTCCATGAATTCGCCGCGCCCGTGCAGCAGCAAGATCGAAGCTCGGGCATTTTCGGCCACCCAAACGGCGGTGCGCAGACACGTGCCGTCACTGGTTACGATGCTTGCGTCTTCGCACCCAACGGGCAATTCCGGCGGCCCGTGGGGTTCTCTCATGCCGCGGTTTGGCGTAACTCGAAGGCGACCCAAACGGCGGCGGCAAACAAAACCAGAGCGCCGGCCTGATGAAGGGCGGCCAGGGTCACGGGCACCACCAGCAACAGTGTCGAAATGCCCAGCGCTACCTGGACCACCGCCGCACCGAGAAAAACGTTGAGCGCCATGGCCGTACGCCCGGAGGGCCCGTGCCGCCGCGCCGCCCACCAAAATGCCAATACCGCCAGGATCAACAATTCAGCCAAGAGCCGGTGGTCGAACTGCACCGTGGAGCGGTTGTCGAGGAAATTTGCGACCGTCGGCGACAAGGCAAACATGTCCGGCGGCACGAAGCCGCCGTCCATCAGCGGAAAGGTGTTGTAGACGAACCCTGCATCCAGCCCGGCCACCAGGGCCCCCGACAAGATAATCAGGAAAATAGCGCCGACAAGCCCGCGCGCGTAACTACCCATTGCGCCGGCGATGGCGCCGCCCCGCGGCGAAGGCCACAGCAAATCCATCATGACCCAAAGAATAAATCCATAGATCGCGAGCGCCGCCCCCAGGTGCGCCGCCAGTCGGTAGTGGCTGACATCCGGGCGGTCGACAAGGCCGCTCTTGACCATGTACCAGCCGAGACCGCCTTGCAGCCCGCCCAATATCAGCATGGCCAACAACTTCCAAAACAAACGTCGGCCAACGCGCTTGCGCACGACGAAGTACAAAAACGGTATGGCGAATACCAGGCCGATAATTCGCCCCAATACCCGGTGCGAATATTCGTAGTAGAAGATGGATTTGAACTCCGGCAGTGTCATGCCGAGGTTTATCTTCTGGTACTCGGGGAACTTCTTGTAATTGTCGAAGGTCTCCTGCCAAGCTTGCTCACCCAGAGGCGGCAGAAAGCCGGTGACGGGCCGCCATTGCACCATACTGAGGCCGGAATGGGTGAGGCGCGTGACACCACCCAAGATCACCATGGCGAACACAAGAACGGCGCAAAAAGCCAGCCAATAGGCGATCTGCCGGTTGTGCCGTTGCTGCTCCGCCGACGCGGTGAGGTCGTTCATTCCGCCGCCCTCTGAATCTGTTGTACGCCACCGTTCACGCCCAAGACCTCCACTCCCCCTTTGAAGACCGCACGATGGTTGGCGAGGTCCGCGACTTGGCTGATATCCGCCGCCGGATCACCGTCGACGATGAGGAAATCCGCCTCCATGCCTTCGGCCACGCGGCCCTGGGTTTCCAGCCCAACCAAATCGGCGGCATTGCGCGTTGAAATTATCAGCGCGTCCAAATTGGAAATTCCGACCTCGGTCATGCATTGCAGTTCGTAGGCATTCTCGCCGTGGGGGTTGAAGGGCGTTCCGGCATCGGTGCCCATGGCGATCTTGCCACCCGCCTTGTAGAACGCGGAAATGGAGGCATGATGGCTTTCGGAGGCCCGTTCCGTCTTGTCCACAATGTAGTCGGGAATACCGTCATCCTTGTGCTTGAGGATGTTGTGCACCGCCGCCAAGGTCGGCACCAGATAAGTGCCGCGCTCGATCATCTCCGATATGCATTCCTCGGTCAGCCAGATTCCATGCTCGATGGAATCGATGCCGCCGCGCACGGCGTTCAATATTCCCGTGGAGCCTTGCGCGTGGCTGGCACAGCGGCGGCGAAAACGGTGGCCTTCTGAAATTCCGGCGGCCATTTCCTCGGCGCTATAGTGGGCGTCCTCGGGCCGCACGCCCGGCGTGAGCACGCCGCCCGTGGCCATTATCTTGACCAGGTCGCAACCGGCGTGAATCTGTTCCCGCACGGCCTTGACCACTTCCTCCACCCCGTCCGCTATACGGCCGATCGGATTGCCGTGGCCGCCGGTCATGCAAACCATCTTGCCGCAGGCATAAATGGTCGGCCCAAGAAGCTGACCGGCGTTGATGGCGTCGCGCACCGCGAATTCCAGATGATCCTTACCGCCGCAATCGCGCACGGCGGTAACACCCCCGCGCAGGCTTTTCACGCAATTGTCGACAATAGTCATGACGATGCGCCCCGGTGGGGCGCCCATTAGATCACGCCAGAGATCGGGCGCACCGTTACCCACAAGATGCACGTGACAATCGATAAGGCCGGGCATCAGCGTGCCACCGCTGGTATCGACGGTGGAGCCCGCAAAGCCTGAAAACTCACCCGCCGGGGCCGTCCGCACGACCCGCCCGGCGTCCACAAGCACGCCCTGACCGTCCAGGATTTCATTTTCACCGTCGAAAAGTTTGCCGCCGATAAACAGCGTCTCCATGGTCCGCACTCCATTCTCTTGTGGCCGCCGCTTGACATCCTTGCCAAGGCGCGCCGCCATTTTGCCGCGATATTAGAGTCTTTCCGACCCTAATTGAACCATTTGACCGAGGTTAATTTGTGCCGTGGCAAGGCGTGTCTCGCCTGGCGATGTGGCAAATCGGCTAAGAGACGCAACACGGCCACGGCGTAAAGAAACCCGGCCTTCGGTGGCGCAAGATAATGCGCGGACAAAGAATTTGTAATATGATATATCATTTTTTCCCGATTAGCGGCGACCTGCGAGGACTCCATGGAACTGGCCGAAATCAACCAATTCACCCTTCTGGATCAAATCCACGATAATTTGGGGGCGGGCTTGCGCGGCGGTCAATTCGAGCCGGGTGAGACCCTGACAATTCGCAGCCTTGCCCTCCGTTTTGGAACCAGCCCAACGCCGGTGCGCGAGGCTCTGTCTCGGCTCGTGGCGCGGAATGCCCTGGAGATGAGCCCGACGAACCGTTCCGCCCGGGTACCTTCCCCGTCACCGGAGCGCCTGACCGAGATTTATGCCCTTCGCGGACAACTGGAAAGCCAGGCGGCACACGCCGCTGCCGGGTATATTACGAAAAAGGAATTGTCCCGGTTGCGGAGCCTGGAGCGGGACATCTGCCGTCACGTTTCCACCCGGAACATCAAGGGCGAGCTCGACCTCAACTACGAATTTCACTTCGCCATTTATCGCGCCGCCCGAATGCCGGTGCTGCTCGACGTCATCGACGGGTTATGGCTGCAATGCGGCCCGGTTCTCAATCTGTTAGTGGCCGAGGCCGGCTATCCCCACCACACCGGCATCTACCACAAGCGCACCTTGAAGGCCCTGGCGGTAGGTGACGGCAATGCCGCCGCCGCGGCCATCGCCGAGGACCTGTCCCGGGCGGAGTGGTATTTGATCGCCCTGGCACGAGAGCATAAGGACGTCTCATAATGACAAAATCCGCGCCCAAAAAGGGCAAGATCGGCTGCATCGGGGTCGGCAATATCGGCCGCGCCTGGGCAATCGTTTTCGCCCGCGCCGGGTATGATGTCGCCCTGTTCGACGCCCAGCCCGGCGCCGTTGATTTAGGGCTGGCCACGATGAGCACAAGCCTGGGGGACTTGGAGGAGTCGGGGCTGATTACGTCGGCCGCCGAAGTCGCGGCAAGAATGCATTCGGTGGATACGCTGGCGGCGGCGCTCGAAGGCGCCGACTACGTACAGGAAAGCGTCAAGGAGCACGTCGACGTCAAGACACAGGTCTTTGCCGAAATGGCGGCGGCGGCGGGCCCCGAAACTCTGTTCGGCTCATCGGTCTCTGCCATTCCGGGCTCCAAGTTCATGGGCGGCACGGAGATTTCACCCAGGTGCATTGTCGTCCACCCGACCAACCCACCCTATCTGGTGCCCTTGACCGAACTGTGCCTGACGCCCTGGACGGCGGATTCCACATACGACCGTGTTCATCAATTGATGCTCGACGTGGGCCAGGTGCCGGTGCGCCTGAACCGTGAGATCGAGGGCTACGCCCTCAACCGGCTGCAGGCGGCGGTCGTGGCGGAGGCTCTGCATCTGGTCGGCGAAGGATATATCTCGCCCGAAGACCTGGACCGCACCATGTCGTCCGGCCTCGGCCTCAGGTGGGCCTTCATGGGCCCCTTCATGACCGGGCACCTGAACGCCAGCGGGGGATACCGATCTTATATGACCATGTACGGAGACTCCTATCGCGAGGCGTCTAAATCGCTGCGCATGGACTACCCCTGGGACATGGATGTGATCGGCGAGGTCGACGACGCCATGACGAAGACCTTCCCCACAACAGACGTGGAGCGCGGTCAGGCCTGGCGCGACCGCCGGCTGATGGCGCTTCGCCAACACCTTGACGAGGCCGCCAAGCGCCTGGACTAATTTCAACCCGAAGGATTCCAACATGAAAAGAAAAGTCATTCTGACCTGCGCGGTTACGGGCAACGCGCCCTTCAACCCTAAACACCCCAATTTTCCCGTTACCCCGGCCGAGATTTGCGATTCCGCTGTTGAAGCCGCGGCCGCCGGCGCATCCGTCGTGCATTTGCACGTTCGCGACCCGGAGACCGGCGAAGGCAGTTTTGAGCCCGCCTTGTTCCGCGAGGTGGTGAACCGCGTGCGCCAGACCGGCGTCGACATTGTTATCAACGTGACCTGCGGCGGCGGCGCGCTATTCCTGCCCGACCCCGAAGATGAAGGCCGGGCTTTGCCGGAAAGCGACATGTTGTCCGCCGCCGACCGCGTGCGGCATATTGAAGACACCCTGCCGGAGATCTGCTCCCTGGACGTGACCACGGGCAACCAGGTGGAAGGCGAGATGGAGTTTGTCTACTTGAACACCACTCGCACGCTGCGCGCCATGGCAAAGCGCTTTCAGGAGATCGGCGTCAAGCCGGAGATGGAAGTCTTTCAGATGGGCGATATCTTGTTCGCCAACCAGCTGGTCAAGGAAGGGTTGATCGACGGCCCGCCTTTGTACCAGATGGTGCTTGGCGTGCTTTGGGGCGCGCCCGCCGATCCCGAGACCATGATTTATATGCGTAATCTGCTGCCGCCCGAGGCGGTCTGGGCCGGCTTCGGCATCGCGCGCATGGAAATGCCCATGGCGGCGCAGGCCGTTCTGCTTGGCGGCAACGTGCGTGTCGGGCTGGAGGACAATCTTTATCTGGAGCGCGGTGTCTTTGCCAGCAACGGCCAGTTGGTGGAGCGCGCCGGGCATATCATTGAACATCTGGGTTGCGACGTTGCAACGCCCGCCGAGACGCGCGATATGCTAAACCTCAAGGTACAGAAATTATGCTAAACCTCAAGGTACAGAAATAGAGCACGAGGAAAAGATTCATGAGTGAAAACGCTGCGGGGCCCGCGGGCCATGTCATTACGCTCGAAGGCCGGACACCCAAGCTGGGCAAAGACGTATTTGTCGCCCCCGGCGCCGCGGTCATCGGCGACGTGGAGCTGGGCGACAACGTCAGCGTTTGGTTCAACTGCACCATTCGCGGCGACGAGGAACCCATTCGCATCGGTAACCGCAGTAATATTCAGGACGGTGCGGTGATTCATACAACCGGCGGCGTTCACCCGACTATTGTTGGTGAAAGTGTCGTCGTCGGCCACGGCGCCATCCTGCACGGTTGCACGATTGAAGACCATGTCCTGATCGGCATCGGCGCCATCGTATTGGATGGGGCGGTGGTTGAATCGGGCGCGGTTGTGGCCGCCGGGGCCGTAGTCTCCCCAGGCAAGCGGGTGGGCAAAGGCGAAATGTGGGTCGGGTGTCCGGCCAAGTTGCTGCGCCCCGTTGGCGAGGCGGAGGCGGCTATCGTCGAGACCTCAATCGCCCATTACATAACCCGGGCAAGGTCGTATGTAACAGAAAATATTGGGAAAACTTGAATTCCGGCGGTGGATCTATTCCGCCGCGACGCTGTCCAAAGTGCGCTCGAAACGCTCCATGAGCAACTTCACCTTGCGCTCGGCCTTTTCCATGGAGTCCCGCTTGATGTGGCCGAAACCGCGTATCACTGACGGTATATTGGCGATCTCCACAACGGTGTCGTAATTGGCCGGGCTGAGCCGGCGCAGAAGCGCGATCATGCGCACCTCGTAATCCTCGATCAGTTGCCGTTCCGCCCGCCGCTCCGCCATGCGCCCGAAGAAATCAAAGAACGTGCCGCGAAGAACTTTTCCCTTTGCCGCCAGCCGCAAGAGCCGCACCATCCACGGGCCGAATTCCATTTTCTGCAATTGACCGCTGCGGGGATTGCGCTTGGCCAACAAGGGCGGCGCCATGTGAAAGCGCAACTTGAAGGCGCCTTCGAATTGGCTTTTCAAGCGCTCCTCGAAACGGCCGTCCGTAAAGAGTCGGGCGACTTCGTATTCATCCTTGTAGGTCAGCAGCTTATAAAAATTCCGAGCCACGGCGAAAGCGAGACCGCTGCGCCCGTCCGCGCCGACATGCTCGGCCGTTACGGCCTTGTTGACCAGCGCCTGATAGCGCTTGGCGTAGTCCACATCCTGATAGGCGACAAGTTGCTTTATGCGACGTTCAACCACGTCACCCAAATCGGATTCATCGAACTCCTCTACCGCCGGTGGAAGATTTGGCGCTGCGAGGCGCAGAACCTCATTCAAGTCGGCCGCAGCGGCGCGGCCCCAGCGAAACGCAGCCGTGTTCATCTCGACCGCCACTCCATTCAGTTCGATGGCTTCGAGCAGTGAGTCTTCGCCCATCGGCAAAAGGCCTTTTTGATAAGCAAAGCCCACCATGAATGGATTCGTGCCAATGCTATCGCCCAAGAGCGCCAAGGCCAGTTCACTGGCGGCCACAAAATCCACCGAGTCGGGGCTTGCGGCGCTCTTGATCGCCGATTGTAGGGGATCGCTGTCAAACGGCATGTCGGGGGTGAAAACGAATGCCGATGTTGCTTCCATATGGCCGTTGACTACCGCGCGGGATCGCTTGCTGCTCAAGAGCCCGAGGGCATCGCCGCCCGCAGCCACAACCATATCGCAGCCGAGCAAGGCGTCCACTTCGCCGGGCACGACGCGATTGGCGTGGAGTTCTCCGGCCTTGTCGGCAACACGAATGTGACTGATGACGGCGCCATTTTTTTGCGCCAGGCCCGTCTGGTCCAAAATCGTCGTCGCCTTTCCCTCTAGGTGCGCGGCCATGCCCAAGAGCGCGCCGACAGTGACAATGCCGGTCCCGCCAATGCCGGTTACGACAATGTTGTAAGGCCCTTTTCGTTCGGGTATCGACGGCGGCGGCAAGTCGGCCAGCAACCGGGCATGACCCGTATCGTCGATGGCGCCGCTGGGGCGGCGTGGTTCGGCGCCCAAGACGGTTACGAAACTGGGGCAAAAGCCCTTTAGACAGGAATAATCCTTGTTGCAACTGGACTGATCGATTAGACGCTTGCGCCCGTCCACCGTTTCAAGCGGCTTGATCGAAACGCAGTTGGAGGCCTCGCCGCAATCTCCGCAGCCCTCGCACACAAAATCATTGATGTAGATCCGCTTGGATGGGTCCGGAAACAGATTGCGCTTGCGGCGACGGCGCTTTTCGGCGGCACAGGTCTGCACGTAGATCAGAACTGAAACGCCTTTGAATTCACGCAACTCCCGTTGCACGTCATCCAGCCTGTCCCGGTGATAAATCCTGACATCCGGCGCAAGACGGACACTCGTAAACTGATCCGGGTCGTCACTGACGACGACCACTCGCTTAACGCCCTCGGCGTGCACTTGCCAGCTAACGTCGTCCACGCCCGGCTGGCCTTCCACCGGCTGACCGCCGGTCATGGCCACGGCGTCATTGTAGAGAATCTTGTATGTGATATTGACGTCCGCCGCGACGGCCGCGCGGATCGCCATGAGGCCGGAATGATTATAGGTGCCGTCACCCAAATTCTGAAAAACATGCTCTGTCTGGGTAAACGGCGCCTGCCCGATCCAGTTCGCACCCTCACCGCCCATGTGAGTGTAGGTAAAAGTGCTGCGGTTGGGCATAAAAGCGGCCAGGGTATGACATCCTATTCCGGCCTGGGCGCGGCTACCGGCTGGAACTCGCGTCGAGGTGTTATGGGGACAGCCGGAACAAAAATAGGGCGTGCGCTGAATGGCGTCAGGCTTGCGCTCTGCGCCCGAGGCGGCACGGCTGCATATTCTATCCAGTCTCACTTTCAAAGCCGCGTCATCCACCAGGCGATTGAGGCGCTCGCCCAATACAGCGGCAACCGCCGCGGGGGTGGTCTCGCCGTGTTCCGGCAACAGCGCCAGTCCTTCCTCGTCCCGCTTGCCGACGATCCGGGGCCGTTCGCCCGCGGGCAGGTTGAACAGCAAGCGGCTGAACTGCTCCTCGATAACGGGGCGCTTTTCCTCGACAATAAGAATCTCTTCGAGACCGGCGGCAAATTCCCGCGCGCCCTCGGGCTCCAGCGGCCACGTCATGCCGATCTTGTAAATCCGTAAACCCATGCGCGCCGCCTTGCGCTCGCCAATTCCCAACACCTCGAGAGCCTGGCGCACGTCCATGTAAGCCTTGCCGGCGGCGGCGATGCCCAACCGCGCGTCCGCTCCGCCGAGGACCACGTGGTCAATGTTATTGGCGCGCGCGAACGCCTGCACTGCGGGCAATTTATAGCGGATGAGGCGTTCTTCCTGACCGTGAATGGGGTCCATCAGCCGAATGCCGCGACCGCCTTGGGGTTCTTCCAGCCCTTCCGGCAAGTTGACAACCACCCGTTCCGGATCGACATCGACCGTGGCCGTACTTTCGGCCACCTCGGCGACAATCTTGAGGCAGGTCCAACAGCCGGAAAACCGGGACATCGCCCAACCCATCAATCCGAAATCCAAGACATCCTGCACGTTGGCTGGCGCCAGCACGGGGATCATGGCGGCGATCATGGCTTGGTCGCTTTGATGGGGAAAGGTTGAAGACTTCGCTCCATGGTCATCACCGGCGACAGCGAGAACGCCGCCATGGGGCGAGGTGCCGGAGGCGTTGGCATGCTTGAACACGTCACCGCAGCGGTCAACGCCCGGACCCTTGCCGTACCAGATTCCAAAGACGCCATCGTGCTTGGGGCCGGGGAATATCGCCGTCTGCTGCGTGCCCCACAAGGCCGTCGCCGCGAGATCTTCGTTGACGCCAGGCTGAAATTTTATCTGATGCGCTTCCAGGTGCGGGCCGGCACGCCACAATGCATGGTCGAACCCGCCGACAGGTGACCCCCGATAGCCTGAAATAAAGCCGGCCGTATCGAGGCCCGCCGCTTGGTCCAGTTGGCGCTGCATCAGCGGCAGGCGCACGAGGGCCTGCATGGCGCTGAGGAAAATCCGCCCGCTCGGCTTGGTGTATTTGTCGTCCAGGGTCACCGAGGCCAATGCCACCGTGGGATCCTTCCTATTTCGCCGCCCGAGTTGTGTATTCGATCCGCAGGCGGCAATCATATGCCGCTTCGGGAGGTAACTCAAAGCTACAAATGAATCAACGACTTACTCTGCAACGCCCCGATCACCCGAGACCCCGCCGACGCGTATCTCGCCAATAATTTCACCGGCAATATTGCTAATGGGAGGCGCTAAGAGGCTTTCCACATCAAGGCCGTCAACATCGTCCAACGCACCGCAATAGGCCAGAAGGGCGGTGGCCACCACTTCCGCCGCCCTCTTGTTTCCATCCAGAACCTTGAGGGCGATGCCAAGTCCCTGCCCCGCTACCGCCGCCGCAACAACACCTTCGGCCCCGGATTTTAAGATGAATTTTCCGTTTGCGGCGGACATGAGGCTGGTATCAAGACGGCCGCGTCCGGCGACATAATAGGACTTGGCCGACATGGCGCGGTAGATCCGCCCGGCAGCGCGGGCCAGCTCATCGTCGCCGTCATCTGCCACGTTGGCGGATTCGCCAAGCCGAGCGAAGCCCAAGGCGAGCCGCCATAGCGGCATGGCAAGGGTGGGAATGCCACAGCCGTCAACGCCCCACGGCGCCGCGCCGAGATCTAAGTCCATCATGCCTCCGGCAGCGCTGATTACCATTTGCTGCACGGCATGATCTCGGCCGATATAACCTTTTGTCGCCACGCCCAGGTGCCGCGCGACAGTCAAGAATCCAGCGTGTTGCCCGGAACAATTGTTATGAGCGGAATGACAAGTCCTGGCCTCCCTATGCATAGCAACGGTGGAATCAGCATCTATCGGATCGTGACCCCCGCACTCCAAATCGGCCACGCTCAAGTCCAGCCGGGCGAGCCAGGCTTCAACTTTTGCGACATGGCATGCCTCACCGTTGTGCGAGGCGGCGGCAAGGGCGTGCTCCTCCTCATCAACTCTGAATGCGTCGGCCGCGCCGCTGAGAACCAGTGGTAATGCCTGAAGAGGCTTGGCCGAGGAGCGCGGCATGATCTGACGCTCACCGTCGCCCCAATCAGCGATCCGCCGCCCGGACGGGCCCACTATGGACGCCAAGACCGAGTGCCAGCTTTCAACGCAGTCGCCCCGCGTTACCTCCACACAAATAGCGGCACCGGGCGGCGGCAAGACCTCAGCCGAAATTCTCTGTTGATTGAAGGGGCCGGTGTTCATCAAGTTTGCGCTTGGTGGGAGGTAAGAACCGTCGTCTTCTTATTCAGAAGCGATGTTCGCCATCTCCGGCGAACCGGCAATAGTACCCGCCGACCAGCAATAGCCCACTCATAATAATATATAGGCTAGGCAGGGTTGAGAGCGCGAGCGTGGCCAACATATCCCACTCGCCGGCAAACACACCTTCGACTGCAGCAAGGAAGATCGGTACGGACAGTTTAATCAAGAACGACCCGGCAGGAACAAAAACCGCGAGCAGCACCGCCGCCGAAATCAAGGTAACATAGCCGCCCCATCGGCGTTGACTGACCAACCCGAATCCACCCACTAAAAGGGCAACGGCGCCGAGAATTATCATTACGGCGATTACCTGCGCTTTATCGATCGCGCCCTTGCCAAGAAAATCCAGAGCACCACTGAGGGCAAGAAATGCCAGGCCGAAACACCCCCAAAGAAGTGCCAACCAGCCTACAAATTTCGGATCGTGCAACCGGCCCAACATAACTGAAATCTGCTTATCCTCTTACCGCCTCAAAGCCAACCGACATTACTCACCAAGTGCCGACTTGATGCTTTGCGTAATCTCGTAGCGCCAATCCCGCCCCGTAAAATTAGGCTGAAACCGGGTCTCGCTAACAACGGCAATCCAATACCTGTTGATCTGCTTGTCTTGCAGGATAATAAAGACCGCAACGGATTCACCCGCCGACAGCGCAGAAAAATTTACTTCGCTACGTCCACGAATGACGCCCGAGGCCTTGTCCTCGAATACCACGTGAAGATCGCCGCTAAATGCATCGAATGCCGCCTCCCATATTTCGTCATAGGAATGGCCGTCAACCGTAAACGTAGACCGGTGTTTCGAATCCTTCTCAAGGTCCGAAAGTCCCGCACAGGCGGACAGAAGAAGCAGGGCGGCAACAATAAAGTAATGTCTGATTTTCATATTTGAGTCTTCATTCCTTATTTGGTGCATATCGCAATCACGCGACCCTACCACTCCACCTCACCACTGGCGAAAGCGATTCGGCAAAACTGTCCGTCCGCTTCCAGCTTATCACACAACCTGTCCGCCTCCCCGCGGCTCTCGACCGGTGCGGCGACAAGGCGGAAAAAAGTCCCCCCCTTGTCGGCACCCAGTTCAACCTGCTGAATAAAGGGAAAATACGGCCCCAACTCGGCATGTTCGTTTATTAGCCCTTCCCATCCGACCAGTGCGGCATCCCGGGTCTTGAACGAGGCCAGTAGAACACCCAATTTCCACGGTTGCGCCACTTCCTTGATCCAAGGCGACGGTGTCGCCGGTGCGGCTTTTGCCTCCTTGACCGCGGCCTTTACCTCGGGCGCATCTTGTACCTTGGTCTCAAGCGCCGTCGCGCCCACGGGACCCTTAGGGGCGTCCTCGGCCGGTGCTTTGGCAGGTGGCGCATTCGACATAACATCGGGCCGCTTGTAAGGCGCGGGCGGCGCCGCCACGGTGGGCGTAGATTTGGGCCGCTCCGTCGATGAACGCCCCAGGTAAGGGGGCTGTGCCGGTTGCGGTGAGATTGCAGCAACGGGCGTATTGCGTTCGACCTCCGATTCGGCCGAAGTTTCTGATTTCGCCACCGCGCCGATCGGCACTTTCTCACGATGGCCGAGACGGTCCATGGTATAGGCGGCGCGACCCGGATCGTCGGGATAGTCGAGAGATTGATTTTCCCCCTTGATCCGCTGAACCGGTTCGCTGCCCCGCAATTTCTTAACCGTGGAGCAAGCGCCCAAATTCAGGCCGATTAATGCCGTCAAGGCGAGTACGCCCGCAGTTCTTATTGCCGCCGATCCAGATGTCACGATTTCGCCACCTCTCGACCGACTGTACAATCCAGACCGGCCTCCAGAATACAATTTCCCCCTGATACCCATGGCGCAACGCCATGCCCAGAGGGCCGAGTGCATTATGCTGCAAGATGGAGCCCATCTGGTAGCAAAACGCTTTAGTTCGAGGCGCTTTGCACGTTGCAAAACTGGTTCCGCAACTCAAGATCCCGGCACAAGCTTCTTGCCCCCGCCGCATCCCTGCCCGTGAGCGCACTCAGGCGGAAATATACGCCCTTGGCGGCGCCTAAATCCACCTTGTTGATGGACTTTTCAAGCCCGCCCAGAACCGATGAATGGCGACTGGCGAGGTTCTGCCATGCGGCTTCGGCGGTATCCAGCGAGCGGTAGGAGGCGAGATGGATGGGAAAGTTCGGCTCGGGCGGCGCAGGCTGGATTTCCACCTCTACAGCCGTATCATCAGCAGCCTCTTCTTTCTGAGCGTCTGCTTCCTGAGCGTCTGCTTCCTTAGCTTCTTCTACCTGGGCCTTCTCTTCTGCCGCTTTTGCCTCGGCCATGTGGCGGAACTGTTCGTCGGAACGCCTCGGGACAACGGCGGGCCGGCGGCTCAGGGCATCGGCGAGAATCGCACGCTCTACAGTGAGTTCATTCTGCAAGGCCAATTCGCGCTGCAGCGCCAGCGTGGACGTGGTCGTCGCAATCAGGTCGACATTGCTGATTATGGTGCCCTCGCTGCCTATGCTCACAGACTCCGAGGGCTCCACGACCAGGCTGCTTGTAATGACCCGTGCCGGGTCGACCTGTACCGTGTAAGAGCCCGGCGGCAGGGACGTAAAAAGATAGAATCCGTCATAGGCAGTGCGTTTCTCGTCAACGATGTCGCCCTCGGCGTTAAGAATTTGCATATTGACGTTACCCATCGGGCGTTCGCCCATATTCGGGTCGGTCAAGTACAAGGAGCCGTCAACTTCGCCGGCGACAGTAATGGGAATATCCACTAATTCAGTGAAACCCGGCCGCGGCAGAATGATTGTCTCTTCAACCATGGGAACCCAGAACGGGTCCTCAAGGCTGATCGGATCCACACTGATCTTGGAAATTTCAGACGAGTTGAGCCCCGTTAGAAAAGCGACGCCTTCCTCGTCTGTTGTAGATTGATTGCGCCCCCTTGGCGTTTGAATCTTGACCTCCGGCAACGGCTCGTCGCCATCGTCGAAAACCGAATTGTTGTTGTTGTCCAGGAACACATGCGCTGAAACCGCACCGGTATCCGGCACCAGGTCGCGGTTGACGCTAAGACGCCCGGTACGTGGTTCCCGGCCCAAGGTAAATCTCGCTTGAATCGAAGCCGCGTAGGACTTGTCTGAACTGTAACTGGCCGAGGGCGTAATGATGAATCCACCCAAATTCCAACTAGCGTTGAGTGAAGCGGAGGTACGCTTGCTGGCGGTAAACGTCTGAATCAAGTTAAGGCCTATATTCAGGTCTCGGCTGACGTTCCAGGTATTGACCATTCGAGCCGACCTAAGCGTCAGGCGGGGCTGCACTTCATATTCCAGAAGACTACGCACGACCATGCGACGAATGCTTCGGCTGGCCTGGAACGTACCGGTGGTTTTTGTCGTGCTGATATCCAGTCCCTTGAAGCGGTTCAGGAACACGGAGTTTGTCCAGGTCACGCCTAAGAGACGGGCCGAGAAACGATTGCCCAAGGAGACCAGTGTGATTCCGTCGGCCCGGGTCATCGTGCCGGAGAAAGTGAAGGGAATCGTGGGTAGGAAACCCTTCCCGGGAATTGCACCAAACAGCCCGGCTTCAGAGCGGAAATCGATCTGGCGGGCGTCCGGTGAATGAGCGTTTTCAAGAAAGTTCAAGAACTGCTGATGCTTGAGACGGAGACTTAATGGTCCCAGTGACTTTTGCATGACGGCTTGTAAGGCGCTGCCGGATTTGCCGTCATAGGTCCAGTCGAATCGTCCGAACAACCCATCCAAGGCAAAAGCGGCGCCCAGATTGAAATAATTGTACCTTTTCCCGGCGGCGGACGTGCTTGAAAACCCGCCGAGGACGGACAAGTTCTTACTCATGCCCTTGCTGAACTGGGCCACCACGCGGAACTTGTCGTCGTCGGATGTTTTGTCGGCGGAAAAATCAGTCAGGTTTCTGCCTTGCTGAGAAAGCGACACCTGATATTGCGCCTTATTGCTTCTGACAAGACTGGAGTCCAGATGAAGCGTCTTCGTCTCGACGCGCCGCTGACCTTGCGGGCCGTAATAGACGACCTCGAATTCATTCGTACCGTAAAACAAGGGAAGGTTGGCAAAATCGTACCGGCCATCCGGCCCGACGACTGCTGAATCTATCAGAATTTGATTACGGTAGACTTCAATTTCCCAGCCTTCTTCCAAATCACCGGATATTCGCGTTGTATCAAACAATTGGGATGAAAAAATGTCACTGTTCCCGATGGTAACGCCACGTTCCTGTCCCGTCGCTCGCGCATAAGGAATTGTGGGCGGTGTAATGTCACCAATAGCCGCGCGAGTCGCCCGAAAGGGACCAAACATACTTCCCGTTGGATCAACCTTGCTCATGGTTAGGCGAAAGGTTCGGATTCTTTCCTCCGACCCGCCAACGACCATATTTGCGGTCATTTTGCCAAGGTCGCCTTGACCCAGAACCGAATAGTCGGTGATCCGGTTGACAGGAATCCCTCTGCCGCCGTGACCTGCACCCTTAAAAGTGGTCCGGGACGAAAGAGAGGATTTGGCGCATTC
>CAYOOG010000028.1:0-22788 GCA_964405515.1 uncultured Alphaproteobacteria bacterium | reverse complement strand
AGGCAAGGTCCTGGCCTCGGCCCACCATCCCATAGGCGCAGGTGGACGGCAGCCAGCTGCTGCTGTCCACGGCTTCCGGCGTCAGCACCACGCAGTCGGCGACAAGGCTCTTGCGCTGGCTGTAATTCGTGCATCGGCAGGTGCCAAGATCAAGCAGGCGGCAGGCCACGTCGGTAAAGGCGATTTCACCGCTGTCCATGTCCTCAAGCTTGTGCAGGCAGCAGCGGCCGCAGCCATCGCAAAGAGAATCCCATTGACGGGCGTTCATGGCGGCAAGGCTCGTGGTCTTCCAAAAGGGCTGCTGCGTTCCGGTCATCGGGGACTTACTCTAACGGCAAGGCCCTGTTGGGCGCCACCAGATACCGTACTAGCGCTCCTGTTCCAGGGCCTCGGCGACCTTGGCGGCGATAACCTCCGGCCCGGTACCGAGGGGAAAGTTGGTCACATAGAAGCCGTCCGGGGCCATGAGCAGGCTCATGGAGCTGTGGTTCATATAGTAATCCTCATGGGCCATGTGGCTCTCATGAGCGCCGCGAGTTTCAGAATCCCCGCTGTCGTCCATCTCGATCTTCTCGAAGTAAATGCCATAGGCCCGGGCAATTGCCGCCAATTGCTCGGTGCTACCCGTAAGCCCTACGATGGCGGGGTTGAAGTTCGACAGGTAGTCGGCGATGACCTGGGGGCTATCGCGGTCCGGGTCAACGCTTATGAACAAGGGCGCCAGCCGCGCGGTCTCGGGGCCCAGCAGGTCAAGCGCCTCGCTGATGTTTTGCAGGGTCAGCGGGCAGACATCCGGGCAAGAAGTGTAGCCGAAGAACAGCAGCAGGAATTTGCCCTGGTAATCAGCCTCGGTCACCGCCCGGCCATTGTGGTCAATTAGCCGAAAGGGCCCGCCCAGGCGGACCTGCTCCATGGCCCGGGCCTTTTCCTCCACGGCCATCTGGTGCGCGGCCCGCCACTTCAGGCCCACGGCCAGCATCGCCACCCCAAGCAGCACCAGGAGCACCAGCAAGAGCTGGATCAGCCTCTTTTGTCTCTTTCCGCTCATCGTGTCCTCGGTGCCGCATGATGGTGAAATGCATCCAAGGTGATAGCGCTTTGAAGCCTTTCTAACCAGATTAAAACCGCTCTAAGATGTGGCCCATGAAGAAACCAACATCCCTGGCCGCCCCCGGCTGTATCCTGTTTGCCTTTACCGTCGTGGCCTTATACCTGACCGCTTGCGGCGGGACGCCTTCACCCTCCCCGGAAAGGCCGGCGCACCATACAGACAACGGCTTCCGCAATCCACCGGGCAGCCCGGTTCGCGAAGCCGGATTTAGGGATTTCGCCGGCTTTTTCTGGCGCAGCGTGACCTCTTCCGGTGACTTTCAGATCCCGGAAGGGCACTTGGCCGTTGAAAGCGAGGCGCTTGCCGGCCTGGCTGCCGCGGGGGACCCGGACGGAGGCAGCGACAGCCTGACCTGGCTCGGTCACGCCAGTTTTCTGGTGCGCCTGGGTGGCGTAATGGTGCTCACCGATCCCTTCCTGACCTCTCGGGTCAGCCCCTTCGGCGGCGCCGGCCCCGAGCGCTTCGCGCCGCCCGCCATCAGCATCGAGAATCTGCCGCCCCTGGACGTGGTCGTCGTCTCCCACAATCATTACGACCACATGGACATGCGCACCATCGGTGCCCTCAAGGACAAACAACGCATCACGGCAGTGGTGCCCCTGGGAATGGGAGGCTATTTCCGCGATGCCGGCTACGCAAAGGTTCAGGAGCTGGACTGGCATCAGTCGACCGAGGTCAATGGCCTGACGATCACGGTGGTTCCGGCGGTGCACTTTTCCCGCCGCGGGCTCTTCGACCAGAATCGCGTCCTCTGGGCCGGCTATGTCCTGGACAGCGGCGGCGAGGGCCTTCCCGGGCGCAGGGTCTATTTCGCCGGAGATACGGGCTACAGCCCGGTTTTCGCAGGCATGGGCGCGCGCTACGGCCCGGTGGACGCGGCGCTGCTGCCCATCGGCGCCTACGAGCCGCGCAAAATCATGCGCGCCGTCCACGTCAATCCGGAAGAGGCCGTGCAACTGGGCCGTGATATGGGGGCGAAGAATCTGGTAGCCATGCACTGGGGCACCATCCGCCTGACCGAGGAGCCGCCCTTCGAGCCGCCGGAACGCTTTGTTGCGGCGGCGCGCGCCGCTGGTTTCAGCGACGATCAGGTATGGGTCATGGGGTTGGGCGAGACGCGGGTATTGCCATAGGCTGATGCCTGGAAGCCTCCCGCTCCCCCTTCCCATCCACCCCTAGGGTACCCTGCATGGGTGGCTGGGAAGGGGGAGCGGGAGGCGATGATAATTGAAAGAGCCGCTAATCCTCGCCGAATCTGCCGTCCACCAGTTCCTCCAGGGCGCCGAGCGCCTCGGCTGCGTCAGCGCCTCGGCCCTCGACGACAATTTCCGCGCCTTGCCCAGCCGCGAGCATCATCAGCCCCATGATCGAATTCGCGCCGACCGTGACGCCGTCGCGGGTTACCGTCAGCGCCGCTTCGAAATTTTCGCTGGTGCGCACGAATTTTGCCGCCGCGCGGGCGTGAAGGCCGAGCCGATTGCAGATGGTCAGGGTTCTCTTCGCCGGGCCTTTTGGGCTCACACTTCCTCGCCCGCCAATAGGCGTGATGCCACGTTGATGTACTTGCGCCCTGATTCCTGCGCCGCCAATGCCGCCGCCGCAAGGTCGTCGGTGTCGCGCATACTGGCGATCTTGATCAACATCGGCAGGTTAACGCCGGCGATGACTTCGACGTTGGCCTTGTCCATTGTCGATATGGCCAGATTGGATGGTGTACCGCCGAACATATCGGTCAGGAGGATGACGCCGCTGCCGCTGTCCACGTCCTCGACCGCCTGCAGGATATCCTTGCGCCGCTCTTCCATATTGTCGTCGGAGCCGATGCAGATGGCGCGGACCCCTTCCTGGGGACCGACAACGTGCTCGGCCGCGGCGATAAATTCGTCGGCCAGCTTGCCGTGTGTGACCAGAACCAAACCGATCAAGGTGCCGTCTCTCCCATTGGTTTTCCGCCGGTCTTCCGCGCTTTGCGGTCAGATCTTGCTCTAAGTGGCGGACTCCAGGTCGCGGTGCCGGACGCTGACACGAAAGCCGTTCTCGCGCAAGAGGCCAGCCATTTTCTCGGCCAGGAAGACCGACCGGTGACGTCCCCCGGTGCAGCCAAATCCTATGGTCAGGTAGCTCTTGCCCTCCTGGGCGTAAAGCGGCAACAGGGACAGCATCAACTGTCCCAAGTTCTCGAAGAAAGGGCCGAAGGCGGGGTCGGCGGCAATGAAATCGCCAACCTCCCCATCCAGGCCGCTGCCTGATTTCAAGTGGTCCACGTAGTGGGGGTTGGCCAGGAAGCGGACGTCAAAGACAAGATCGGCTTAGCGGGGGAGACCGCGCGGGTAGGCAAACGAAGTCACGTCGATGGTCAATCCCTGTTCGCCCTCAAGGCCGTAGTGCCCGGCGATAAGGCGGCGCAGGTCGTTGGCAGAAAGGCCCGTGGAATCAAAGCATTGATCCGCCAAGTCGCGAAGGCTTGCCAGCAGGTCGCGCTCCTTGGCGATTCCCTCGGCCAGGGGGCGGTCTCCGGCCATGGGGTGGCGCCGCCGCGTTTCGGTATAACGGCGGCGGATTTCACTGTTGTCGCAATCAAAGAAGAGAAGCTCGACCTCCAGGCCGTCGAGGCCGCGCAGCCGGGTCATTTCCGCCGCCAGCGCCTCAACGGAAAAAGCCCGGGTGCGGCTGTCGATGCCGACGGCCATGGCCCTGATGGCGGTGGTTTGCTCACCTCCCTCGCTCAGCCCGATTTTCAGGAAATCTCCAAGCAGGGCCAGGGGGAGATTATCGATTGCCTCGTAGCCCAGGTCCTCCAAGGCGTTGAGGGCCGTCGACTTGCCGGCGCCGGAAAAGCCGCTGACCAATAGGACCCGTGTCTGGCTGCTGTCTTGAGGCGGGGCATTCATGTGGGCACCAGAATATCGTCGTCGAGCGCCCGTGCCGCGAAACGCACTTTGGCCGGCGCCGAGGCTTGGAAGGGCGCAATCAAGACCAGCGGCAGGTCAACGCCCTCGATCCGGGTGTGCCGGGCCTCCGGCAGCCGCTCGATCTTCTCGGGCGCTGTCAGGTCCACGACCAGGCGCACATCGGCGGCGTCGACCGAGGCCACGCGCAGTAACCCCAAGCCACGGACCTCCATCATCCCGGCGATGGCTGGGGGGGCTTCGGCCTTCAGGCTGTCGCCCTCGGCCGTCAGATTGACCTGATCATCGGCCACCAGACGGGCGCCCCCGTCAATCAGGCGCAGGGCCAGATCCGATTTACCGCTGCCCGAAGGCCCTCGGATAAGTACGCCGACGCCGTCAAGCGCGATGCAGGTGCCGTGAACGAGACTCATAAGAAAAGCCTGAACGCGCCAGGGCGCGGAGTCAATTGTTGGATCAACCTGGCGATCCCGCTCCTGGGGGAGCGGGAAGGCTTCCAGGCGGAACCAAGTCAGGCCGGCAGGCGGACAACAAAACGGGCGCCGCCCGGGCCGGTGCCGTCTTGCTCCCTGTTTTCGGCGCTGATCGTGCCGCCATGGGCCAAGATGATCTGCCGGGCGATGCTCAGCCCTAGGCCTGAATGCAGGCCGAAGGTCTCGGCGCTGGGCCGAGCCGAATAAAAACGCTCGAAGACCGCCTCCAGACGGTCGGCGGGCAGGCCGGGGCCTTCGTCGTCAATGGTCAAAACCACCCAGCTCCCTTCGCGCCGGGCGGCAAGCCGAATAGTTGAGTTCGCCGGGCTGAAGGAAACGGCATTGTCGAGGAGATTCTGCGCGACTTGACCCAGCCGTCCCTCCATCCCCTCGACAATGAGCTTTTCGCGATCTGCCAAATCCAAGACCAGGCGCGGGCGCGCCGCCCCATCCGAGCGGGGCCGGGCCCGGTAAATTTCCGCCAGGCTTTCGCACAGGTCGCCAAGGTTCACGGGCTCGAATTCAGCCCGGGAAAGTTCGGCGTCAAGGCGCGAGGCGTCCGAAATGTCGCTGATCAGCCGGTCAAGGCGGCGCACGTCATCCTGGATTATGTCAAGCAGTTCCTTCTGCTGCGCCGGATTCTTGGTCCGGGCCACGGTTTCAACGGCGCTGCGCAGGCTGGTCAAAGGGTTCTTGATTTCGTGCGCGACATCGGCGGCAAAGGTTTCAATGGCGTCGAGCCGCTCGTAAAGAGTCCGTGTCATGTCACCGAGGGCCGCCGACAGATCGCCGATTTCGTCCCGGCGGTGGCTGAAATCGGGAATCGGCACGCGGCGGCTCAAGCCCTGCCGCACTCTTTCCGCCGCCCGCGCCAATTGGCGCACGGGCCGGGCAATGGTTCGCCCCAGGTAAAGGGAGAGCATGACCGTGGCACCCAGAGCAACCGCGAAGATCGCCAGAATGGCGGCGTGCTGGTCGCGAACGGCCTGCTCGATCCCCCGGTCCTCGACCGTCAGAAGCAGCACGCCCAGCACCCGCTTCAGCCGCTGCACCGGCACTGCCGCTGAAAGCATCAGGTTGCCCTCCACTGCCAGGCGCACCCGCCCGCCCGCGGCACCTAAAAGCGCCGCCTCGGCCTCGGCGTAGCCGGCGATCGTGTGTGGTGAAGACTCCCGGTAATCCGCCAATTGCCAGCGGCCTATGCTGCCACCGCTACGCCAGCCGAAGGGCCGCGTGAAAAAACGCAGGCGCGCCGCCAGGCCGCCAGGAGGATCCAGGCTGCTCGTCAAGACCTGCTGAGCGGCCAGGAGGTCGCGGCTATCGGCCAGCAGGGCGCCGTCGCTATCATAAAGCCTTGCCCGCGTGCCCGTGGGCACGACCAGACGCTGCAGAATTTGGCGCGACATGTCCACTTCCATGTGCGCCGCCTCGGGGCCGGCCGTGGCGGCTTCAGCCAAGGCCCCGGCGATGATCTCTCCCTGGGTCATCAGCGCTGCCATGCGCGTCTCCACCAGCCCGGTTTCGAAGCGGTCCAGGTACAGAACACCGCCCACGAGGGCCGCCAGGGCGACCACATTGATGGCGAGAATTCGTAGCGTAAGGGGCGACGGGCCAACCATGATTCGGTTCAATCGCCGTTGAAGCGGTAGCCCAGGCCGTACAGAGTTTCAATGCGGTCGAATTCACTATCGACGCCGCGGAACTTCTTGCGCAGTCGCTTGATGTGGCTGTCGATGGTGCGGTCGTCCACATAGATACGCTCGCCATAGGCCGCATCCATAAGCTGGTCGCGGCTTTTGACGTGGCCGGGGCGCGCCGCGATGGCCTCAAGGATAAGAAACTCGGTGACCGTCAATTGAACCGTGGCGCCGTCCCACGCGCAGAAGTGACGGGCGGCGTCCAGGGTCAAAAGGCCGCGTACTATGGTTTGATCGGTGGCTTCGCCGTCACGACCGGCGACCGGTCTCTCATTGCGTCTCAGTACCGTGCGAATGCGCTCAATCAGCAGTCGCTGAGAGAAGGGCTTGGGAATGTAATCGTCGGCGCCCATCTTGAGGCCCAGAATCTCGTCTATCTCATCGTCCTTGGAGGTTAGGAAAATGATCGGCAATTCCGATTCCTGGCGCAGTCGGCGCAGCAGTTCCATGCCGTCCATGCCCGGCATCTTGATGTCCAAAACCGCCAGATCCACCGGTTGTGCGACAAGCTCTTCCAAGGCCTCGGTCGGATCGGCGAAGGCGCGCACCTCGAAACCTTCAGCCTCCAGAGCCATGGAAACCGAGGTCAGGATATGTCGGTCGTCGTCGACGATGGCGATGGTCGCGGCCAAGGGCGCCCCTCCTTCGTGCCAAATGTAGGGGTTTTAGGCTCACAAGCCAATGTGGGGCGTTACGAAGTGCCTGGAAGCCTCCCGTTCCCCCTTCCCATCCACCCCAAAGGTACCCTCAACGGGCGGATGGGAAGGGGGAGCGGGAGGCGTAAGCCTCGATCTGCTCGACAAAGGCCTGGGCTGCCGCGGGCCGGCCCAGCAGGTAGCCTTGCACCTCGTCACAGCCCAATCCGCGCAGGAACTCCAGTTGGTCTTCCTGTTCAACACCTTCCGCCGTGATTTCCAGGCGCAGGTTCTGCGCCATGGCGACGATGGCCGATATAATCGCCGCGTCATCCGGGTTGCTGGTGACGTCGGAGACGAAACTCCTGTCGATCTTGAGACGGCTGACAGGCAAGGTCTTGAGGTAACTGAGCGAGGAATACCCGGTACCAAAGTCGTCAATGGCGAGACTGACGCCGAGGTCGTTCAACTCCTGGAGCACGGGAATGACTTGATCCATGTTGTCCATGACCACGCTCTCGGTGATCTCCAGTTCCAGGGATTCAGGCGCCAGTCCGGTTTCGGCAAGAACCTGCCGCGTGGTCTCGGCGATCGGTGCGCGGATCGTTTGCACGGCGGACAGATTGACGGCAATTCGATTGATGGGCAGACCTTGTTCCTGCCAGGCCTTTGCCTGGGTGCAGGCGGATTTCAGGACCCACTCACCGATGGGGATGATCTGACGTGTGGCTTCGGCAATGGGAATGAATTCGTCGGGCGTGATGACGCCGTGTTCCGGGTGGTTCCATCGTATCAGGGCCTCGGCCCCGATAATCTGGCCGGAAGCCAGGTCGATCTGCGGTTGATAATTGAGGTCGAATTGGTGCTCATCGATAGCGCGCCGCAAGCTTTGCTCCACCGTCTTCCGTCTTTGCGCGGCGGTATTCATTTCGGCGTCGAAGAATTGGAAGTTGTCCCGCCCTTTCTCCTTGGCGCGGTACAGGGCCAGATCAGCGTTCTTTTGCAGGGCTTCGTAATCTTCTCCATCGGCGGGGAACATGGTGATACCGAGGCTGCCGCTGCTGTGAATTTCACGGGAGTCGATATGATAGGGCTCCTTCAAGGCGGTGTTAACGCGCTTGGCAAGGGTGACAATGCCGTCTGTGGAATTAAGGTTGGTGGCGATTATGGCGAATTCGTCACCGCCGAGGCGCGCCACGGTATCTGTTTCACGACCGCAGGCTTCCAGCCTTTCCGCCACCGTGATCAAGAGCTGGTCCCCGACCGGGTGGCCGAGTGTGTCGTTCACGTCCTTGAAGTGGTCAAGGTCAAGAAAGATCAAAGCGACCATCGTATTGCTACGCCGCGCCTGCGCCGTCGCGCTCTGCAGCCGCCTCTGGAATTGGCTGCGGTTGGCGAGGCCGGTGAGCGAATCCTTTACGGCCATGCGGCGGATCGTGGCGTAAGCGCGCTTGCGCTCCACCGTACGGCCCAACTGTTGTCCGATCTGTGTCATGGTCTGAAGGAAAGACTCGTCCGGCTTTTCGGTTTCGTCGGTGAAGAACTCAAGTACCGCGACGGCTTCCTGGTCAACGATCACAGGTAGCGCAAGACCCGCACGCATTCCGCAAGCGATTGCCGCTTGGGATTTCGGCGGGCGCAGATTCTCGGCAAGATTCTCAAGCCAAGTAGCGGTGCCGGTGGCCCGCGCCCTGCCGGCCAGATGTGGTTTGTCCGGTGCCGATGCGGTACGGCAAGCCTCGACATAGCCCCGGAACTGACGGCGATCACGCGTGTGCCAGACGTCGCTCTCCATAAGATCGCCCTTGCAATCGTAGGCGTGGCCCAAAGGCCAGCCGGTGTGAGAGCAAATGGCGTCGACGCAGGTCTTAATGGAATCGCTTATATTGTCAGCCCCACCCGTGGCGACCGCCACATTGTACAAAAGGCCGATGAGCCGCTTCTTTTGATTGAGTGATTCCGCCGTGCGTTTGTCCTCTCGGATATCGCGCATCACCCAACTCAATAACGGTGTCTCCGGGTCCTGCAAATCGGTGATGGTGACACTGAGCGGAACTTCGATCCCACCGGCGCCGATGCCGGTTTCTTCCTTGGCCCGTGGTTGGGCCGATACTTTGCAGGCTGGGAGTAATTCGGCAATGGCGCGGCCCTTGAGGCCGCCTCGGACGGCGCCGAAAATTTCTTCGCCGACGGCATTGGCGGCAAGAATCGCGCCGTCCTGGTCGGTGACAATTATGCCCTCGGGCACGGAATCAAGAACCACTTCGACGCCAGGGGTGATGAGACTGTTGCCGGTCGTGGCGCTGTTGGAATTGGGGGCTGATTCCCGGCATGGGGATAGCTGGTCGAGAGCGCTTAGATTCAGGGCAAAACCGCCGTCCGGCAGGGGGCGGCATTTGAGGCTCAGGTGCGCGCCATCGGGGCCCGTCAGATCGCGGGCATGCTCGACGCCGCCGGCAATATCGTAAAGCAGATCCTCGACGCCCGGCGCCTCCGCGCCCCGGCCAAAGTCGCCGCGTTCGCACAGGTGGCCGGCGAAGTCTTGAAATGAAACGCCGGGCTGAGTGAGCGCTGGCGGCAGATCCAACAATCTGGCGGCAGAGGAATTGCAAAGAACAATTTCAAGTTGACGATCGAATAGACACAACCCGATATCCAGACAGTCCAATCCTGTCTCGAGAACAGTGATCCTGTCCTCGACCGGCGTACCCAGCCCTTTTGAGACCGGTACGGTTGTGTCCATATCGGCACCTCGCGCGTAGCCATCACCCGACGATAGGATTCAACTAACACACGAAAATTAAAAAACTTTTTCAGATGTCTTAAGGACTTGATAAGGACTTCAGGCCGGACCCCATGACCGTGATCCGGGGAGATGGCCCGAATCTAGCTTCCACCCCCGGCTGGCCTGGCTTTTCGGTCTCTTTTGGGCGCTCGTTCCTGATAAGCCATGGCCGAATGCTGGGCGCAATAGGGCTGGCCGGGCGTAGATTTTCCGCCGCAAAAATGAAAATCATCATCGCCGGGGTGGCCGACGGGCCATTTGCACATGCGGTCGGTCAGCATCAGAAGGGTGATCTGCTCCTGTGGGGATTCGTCTTCTTGCTTCTTAGGCGCCGGTTTGGCTGCGGGCGCCGGCTTGACGTTGTTTTTCAAGGGCGATGGCCGTCCCGACAGGCCCAGCCTGTGTGCTTTGCCGATGACGGCATTACGGGTCACGTCACCCAGTTCGGCGGCGATCTGGCTGGCGGTCAGCCCCTTTTCCCAAAACTTCTTGAGCGCCTTGATGCGCTTCTCGGTCCAGGCCATATATTTCCTCGTACCCACAAGAACCAAAACAAATAGGGCAACCGGGTGGCCGCCCCGGCGGTATTTTAGCAGAAGCCGTGGCCCACCGCATCAGAGTCTTTCCGACCCAAGTGAGGTGGCACGACCCGGGCCGCCCAGCTTGTTGCGCCCTCTCCTGGCGTGCCTTAAAAGCGTTTGTGGACGGTCATTTCAGGCCGCCGGAACCGGAATAGGTACGCCATGTCGCAGTCAGAGCCATTTTCCAGCTCGGATTTCACTCCGCATTCAGCGGCCGTTATTGGCCCTCGGCATATCGGCGCCGTGAACTGGCTTGGTCTGCAGACGCTCTACGTAAAGGAAGTGCAGCGGTTCCTGAAGGTATACCTGCAGACCATAGCCGCCCCGGTGGTCACCACCCTGATGTTCATGGCCATATTTGCCTTGGCCCTCGGCGGTGGCGATCGGCAGGTGGCCGGGGTTCCCTTCATGACCTTTCTGGCGCCGGGCTTGGTGATGATGGCGATTACTCAGAATGCCTTCGCCAATACGGCCTCCTCGATTCTGATCTCAAAGATACAAGGCAATATCGTCGACCTGCTCATGCCGCCGCTGAGCGCCGCAGAGCTGGCTTTCGGCATGGCCATGGGCGGGGCCACGCGCGGGGTATTGGTGGCGGTGACCCTCTATATCGCCATGTCGCCCTTTGCCGACATGTCCGTGGAGCATTGGTGGGCGGTGATTTATTTCGCCGTCTCGGCGGCTGTCCTGTTGTCCTTGGTGGGGATTGCCGCGGGCGTTTGGGCGGAAAAGTTCGATCATCTGGCGACGGTCACCAACTTCGGCATTATGCCGCTATCGTTTTTGTCCGGCACCTTTTATTCCATCGACCGGCTGCCGGGAATCTGGAAGACCATCAGCAACTTTAACCCGTTCTTTTACCTGATCGACGGGCTGCGTTACGGCTTCATCGGCCGCTCGGATGGCTCGCTAACAGCGGGCGTTCTGGTTACCCTGGGGCTCAATCTGTTTCTCTGGTGGCTCTGTTATCGTTTGTTTGCCAAGGGTTACAAGCTGAAGGCGTGACGTATAACGACATGCCTGGAAGCCTCCCGTTCTGGTTGACAGGCCAGGGCCCCGCAAAGATACTCCGCGGTTTCCCGCAGCGCCGGGAGTCCAATTGAGAATAGTTCGATGATCGAGTCCCTGTTGCCCACCTACGCCAGGTCGGACCTTGCCTTTGAACGGGGCGAGGGGCCGTACCTCTTTGCCCAGGACGGTGCGCGTTACCTCGATTTCATCAGCGGCATCGGCGTCGTCGGGCTCGGTCACGCCCACCCGAAACTGGTGGCGGCCTTGACCGAGCAGGCGGAGAAGCTCTGGCACACCTCCAACATCTTCACCATCCCGGGCCAGGAACGGCTGGCCGAGCGCCTTGTGGCCGCGACTTTCGCCGACACGGTCTTTTTCACCAACTCCGGCACCGAAGCCATAGAGTGCGCCCTCAAGATGTGCCGCAAGTACCACAGCGCCACGGGGGCGCCGGAACGCTATCGGGTTATCGCCTTTGAAGGCGCTTTTCATGGCCGCTCGCTTGCGGCTATCGCCGCCGCCAACAAGCCAAAGCTGACCGATGGCTTCGGCCCGGTCATGGACGGCTTCGAACAGGTCCCCTTCGGTGACGCGGAGGCCGTGGCAAAGTCGGTCGGCAAGGAGACCGCAGGGATCTTGATCGAGCCGGTACAGGGCGAAGGCGGTATTGTCGCCGCCGCGCCGGGCTTTTTGCGGCGTCTGCGCGAGATCGCGGACGAGGCCGGCATATTGCTGATATTCGACGAAGTGCAGTGCGGCATGGGCCGCACGGGCAAGCTATTTGCTCATGAATGGGCAGGCATCGAACCCGACATCATGGCCATCGCCAAAGCCATCGGCGGGGGCTTTCCGCTGGGCGCCTGCCTGGCCACAGAGAAAGCCGCCCAAGGCATGACGGCTGGCAGTCACGGCTCCACCTTCGGCGGCAACCCCCTGGCCATGGCCGTAGGCAATGCGGTCTTGGATGTCATGTTGGAAGAAGATTTCCTGCCCCGGGTTGCCGGCCTCGCCAACTACTTCACACAGCAATTGGGGTTGCTGCTCGAGAAGCACCCGGACGTGCTGGAAGACGTGCGCGGCCAAGGCCTGATGATTGGCCTCAAGTGCAAATGCGAAAACACGGAACTCCTGGCGGCCTTGCGGGGCAAGGGGCTGCTTGCCGGTTCGGCGGCGGATAATGTCCTGCGCCTGTTGCCGCCGCTAATTGTCGACGAAGACCAACTGCGGGAGGCCATTGATCTTCTCGATCAGGCCTGCGCCGAAGTCTCCGAAAAGGCCATGGCATCATGACCGGGCCCAGGCATTTTCTCGACCTGCACGAAATTGCCGCCGATGATCTGCGCGGTATTCTTGACCGTGCCGCGGCCCTGAAGCAGGCGCGGCCCGAAGGCGGCAAGGGACTGCCCGACGACGGCGCGCCTTTGGCCGGCAAGGTACTGGCCATGATCTTCGAGAAACCGTCGACGCGGACGCGGGTCTCATTTGATATGGCGATGCGCCAGTTGGGTGGCGGGGCCGTGGTCCTGAACGCCGGCGACATGCAGTTGGGCCGGGGCGAGACCATTGCCGACACGGCGCGCGTGCTCTCGCGCTACGTGGACGGGCTCATGGTGCGCACCGACGACCCCGAAAAACTAGTGGAGTTAGCGGCGCACGCGACCGTGCCCGTCATCAACGGTCTGACCGATGCCACTCATCCCTGCCAGCTCATGGCGGACATACTGACCTTCGAGGAGCACCGGGGCCCCATCGCCGGGCGCACCGTGGCCTGGGTGGGCGACGGCAATAATGTCGCCGCGACCTGGGTGCACGCCGCCGCGCGGTTCGGTTTTGCCTTGCGTCTTGCCTGCCCAGACCAGCGGCGCAAGCGGCTTGGCCCGGCTTTGTCCCTGGCCTCGGGTGAAGATGCCGAGATCACGCTCACCACGGAGCCGCTGGAGGCGGTCAAGGACGCCGATTGCGTCGTCACCGATATCTGGGTTTCCATGGGCGACAACGACGCCGAGGCGCGGCGGCGTGAATTGGCACCCTACCAGGTGAACGCGGAATTGATGGCCGCGGCGAAACCGGATGCGCTGTTCATGCATGATTTGCCGGCCCACCGCGGGGAAGAAGTGACGGGTGAAATTATCGACGGGCCGCAGTCCGTGGTCTGGGATGAAGCGGAAAATCGACTGCACGCCCAGAAGGGAATACTTGACTGGTGCTTCGCGCCGTAAGAGATTGATATTTAAGGTTGTTTCCGGGCATAAGGTGACCTTGCGGCTTTTCAGATTCAGGGCGCCGGGATTGTCGTACAATGTCGTATAATGTATTGAACTGGAGGCGTTGGGTGCCTCCGGTTTGCGAGTGGCTGAGATGAGAAATTTGTTGAGTAAATTGATAGCCGTCCCGGGCTGGGTGATGGCCAGCCTGCGCAGCCATCCCAAGGTGGCCTTGCCGCCGCTCATATTGGCGCTTGCCGCCGTTATCGTTGTTATTTTGGTGATCGCCCAACCGCGCATGGCAAAGGTCGTGGCACCGGAGCGTATTTGGGCGGTGGACACCCTCGAAGTCACCGTTGGCGACATTCAGCCTGAGCTCGCCTTGTTCGGCGAAGTCGTTGCCGGGCGCGAGATCGACCTACGGGCTTTTGTTCCCGGCGAAGTTTTGGAAGTCGGCGAGAATTTCCGGGAGGGCGGCGTCATCGCCCAGGGTGATCTTCTGGTCGCTATCGATCCTTTTGAGTACCGGGCGGCGCTTGACGAACGCCAGGCCCAGTTGAGCGAATCCCGCGCGCGCCTGAACGAGATTCGGGCGCGCCTCAAGCAGTTCAGGGATGATTTCAGACGCGCCCAGAATTTGGCGTCCCAGGGAAACGTTTCGGCGAAGTTTCTCGCCAAGAGCCGTAGTGACATGGCGGCCGAGGCGGCGCGCGCCGAGCAACAGAAGGCGGTCATTGCCCGGCTCGAGGTCGGCGTTCGCCGGGCCCGGCGGAACCTTCAAAAATCCCGCCTGATCGCGCCCTTTGACGGCTTCGTACACGACGTCGCGGCGGACGTGGGTAAACGGGTAAACAGCAATGACCGCGTCGGCGGCCTGATTGATGCCGACCGAATGGAAGTGCGCTTTTCCATGTCAAACAGCCAGTACGGCCGCATCCTCGCGGCTTCGGGTGACATGGAAGGTCGTGATGCCAAAATCATCTGGCGGGTCGGCGGCGGCGACATCACATTCCACGCTGTCGTGGAAAGGGTGGGCGCGCGGATTGCGGCTGCCAAGGGCGGCGTTGATGTATACGCGCGGATCAAAGCTTCGGCCCTGGAATCGGCTTCGGACAAAGCCTTGCGCCCGGGAGCCTTCGTCGAGGTGAGCTTGCCCGACCGCGCCTACAGCAACGTAGTTAGGGTACCTTCGACCGCCCTGCATGAAGAGACGGGTGGGTCGACCGTTTACGTGGTCAGAGATTTCCGGCTGGAGCCCCGCGCGGTCGAGGTCGCAGCCCGTATAGCCGACGACCTACTGGTCAGTGGCGATCTCGATGATGGCGATGTCGTGGTGACAACGGAATTTCCGGGCATCGGCCCCGGTATCCGCGTCGACGTGCGGTAGAAAGACTTAGAAAGTGTCCCTGGTCCGCCTCATAGAGATATTCGTGCACCACCGCACGGCGCCCAACCTGTTGATGGTGCTGGTGGTGATCATGGGCGTCATTTTCGGCATGAAGGTGAACAGGCAATTCATGCCCGATGTGGGCTTCGGATGGGTTTCCATTCACGTTATATGGCCGGGCGCCAGTGCCGAGGACGTTGAGCGAACCATTGTCTCCGCGATCGAGCCCGAGGTGCGTTTTCTGAATAACGCCATAAGAGTTGCCACATACGTGTCCGAGGGCATCGCCCGCATGTATGTGGAATTTGATCCCGACGCCGACATGCGCAAGGCGGCTAACGACGTGGAAAAGGCAATCAGCCGCATCACCACGCTGCCCCAGGACGCCGAAGAACCCGTCATTACGCAATTTGCTCGGTTTGATACGGTTTCGCGATTGGTGATTTCCGGTCCGTTTTCTGAAGCTGCTCTCAAAGCAACGGCAAAGCGCATGCGGGACGAACTCCTGGAAAGGGGTATAGATAAGGTTGAGCTCATTGGCGCCCGGGACGAGGAAATCCGCGTCGAAGTGAAGCCGGAAGCGCTGCAGCGTCTCAATATCGGCATTCAGGATATCGTCGATCGAATTAAATTGAGCAGCCAGGATGTGCCCTCGGGTGTGATCCGCGGCGACGTGGAGAAACAAATCCGCAGCATCGGGCTGGCGATGAATGCGCGCGCCCTGGGCGAGATTGAAATCCGCTCATTGGACAGTGGCGAAAAAGTACTGTTGCGCGATGTTGCCCAAGTCACGGACTCTTTTGACCGGAACATGCCGACCGGGATGCGTAATGGACAACCGGCGGTGCAGCTGCATATCCAGCGTTCCACAACCGCGGATTCCTTGACCGTGGCGGATGCAGTAGCGCGTTACGTTGAAGAGACCGCGCCGACGCTGCCGCCAACGCTGACCATTAATCGTTTCGACGATCAATCCAAGCCGGTGCGCGATCGCCTGAATGTTCTTTTGAAGAACGGTGCCGGTGGTTTGTTTTTGGTGCTGCTGGTGCTTTTTCTGTTCTTGAACGTGCACGTTGCCGTTTGGGTGGCTGCCGGAATTCCCATTGCCTTGACCGCGACCGTGGGCGTCATGTACGCCACGGGACAGTCGTTCAATCTGATCAGCATGTTCGCGCTTATAATGATGCTTGGTATCATCGTTGACGATGCCATTGTCGTTGGCGAGCACGCCGCCACCTTGCGGAGCAGGGGGGTGCCGTCCCTGGAGGCGGCGCAGGGCGGCGCGATTCGCATGCTGAATCCAGTCATTGCGGCATCGCTGACCACCATGGCGGCGTTTCTGCCGATCATGGTGCAACGTGGCGCCATGGGGCAGATCGCCCAAACCATACCGATGGTCGTGGTCGCGGTGTTGATCGCCAGCCTGGTGGAATGCTTTCTTATTCTGCCCGGGCATTTGCGTGGCGGACTTGAACATCTGAACGATCGTTCAGGAAAATTTCGCCAGGGCTTCGATCGCCGATTTGAATATTTTCGTGACCATAAGTTCAAGCGTTGGGTCGCGCGCAGCTTCGATTACCGCTATGCAACGCTGTCCGGTGGCATCGGATTGATTGTCATTTCCGTGACTCTCGTCGCTACCGGGTACGTGGGATTTCATCTGCTACAACCCATCGAGGGCAATACGGTGACCGCCAACTTTACGCTGGCGCCCGGCTCGCCCCGGGAGAATTCCGTGCGCATGTTGGAAGAAATGGACCGTGCGGTGGACGCCGTCGAAGATCGCATGACCAACGGCGAAGGCGGCCTGGTCATCATGAACTACGGCACAATCGGGCAAGGGTACGCCCGCCAGGATTGGCGCCAGGAAACCGGCGACCACTTGTCCGCCGCCTACATCGAGCTCGTACCGTCCGACGACCGGGAAGTTCGGACCTTTGATTTTCTTGCTGAGTTGAGGAAGGAAATCAAACCAATGCCGGGTCTCGAGGAAATGGTTATTTCCGAAATTCAGTTTGGCACCGGCTCCAGCGCCATCGATATCCGCCTGTCGGGCAAGCCGATCTCGGTCATGAAGGAAGCTTCTTTGGAAGTACAGAATGTCCTCAAGGGTTTCCCGGGAGTGAAGGAGATCGAGGACGATCTACCCTATGGCAAGCCGGAGGTCATGATGACCGTGACGCCGCGCGGCAAGGCCATGGGCTTTACCACGCAATCCGTGGGCCGGCAGGTGCGCGCGGTTTATCAGGGCGCCATCGCCAAGCGCTTTGCCCGCGTTGACGAAGAGGTCACGGTAAGGGTTTCTTACCCGAGGAAAAGGTCGGAAATCGTGGATCTGCCTTCTCTCTATGTGCGCAGTCCGGGGGGGGTCGAAGTGCCCCTGAGTGAGGTCGTGGATCTGCACGAAAAAGACGGCTTCGCGGGCTTGCGCCGGGAAGACGGTCTGGTCGAAGTCGGCGTCAAGGCGGAGGTTAATGGTCGCGTGACTTCGGTTCCACAGGTCCTGGGTGCCGTAGGCGCAGCCGGTCTGGACGAAATCGCCAAGCGGTACGGTATAAACTATGCCTTCAAGGGCCGGGCCGAAGAGCTGGCCGATATGTGGGACGACCTCATACTCGGGAGTACCGTTGCCCTGATATCCATTTACATTATCCTTGCCTGGGTATTCGCCAGCTACAGCCGGCCTATTGTCGTCATGTCGATCATTCCCTTTGGCCTGATCGGCGCCATGTTCGGGCATTTGATTACCGGTTGGGGGACAAATTTTTACAGCATCATCGCTCTACTCGGCATGTCCGGTATCTTGGTCAACGACTCCATCATTCTGGTTAGCACTATCGAAGAGCATTGGAAGGATGGCACCTCCTTGAAAGATGCCGTAATCAACGGGACCCGTGACCGGCTCCGCGCGGTAATTTTGACCTCGGTGACGACCATCGCCGGATTGCTGCCGATCATGTTCGAGCGCAGCACCCAGGCCGAGTTCATCATTCCCATGGCCGTGGCGATCATTTTCGGCATTGCCGGTGCCACGCTTCTGGTACTGTTTCTGGTGCCGACAGTTCTGGGTGTACAGGAAGATATCCGCTCACTCATTATCGGATTGCGTACGCCTCAGTCGCCGAAAGTTGAGCCGCCAGGGCAGGAACCGGCCATTTAGGATTGCCAGCGCTCCCACACTCCCCCCCGCACATCGAGATCAAGCGCGCCAGAAAGCCGGGCTGAACAGAACCAAAACTGTAAATAACTCCAACCGTCCCAGAAGCATGCCGAGCGACAGCAGCCATTTTGCCGCGTCCGGCAGGCTTTGAAAGTTGCCCGTGGGGCCGATGGTGTCGCCGAGCGCCGGGCCGACGTTGGCCATGGCCGTGGCGGCGCCGGATATGGCGGTAAGGAAATCCAGCCCCAAAGCTGAAAGCCCAAAGGCCAGAACGCCGAAACAGATGGCAAAGAGAAAGAGAAAACTCATCACCGAAGCGATTACCGATTCCTGTAGGGGCTTGCCGTTGTAGCGCGGCGTGAAGACTCCGTGGGGCTGCAACAGCCGCTTCATTTGAATAACTGTGGCAGCGAACAGGACTTGAATACGAAAGATCTTGATGCCGCAGGAGGTCGACCCGGCGCAACCGCCGATGAACATGATGAAAAAGAACACGGCCACGGCGAACCCGCCCCAGGCCATGTAGTCGGCGGTGGCATAGCCTGTACCCGTGAGTATGGAGACCACATTAAAGCTGGCGTAGCGCAAAGCATCCGCCGCGCCGACGTCGTTACCAAGCCACTGCCAGAGGACCATCACCGCGACGGCGATGGCGGTTATGGCAAAGAACCAGCGTACTTGGGAATCCCCGAACAATGCCCGGCTTCTGCCGCGCACGGCTTGCAGATACAGCACAAAGGGCAGGCTACCGGCGAGCATGAAAATGATCACGACGTAATCAATGGCAGCGCTATTGAAATGGCCGATGGAGGCGTCGGACGTTGAAAAGCCCCCGGTGGCGATCGTCGTCATGGCGTGCGCTACGGCCTCGAAAGGGGTCATGCCGGCGACCCACATGGCGACTGCGCAGAGTGCCGTCAGGCAAAAATAGAGCGCGGCGATGGCGCCCACGATCTGCGCGGCGCGGGGCAGGATTTTCTCCGAGGTGTCCGATGATTCCATGCGGAACAACTGCATGCCGCCGACTTGCAGCATGGGCAGCACCGCCACCGCCATGACAATGATGCCGATACCGCCGAGCCATTGCAGAATGGCGCGCCAAAGCAAAATACCCGGCGGAGCAAAATCAAGCCCCGTAATGACCGTGGATCCGGTTGTGGTTACGCCGGACATGGCCTCGAAAAAGGCATCGGTGTAGGCCAATTCCAGATTGGAGAAGACAAACGGCAAGGCGCCAAAAGCCGCAATCACAACCCAGGCCAGGGCCGTCAGCAGGAAAGCCTGACGCATGTCCAAAGTCGGCGTCTCGATGCGATTGGTGAGCACCAGCGCAACGCCGACGAACAGGCAGGTGCCGGAGGAGCCGAGAAAAACACGCCAATCCGGATTGTCGGCGGCGGCGTCCACCATGGCGGGGACGAGCATGCCGAGACCCAAGGTGGACAGCAAGAGACCAATAACAAGGAGTACAGGACGAAAATCAACCACGGTCGTTACCGTACATACATCGCCGGCTGTTGCAAATGTCCTAGCGGCCGCTGCCGCTGCCGGGCGCGCCGATCATGGCAAGGAATTCGCGCCGTGTCGTGGGGTCGTCGCGGAAGGCGCCCAGCATGCTGCTGGTCACCATGTCCACGCCGGTCTTGTGAACACCGCGCGTTGTCATGCATTGGTGCACGGCCTCGATTACCACGGCCACGCCACGCGGCGCCAGCACCTCCTGAATGCAGGCGGCAATCTGTGCGGTCATCTTTTCCTGCACTTGCAGCCGCTTGGCGTAGGCGTCGACAACCCGGGCCAGCTTGCTGATGCCGACGACGCGGTTATTCGGCAGATAGCCGACATGGGCCGTGCCGATGATCGGCAGCAAATGGTGCTCGCAATGGGATTCAAGGCGGATATCCCGCAGCACCACCATCTCGTCGTAGCCTTCCACTTCCTCGAAAGTGCGCTGTAGATACTGCACCGGATCCTGGCCGTAGCCGCAGAAAAATTCCTCGTAACTTCGGGTGACGCGGGCGGGAGTGTCGCGCAAGCCTTCGCGCGCCGGATCGTCGCCGGCCCAGCGCAAGAGAGTGCGAACAGCGGCCTCCGCTTGGTCGCGGCTCGGCCGCTCCTGGTCGGTTTCTTGGGTGGCCGGGTTTTGTATGTCCACGGTAATTCTCCTCTTGCAATACTAAGCCCGGGACCGTGCTTCGAATCGCGTCCGGGCCGGCGGCAAACATACCGCGCGACCCTCCACGGGCACAAGGTATCGCCAAAAACTATACTATTTTCAACGAGTTAGATTAGAATTGGAAAGCTAGTTGAGGGACGGTTCGTCGTGCGGGCTGTCCAGGGAAAAGGCCGGAATATCGACGTCGAAAGCACCTCCGCTTTGCCCCTCCATATGATAGCGCCCCATCATCATGCCCGATGGCGATGAGAGCGGCGTTCCACTGGTGTACTCGTAGGACTCACCCGGCTCCAAGACCGGCTGCTCGCCGACCACGCCCTCGCCGCTTACTTCCTGCACCCGGCCTTCGGCATCGGTAATATGCCAATAGCGGCTGCGCAATTGCACCGTGTCCTCGCCATTGTTTTCGATCTGAACGCGATAGGCCCACACGTAATAGCCTTCGTCGGGAGAAGATCGGTCCTCCAAGTAGAAGGGCTCGACCTTGACCGTGATTTCTTGGGTAATCGCCTGATACATGAATCTGTACTATGGCCCCGGTTTCCACAGACGCCCGGCCCGTCGACCAAGCGCAACTCTCTCATTCCCGCGTCGATGATTACTATCCGCTCAAAGGCAGAGACTTGTCTAGTGTTTTGATCGCGCCCTGTCAGTTCCCGGCTTTTTCCAATGCCTGGGCTAGATCCTCGGTGATGTCGGCCACATCCTCCAGCCCCACGGACAGACGCAACAGGCCGTCGCCAATGCCCAGGCGGGCCCGCTCTTCGTCGGTCAGGCGGTAGTGAGTGGTGCTCACCGGGTGGGTAATCAGGCTCTTGGTGTCGCCAAGATTATTGGAAATGTCCACAAGGTTCAGCGCGTTCAGGAAACCAAAGGCGGCGTCCTTGCCGCCGGGCACATCAAAGGAAACAAGGGTGCCCCCGCAATTGCTCATCTGCTTCATGGCCAGATCGTGTTGCGGATGGTCCTTGCGCCCGGGGTAGAGAACGTAATTGACCTGTTTTTGATCAGCGAGGAAATCGGCCACCTTGGCCGCCGCCGCGCTTTGGGCGCGAACGCGTAGGTCCAGGGTCTCGATGCCTTTCAAGAGCACCCAGGCGTTGAAGGGGCTCAAGCTCGGCCCGGTGTTGCGCAGGTAGGGGTCGAGCAGGTCGTCGACAAACTCCTTTTTGCCCAGAACGATGCCGCCCAGGCAGCGGCCTTGGCCGTCAATATGCTTGGTCGCCGAATAGACGATAATGTCGATGCCGAAATCCGGCGCGTGCTGCAAGACCGGCGTCGCGAACACGTTGTCCAGGATCACTTGAGCGCCGGACTCGTGAGCAATGTCGCTGATGGCGGCAAGGTCCGAAACCTCAAGCGTCGGGTTGGTCGGGGATTCCAGGAAGAACAGGGTGGTCTCCGGCCGGACCGCGGCCTTCCATGCCTCCAGGTCGGTGTTCGGGACCAGCGTGCACTCGACGCCAAGGCGCGGCAGAATCTCCGACACCACAACCTTGCAGGAGCCGAACAGGCCTTCGCCCGCGACCACATGGTCGCCGGCCTTGACTTGGGCCAAAAAGGCGGCGGCGACGGCGGCCATGCCGCTGGCCGTGGCGCGTCCCGCGTCCACGCCTTCCAACTGCACCATGCGCTGCTCGAACATCGCGACGCTGGGATTGCGGATGCGTGAATATTGAAAGCCGTCCAGTTCCTGCAGAAACATGGCCTCGGCATCCTCGGCGCGGTCATAAATGTAGCCCGAAGTCGCGATGATGGATTCGCTGGTTTCCTTGAAACTCGAGCGCTCCAAGCCGCCGCGTACGCGCAGCGTCGCCGGTCGCCAGCCCGGGTTTGCCTTGCCGAAGGATTCGTTTGTCATGGTCCCGTTTCCCGTAGCCAAAAAAAATCCCGACCAGTCGGCCGGGCTTTGCGCGTCCCGACCTTTTAGCGATTTTTTTTAACGTGGCCGCAAGCCGGTCGGCTCAAATCTCCACGAGGTCAAAAACACCTACACGCTGGGGCCCTTGGCGTCAAGGCATTGGGGCTTTAGCTGACGGAGCAGGCGCCGCCGCCGAGCACGCAAAATTTGGCGCAATGGGGGTGATTGAGGCTGATGCTACCGCCGGCGCCGGCCAGGCTGGGCCCAAGGTTGAAGCGCGGGTCGTGGGGCAGCAGGGTGCAGGCGATGACACTCGGCGCCGCCGCGCCCTTGTGGCGGACAACCATGCGCGAGGTGGCGCACATCATGTCGTTGGGGTCGATGCCAAGCTGGCCCCAGCACGCCTCGGTAATTTCCGGCACCGGCGAGTCCCCGCCCATTTCCGGGAACAACACCAGGCCCGCCGGGTCGGCGCAGTTGACGTTGAAGCCGCGCGCCGCCACCAACTGTGCAAAGCCGGCGCGCAGGGTTGGCTCCCTCTCATCCGATACCGTGCGAGCGGCGAGGTTGACGGAGAATTCTTTCGCCGACAGCCAGTTCAGACTTTTCAAGACCACCTCCCAGGTGCCGGGCCCTCGAAGCGCCTCGTGGCCCTGCTTGGTGTAGTGGTCCAGGGAGACCCGCAGGGTCAGCCGCCGGCCATACTTCGCGCGCAGATCATCCAGCGGCCCGGCCAGCTTCATCAGGGGCCGCATGGCGTTGGTCAGCACCAGGACCTCAAATCCACGGGCAAGGGAG
>CAYOOG010000027.1:16486-23074 GCA_964405515.1 uncultured Alphaproteobacteria bacterium | reverse complement strand
GAGTTGATCTGCTCGAACTCCGAATCGTTCAGATAAACCCAGACGCCAACGCCGGTCCCAAAGTTCATCAGGACGTCGGTCGTAGCCGTGGCCGTGTGCTCGAGATTAAGCGTGACGTTTCCGAAGGCACCGTTGAAACCATCCACGGCGATGTAATAGGTCACGCCCCCTTCGGCGGTAAATTCAATCCTGCTTTCCGCTCCCTGCCCTTCCTGGCCGGGGATATCGTCGTTGGCGCCAATTTGGGTTAACGCGTTGACTGCATCGCCCGTATAGGCCCCCATCTGTGTGTCCAGGGGCTCGCTGCCGATGGTATCGGCCACAACATCACCCGTGGACGGCGCCGTCCAGTGCCACCAGATGGAGGCGCCGCCATCGCTACCGGCCGCAATAATATCTGAATGGTCGGGTTCGCCTTGTTCCTTGGTGGCACCGCAGTTCCAAGCACTGGTGCTGACCGATGTGCCCTCAAGTTCAATGGCGTTCGTGAAATCGTCATTGGCGGGCGGGTCCGACTGTCCGAAAAGGCAGGCGACCCCATCGATATCGTCCTGCTGCGGCGTCTCGATGTTGCCGACGTTTGGCCGCATGATGGCGGTTTCGTCTGAATGACTAAGCCCTATGGCGTGGCCCAGCTCGTGCACAGCCACACGCCGCATATCAGACGGCGTGCCTTGCCAGGGGCCGTCATAGACGGTCCAGGTGAAAGCGGTATTGAAAACGATGCCCGATTGCACCCGTCTCGCGCCAGACCACGATTGGGTAATGGCCAAAGTGGTCTCTTCGAATGGTTCATCGGCGCAAGCAACCACAGAAAAACCGACGCCATTTATCGGCGTATTCTCGCTCGCATCGTTGCAGGGATCAGCGCTATCGTCAATTTTGACAAACGTGAAAACACTGGCATCGTTCCACATGTCGATGGCTTCAACGAAAGCGTCGTTGATGGCATCGCTCTGATCCGGAATGACAACGTGGAAATCGATGGTTGGCTCGGGCCAGGCGGGGCTATCCAGGTCAAAGGCGCGCGCCGGAAGCAACGCCGCGCTTAACACCGCCACGCAAAGTGCGGCCCTTGTACAGACGCGGGCGATCATCAGCGGCTATCCTGCATCGAAATGGATTCCAGGGAACGCTTGAAATCGGAAAGACTGATAGGTCTGGCGCTTTTCTTGCTTTCAATTCCCGCCGCCCTGCCCGTGCTAATTCCGGCACCGCTCACCTTCGCGTCTGATTTGACGCCGGTCACTGCCTTCCCGCGCAAGGTCGAAACGGTATCGTTGCCACGGGCATCGGTACGCACCAGATAATGGCCCTGATGCCAGCCATACAAGGGGTTGGCGAAGCGTTTGGTGAGGGACGACACCAGATAGACGCCGCGCTCGCCGATCGTGGGAAAAACCAGATCGGAGATGGTGAGCGTCATGCCGCTTTCGGTAGTACCGCCGCGGAAGCAAAGCTCTATCTGGTCGGCGCCCCAGGTCCCCTTGATCACGTCAACCACGTCAAAACTGAAGCAAGTGTAAGGTGACTTGCCGGACAAATCCGTGCGGCTGGAAACCGCCTTGCCCTCGAAAATCAATTCCGCCTTGGCCACGGCCTGATCGACCGTGACCTCCAATATACTGGAAGCACGCGCCGGCTCGGCCGCCGTGAAAACGCCGGCGAAGCCCAGCAGCGCCACTGCTATTATGGTTTTACGCAAGTCCATCTATCCCTTTTCACGTAGCTACGCCCATTATCCTGCCCCTGGGATGAAATCATCCGAATCCGAACAAAACCCTAACGCCCATCCCTTTCCGCAATCTTAACCGTGGCCACGGCAACGCGCCCCGTCAAGGCAACATAATGTGAACAGCGGCCAAAACCGCCAAATCACTATGATTCCCGCCAGCCGAAAGCGGCCAGGAAACCGTAGAGCGCCGAAAACCCAAGCCAGACATTGACACTCATCGCATTAACCCAAACTACCGCCGGGCGCGCCCAGGGCGTGCTCGGTCAATTGTGCGGTGATGTAATCGAAAGCTTCGTCCACTGAATCCGTGGGCCACAAGAGGGCCAAATCATCTTTGCTTACGGTGCCGTGTTCGACTAACGCCTCGAAGTTCACAACCTTTTTCCAATATTCGGCGCCAAACAGCACGATGGGCAGGGGGCGGTCAATCTTGCCTGTCTGTCGCAAGGTCAACACTTCGAGCATTTCATCAAGCGTGCCGAACCCGCCCGGCATGACGACCATTGCCTTGGCCAAATAGGCGAACCAGAACTTGCGCATGAAGAAGTAATGAAACTCAAAGCACAGCCTATGAGTAATGTAAGGGTTCTCTTCCTGTTCAAAGGGCAGGGAAATGTTCAGGCCGATGGTCTCGCCCTTCGCCTCGGAAGCACCGCGATTGGCCGCTTCCATGATGCCGCCGCCGCCGCCCGAACAGACGACAAAACGGTGGTCCTTGTCCTCCAGGTTCTTGGACCATTCCGTCAAGCGATAAGCCAACTGCCGGGTTTCCTCGTAGTAACGCGACATTTCCAGTGCCATTTCGGCTTCTCTTACGCCCTTGCCCTTCTTACGCGCGGCGGCAAGGCGCGCCTCGGCGTCCTCGGGCGGAAGCGTGCGCGCCGAGCCGAAGAAAACGATAGTGTCGCTGATATGGGCGTCCTCGAACCTGGATTCCGGCTCAAGGTACTCGGAGAGAATGCGGATTGAGCGGGCCTCCGGCCCCTGCAGGAACTTCTTATTCCTATAGGCCTTATTGGGCGCAGGGGGGCGCTTGGTCTTGGCCATGGTTCAACCTTTTTGCAAATGTCAGTTTCGCGGCGAGTTTTGAGTATGAACGCTGCCCCGAAACACTTCCAGCTTAGTGTTAAAAGGCGACGTGAAGCTTCCGGAGCTGCGCGGCGATAATGCGGAACGCCCTTGTAAGTTCCGTAGCGCCTGGCGAATTAAAATACTTGCCGCTATCGGTGGCGCAATCCCGAAACAAGGTCTGGGTGCCGGCGTCTGCGAGGTCAAAAGTGATGGTATAAACAGTGATGTCTTCAGCCTTTATATTGCTGCAAACGGCGGCCAGTTTAAGGTCCAAGTCCGATGATGATTGGGAGTCATCCGCATAGGCCGTACTGCTTTGGCTTGCGTAGTTCTCGCCGTCGGTAAGAATAAGCATCACTTTGTAAATGGTAGAGCTGTAATCGGAGCCTTCGGTGAAAGGGCTGTTGGAGGAGATCGCCCGCCATCCCCAGACAGCCCCGACGTTAATGTGTGTGTAGCCGGTGGGGAACATGGAATTGATATCGGCATCCAGTGTCGATTTCGAATTGGTCAGCGGCGTGATTTGCTGCGGACAACCGGACCCAATTATGAACGCAATGAAGCCGGTTGCCGGCGGGAGCGGATCCCACGGGCCGGTGGTGTTGTCGCGCACGTCGTCGGGATCGGACTGGGCCTTAAGGCAACCGTTCCAATCGGTGGTGTCGGTGACGAGAGAGGTATTGGCCGTGCCGACGTTGACGGCGCCCGAGAACGGTACAAGGGATACAAAAATATTGTCCGGCGCGGTTTCACCGCCGAACAGGATATCGATGAGGCTGAGGGCCGCTGTCTTGAGTGAGTCAATCTTGCCATTGGCGTTCATGGAATATGTATTGTCGAGCACCAAGGCCACCTCCAGCATTTTCACGCTAGGCTTAATCTTGCTGGAGGCGCTCACGGCCAGGGAATCGATGTTGACCAGTTGCATGAACGTGGTCTCCATCTGGACTTGTGTAGTAATCGTGTAGGTCGTGCCGTCGTATGTGTAGCTCGCCGAGGCGGACGCACCAAGGGAATCGTCAGGAAAGTTTGCGTCAAAGAAATTATCGAGCACTGCTTGTATTTCGGTATCTGTCGCGCTCGAATCGAGGGCCGCTCCCACGGCAAGACCAGCGGCATCTGTAGCACGTACTAGGCGCTGTTTCACGATATGGGCGCGCCCCACGTCGATCGCGAGCCCAACCGCGAGGGCCAGTGGAAACAGCGATAGGGCGAAAATAAGACCTACCACGCCATCCTTGGCCGCAGCCAAACCAAAACGGCAATTCAGGAATCCCGTCCTACTGATATTGGCGGTTCTGCGGTTCTTCATGGTCAAATCATATTCCAAATCATTCGAAGATCCGAAACTGTTTAGATCCAATATCCACGTCTTGGCCCTACTCACCCTTGGCAAAGCCCTAAATGATCAACTCGGCGTGGGCCGGTGATCGCAGGAACGTCGGGCTCAAGAGTCTAAAAGGATTGCAAACATGGCGCGCCTCTCCACACACGCAAAGCCCGGGCACAAGCCTAGCCATGGTTGATCTTGCCCGGCTTGCCAAGCGTAATCTCCTCAAATTGCCGAAATAATCTGATCCCCCTGGCCTTTCCGCAGCCGCAAATGCCCAATCGAAGCCACGGAGCCCGCGAAACTCAAGGCTCTTGGCGGCCTAAAAAAGGGGATCGCCGGACGGGATTGGAATTGACCGCGAAACCCATATCACAGACGGCACTTGATGCCTCATTTCCAGCCACCGGAGCACGTTCCCAGCTTGTCCTTACGAGGAAACGTGAAGCTGCTTGAGCTGGGCGGCGATGATGCGGAACGCTCTTGTAAGGACCTCGGCACTTGGTGAATTGAAATACTTTTCCTCATCAGAGGCGCATTCTCGAAACAAAGTCTGCGTGCCCGTGTCCGAAAGGTCAAATGTTATGGTGTAAACTAAGATGTCCGCAGCTTTAATGTTATCGCAGACATCGGCCAGCTTGTAGTCTAAATCGGACGATGACTGGGGGTCATCCGCGTAGGCTGTATAGCTCTTGCTTGGGTAATTCTCGCCGTCGGTAAGGATAATTATCGCCTTGGAATTGGTGGCGTCGTAGGCAACGCCTTCAGTGAACGGACTGTCGGGTGAGAGCACCCGCCATCCCCAGATCGCCCCGACGTTAATGTGCGTATAGCCGGTTGCGAACATGGAATTTATATCGGCTTCCAATATCGTCTTCGAATTGGTCATTGGTGTCAACGCCTGCGGACATCCGGTGCCCAACCAACTTGCCGTCCAGCCGGTCGCCGGCGCGAGCGGCTCCCACGGACCGGTGGAGTCGTCTAGCACGTCGCTGGGATCGGACAGCGCCTTGAGACAACCGTTCCAATCGGTCGTATCGGTGACGAGAGAGGTGTTGGACGTACCCACGTTGACGGCGCCCGAGAACGGCACTAGACCAACCTTAATCGCCGGTAAACAGAATATCGACGAGGCTGGTTGCCGCCGTCTTGAGCGAGTCAATCTTGCCATTGCTGTCCATGGATTTGGTGTTATCGAGCACCAGGACCACCTCCAATTCATCCACCCCTGGCGTAATTTCCGCGGCGGCACCTACCGTAAAGCTATCGATGTTGGCGATTTTCATGAAGGTTGTCGTAATATCCACCTGCGCGGTGATCGAGACGGTCTGACCGTCGTATATATAGCTCGTCGAGGTAACGGTACCGAGTGAACCCGAGGGAAAGTTGGCGGCAAAAAAATTATCGAGGATATCCTGCAGCTCGGACGGTGGCGCGTCTGCATCAATGGCCGCTCCAATCGCAAGGCCCGCCGCGTCGGTCGTATTCATAAGGCGCTGCTTCACGAGATGGGCCCTGCCCAAATCAATCGCGAGTCCAACCGCGATGACCAGCGGCAAAAGTGCCAGGGCAAAAACGATGCTCACCACACCATCTCTGGCCGCCGCCAAACCTGTGCGGCATTTCAGTAGTCCCGCCTCCCGGATCTTGGGGGTCCGGCTGTTCTTCATGGTCAACATCCTTTTCGATTCATTCAGGTACTCAAAACAGTTTGAACTCTAGATCCATGTCTTGGTCTCATCCTCCCTAGTAGAGTCCAACATAATCTGCGTAGCGTGGCCGCGTGATCGCGACGTCGGTTATGTTAATAGAGCCGGTAAGAATGATGCCCAACATGGGCGTGTATGCGTAGGTAGCAGAAACGATAATCACACTCTCACCGGCATTGCCCAACCCTGCAGCCCTGGTTGTCGGGTTGCTGACGGATCCGCCATTGTAATTGCCGTTCCAATCCTCGCTGGGATTACCGCTAGGGTCGTCATAGCGGACGCTGACCGCGCCGAGGGTCAGGCTCGAGTCGTCGAAGGGCTCCATGATAAGCCGGGACGCTAGAAATATTTCGCTCAACTGAACGCTCGTAATATCGGTTTCCTGAGCGATGAGATCAGCGGAAGCGTGCGCCGCCGCGCTAACTCTGCGTAACGCCATCATATAGTTCGAAAGCTCCACTGTGCCTGCCAGCATGGTCACCATCAGCGGCGCAATCAGCGCAAACTCAATAGCGGCAACGCCGCGAACGTCCTTTATGAAACGGTGCAGGGACAGAAACATCTCGTTTACTCGTAAGGCTCGTTACGGAATACCGCCGTCGAGGTAAGAAGCTTGACGTTTTCGCTGTCGCCAAGCAGTTCGCCAATCAGCGGTGTAAAGAAAGTCCAGGAATATATGACCCGGACCACATTGATGTCTCCGGCGCCTCCGGGGGTGAATTCCACGTTGTAGGCATCGCCAT
>CAYOOG010000027.1:0-16476 GCA_964405515.1 uncultured Alphaproteobacteria bacterium | reverse complement strand
AGAGATGGGCTGGTGACAGTGGAGAACGAGCTGAATGTCTTCACGTCGAGAGCCATATCATCGCAATCGTGGGTAACGATCGAACTGCAAAGCGCGTTCTGAAAGTCCGCGAATGTATCGCCCGAGAGTTGCGCCTGTCCCGTCCGTATCCTGCGCGCCGCATCCTGAACCGCCCCATCCACAACCGTCGTCGTAAAGAGCAACAAAGACACCTCAAGAATTCCGATCAGCAAGTACAAAAAGACCGGCAAGATCAACGCGAATTCCACGGCGACGACGCCCCGGCGACCGCGCCGACCATTTGAAAACAGATCGATCAAAGTCGCGCCCCACCGTCCGGACCACTTGGGGTGAACAGCCTTGCAACGGAACTTCTTGTTCGATTCAGAGTCGTCAGGGTCAAAAGGCACGGCATTACTCTCCATACAGGTTCAGCCGGGGCGCAATCCCGGCTATCGTAATTTTGCCTGGCTTCTTGTTGGCAATCTCCTCAAATTGCCGGAATAGTCCAACCCCTTTGCCCGTTAGCAGCCACAAACGCCCTTTTGAAGCCACGGTGCCTGTATAGAATAACATTGTTAACGGCCTCTAAAAAGGGGCGCCGGCTCGGAACCGGAAAAACCCAGTATAATCAACAAATTGGCGCGAAGCCGATAATATTGCTCCGCAAAACCCGGCGGTGGCCGGTTGGATCACCCTACCCTATAAGTTATTGTTTGACCTGTATGTGTCGGTCGATACAGGGCCTATGTGACGCTACACACATAAAGATCACAAACAGCGTCGATCCCAAAAGGTGATATCCATGAAACAGTTCTTGATTACCGTGCTGGCGGTCTTGACCGCGTTTTTCCTGGCCGTGGTCGTATTCCCCGTGGCACTGGCTCTAATGCTCGGTAGCGCCCCGGCACCCTTGCCGAATTCCATGGTTCTCACCCTCGACCTCAATCGCCCCCTTGCCGAGGCCCCCAACCAGGACCCTCTGGCCACGGTCCTTGGCGAGCCGACCATTGCGGTAACCGACATCGCCATAGCGCTGGACCGGGCTGGCCGGGACGAACGCGTTAAGGGCCTTTATGTGACCGTCGGCGGCGGCGTCCTGGGCATCGCCCAGGTCCAGGAAATCCGCGATGCCATCAAGGAATTCCGCGCCCAGGGAAAATTTGCCCTGGCCTATTCCTCAAGTTTTCTCAGCCCCGGTATGGGGGACTATTACGCCGCAGCGGCAAGCGACGAAATCTGGTTGCAGCCCACGGGTGACTTCAACCCGGCGGGCATGTCGATCATCACACCGTTTTACCGCAATGGCCTAGACAAACTCGGCATTAAGGCCCAGTTCGGCGCCCGACACGAATACAAGAACGCCTTTAACTCGGCCACGGAAGAGGATTACACGGCCTCCCACCGGGAATCCTTGGAGCGGATTCTTGATTCCGCCTTAGAAGTTGTCGTTCGCGATATCGCCGCCGACCGGAACATATCAGAGGACGAAGTTCTGGCAGCCATTAACAGCAGTCCCCACCCGGCCTCCGCCGTGCTGAATGCGGGGCTGGTGGACCGATTAGCCTACGCCGGCGAGACCCGCGCCCGCATCGACGCCGAGCTGGGCGAGGACGTGGAACCCGTTAGCGTGGAGGACTATATCGCCGACGCCGGCGCGCCGAGCCCCGATGCCGAGACCATCGCGCTTGTCTATGGCGTCGGCACGATCATGTCGGGTGAGTCTAGCGACAGCCCCGGCTCCACGGGCCGGACCGTTCTTGGAAGCGACACCCTGGCCCAGGCCATCGAAGACGCCGCCGACGACCCGGATGTTAAGGGTATTCTTCTGCGCATCGCCTCGCCGGGCGGGTCCTATACGGCTTCCGATCAGATCTGGCACGCGGTGAGCCAGGCCCGTGAAGCCGGTGTGCCCGTTGTCGCAAGTTTTGGCGCCGTCGCCGCCTCGGGCGGTTATTTTATCGCCATGACGGCGGACAAGATCATCGCCGAGCCGGCCACGCTCACCGGATCCATCGGTGTCTTGGGCGGCAAGCTGGTGATCGACGGACTTACGGATAAGCTTGGTATCAATCTGGCGGAGCTCTCCCGGGGCGACAATGCGCTGATGTACTCGAGCAGCCGGGACTTCACGAAGGCGCAATGGGAAAACCTCAACCACAGCCTGGATCGGGTATACGCTGATTTTACCGCCAAGCTCGGCGCCGGCCGCGGCCTCAACGCCAAAGAAGTAGCGGCATCGGCCCGCGGTCGCGTGTGGACAGGCAGCGACGCGCTGGAACGCGGGCTTGTGGACGAACTCGGCGGCTTTGGCGTCGCCGTGGGACGGCTTAAGGAACTCGCCGGGATCGCCCCGGACGTGCCGGTGGCCTTGCGTCCCTACCCGGCGCCCGAGACTCTGGCCGAACAGTTGATGGGGCTGGCGTCCGACATTGGCGGTGGGCAACAGGCCCTGGTTCTCAGAAAACTGGCGACGGCGTTTGAGCCGCTCGCGGATACCTTCGACCTTTTGACGGCCTATCCGGCGGGCAGCGGCGTGCTCGCCATGCCGATCCCAATGATCCTCAGATAACAGGTGACGTTCGTTATTCCACCGTCCAGGTGGGACCGCTGCGATACAACCTGTTGAGCGACCTGTTCGGGGTCTCTTTGCGGCGTTCTTCCACCTGGGACCAAACCTCGCGTTCGTAGGTCTCGCCGGGCACGCAATAAAGCACACCGAGCGCCACCGGTAGCCAGGGCGGCTCCATGGAGGCCAGAGCCATGGCCAGCGTCTGATCGGTTTCATCGTGGATGGTCAAGTCGCCCTCGGTGACGCCGTCCTCCCCGATGGTCACGGCCTCCAGTTCCAGTTTACCGGGCTTGCGCCTCAAGCCCCGGCCGCCGTCCTTTCCAAAAACAAGGGACTTTCCGTGCTCGACCCAGACCTGCATATCATCGGCCACATCGCGGTTCGTGAAATGCCCAAAGGCGGAATCGTTGAAGACGATGCAATTCTGAAAAATTTCAACAAAGGCCGTGCCCTGAAATTCATGGGCCCGCCCGAGAACGCCCGGCAGGCGCTTTTGCGCCGTATCCACGCCGCGGCCGACAAACCTCGCCCCGGCGCCCAGCGCCAGCTTGCAAGCGCTCAAGGGCGATTCCACCGTGCCCATGGGTGAAGAGGGTGTCTTCACGCCCTTCAGGGAGGTCGGCGAATACTGCCCCTTGGTCAGACCGTAAATGGCGTTGTTGAAGAGTAGGAATCGCAGGTTCACGTTGCGCCGCAACAGGTGCAGGAAATGGTTGCCGCCGATGCTGAGCGCGTCGCCATCGCCGCTGACCACCCAAACGTCCAATTCAGGATTGGCGAGCTTGATGCCGGTTGCGAAAGCCGGCGCGCGGCCATGAATGGTATGGAATCCATAGGTCTTGATGTAATAGGGAAAGCGCGCCGCGCAGCCGATACCGGAGATGAATACCGTGTTGTCGTTGCTGGCGCCGATTTCGGCCATGGTTTTCTGCACCGCTTTCAGAATCGCATAGTCACCGCAGCCGGGGCACCAGCGCACTTCCTGATCGGTAGCAAAATCCTTGGCCGTTATGGCGGTAGCAGCTTCGGCGGCAGACATCTCAGCTCTCCAATCGCTCGCGTATGGCGGTCTCAATCTCCGACGCCTTGAAAGGTTGGCCGTTGACCTTGTTCAGACCTTCGGCGGGTATCAGGTAGGTGCTGCGCAGCAGGTTTACAAACTGACCGGTGTTCAATTCGGGCACCAGCACCTGATCGAAACCGCCAAGCAGATCACCCAAGTTACGCGGCAGCGGATTCAGGAAGCGGACATGAATATGGCAGACGTCTAGTCCGTCATTCCGGGCCCGCCAGACCGCGCTTTCGATGGCCCCGTGAGTTGAGCCCCAACCGACCACGGCCAGGGATTTCGCGCTGTGCTCGCGCTCGATCTTCTGCTCGGGGATATCCGCAGCAATGCCGGATACCTTGGCGGCGCGAACGTCGGTCATGCGCTGGTGGTTGGCCGCATTGTACGAAATGTTGCCGGTGTCGTGATCGCGCTCGATGCCGCCGATGCGGTGGGCCAGGCCAGGTGTGCCGGGCTTTGCCCAGACCCGGGCCAGGGTCTCCGGGTCTCGCTTGAAGGGGTGGAATCCCTCTGCTTCGGTCTCGTACCGCACCGGGAAGCTGGGCAGACCATCGGCATCGGGTATCAGCCACGGCTGAGAGGCGTTCGCGATGTAACCGTCCGCCAGGATGGTCACCGGCGTCATGTACTTGGTGGCGATGCGCACGGCCTCCAAGGCCACGTTAAAGCAGTCATTTGGTGTCGCCGCCGCGATCACCGGCATGGGGCAATCCCCGTGGCGGCCGTACAGCGCCTGATAAAGGTCCGATTGCTCGGTCTTTGTGGGCAGGCCGGTTGAGGGCCCACCACGCTGCCAATTGACGATGATAAGTGGCAGTTCCGCCGCAACCGCAAGCCCCAAGGCCTCGCCTTTCAAAGCGACACCAGGACCGGAACTTGACGTCACACCCAATGATCCTGCGAACGAGGCGCCGATGGCCGAGGTCACGGCGGCGATTTCGTCTTCCGCCTGGAAGGTGACGATGCCGTATTCCTTCATGCCGGCCAAGGCGTGCAAGAGATTGGACGCCGGGGTAATCGGGTAGGAACCAAGTACAATATCGACGCCGGCCGACTGCCCACCGGCGGCCAATCCGAAAGCCATGGCCTGACTGCCCGTAATGGTGCGGTAGAGGCCGGGCATGAGCTCGGCGCGATCGACCCGAACCGGCACGATTCCGCTTGGCAGTTCCGCCGTCTCGCCATAAATGTGCCCGGCGTTGAGCGCCTTGACGTTGGCCACGCCGACATCCGGCGGATGGTCGAACTTCTCCTCCAACCACTCGACGACCGGCTTTCGCTCCCGCCCGAACATCCAGAGCACGAGGCCGAGCGCCCACATGTTCTTGCAACGCAGGGCGTCACGGTTGCTAAGGCCGGTGCCCTCAAGAGCCTTCAACGTGAGTTCGGATATATCGACTTCGATAACCTGATAGGGCTCAAGAGAGCCATCCCCCAGCGGGTTTTCCTCATAACCCGCTTTCTTGAGATTGCCCTTGGTAAAGGCGCCGGCGTTGATGACCAGGATTCCACCGTGCGGCAGCTCGCCCAAATTAGTTACCAGCGCCGCCGGGTTCATCGCCACCAGGACGTCCGGCTCATCGCCTGCCGTCATAACTTCTCGGGAGCCGATATTCAGCTGAAAGGCCGAGACGCCGTATGTGGTGCCCGTGGGCGCACGAATTTCCGCCGGATAATCCGGGAAGGTGCTGAGGTCGTTCCCCATGATCGCGGCGGCCCGGGCGAACTGATCGCCCGTAAGCTGCATGCCGTCACCCGAGTCACCGGCAAACCGAATGACCACGGATTCGACTTTCTTTCGCGGGACGGAGTTGGACGGCTGGGATTCAGCGGCGGCATCCATAATTGATTCCAAAATTACTTATCCGGCCAGCCTTCCCTTTCGGGTCCAAAGCCATGGCCAAATTCAAACGGAACATTATTAACTTGGGCGTACAGGTCAACCACTTTCACGAGTCAGGTATTACCGCAAAGCGCGAAAACCCGGGCCGGGCCGCCGCTACCCCCGCGCAAGGCCATGACCCCGGCAACTATTGTGCAGCCAAGGGGCGGGGCACCGGCGATCTGTCCCAGCCCGTTTGCGTTCTCGACAAATTTCCAGCCCCTCTGCAGCCCCCGAATATGGGAATAGAACGCCCCCTGCCACTCCGGGCCACCGCGCTCCACCTCGCCAACGTCAACGCCCATATTGTCGATGACAATGCCCTGAATGCGGAATCCCCTGGCGTCTTCGATCTCGATCAAACGGTCGATGGCGGCCTTGCTGACCCCTGGAAAGCTCCAGCCGTTCAGGTAGGGCGAGGTTGACCATTCAGCATCGCGGAAAAAGCCCGACCAGCCGAGGTTGACCACCAGCCAGACTCCATCACCCAAGTGTGCGGCAATTCGGTCTATATCGGCGGCTCCAACGTTAACGGCCGCATTGTCCGAAAAATCCATCACGGCTTTGTCCGGATGCGGCTGCCCATCATTTTGCGCCAGAAGTGCTGCGACACGCCCGCTGATATCGATGACCACGGCGGGACCAATAAGATCCCGCGGCGTCAGTTCATGGGCATACTTGGTAACCGGCGCGGCGCTTTCCAGTGTTTCCGGATTGTTGACGAAATGGGCGGGCGCGTCGAGGTGCGTGCCGTGGTGTTCCCATATTGCAATGCGGCCGTTATAGAAATGACCGGCCTGATTGCGGAAAGGCGGGTCGACGGCAAACACGGCTTGACAGCCGAAGCTGGGTATTGGTTCACTGCCCGCAAAGGGTTTGGCAAGATCCGCCTTGGCGGGGTCCTCGGCCGTTGGCGCGAAAACCGCCACCGGGTGGCTGAGGTCGAAATAGCGCTCCGCGGCCCCGGCGGCAACCGGCATAAGGATCAGCATCAGGAACACGAGCGAAAAAAGGCGTCGCATTACGATCTCCCCTATTGCGGATTACTCCTATAGTTGCGCGCGCAGACGACCGCCGACAAATTCGATACCCTCGCGCCCGGCATCGAGAATCCCGGCAAAACACATAAAGGCGTGAATCGTGGATTCGAAGCATTTGTATTCCACCTCGGCTCCGGCGGCGGCAAGCGCTTCGGCATAGCGCTTGCCTTCGTCGATCAGGGGGTCATAGCCGGCGGTGACAATCAGTGTCGAGGGCAAGCCACTCAGGTCTTCGGCCAGCAGCGGTGAGACCCGCGTGTCGGACAGTTCTTTGGGATCGTTGAGATACTGCCCCTTCACCCAATCCATGCCCTCGCGGCCAAAGAAATAGTCACCGCCGCCCAATTCGGCCCAGGACGCGTAGTCATCCACGTTGGCCCAGTCCACACCCGGTTGGATCAGTACCTGATAGGCAATGGGCGGACCGGACCGGCGTGTCCCCTGGCAGAGCACCGCTGTGAAATTACCGCCGGCGCTGTCGCCGCCCAGGGCCAGCCGGGAGGCGTCACCGCCGAAGTCTGCGGCGTTGGCGGCAATCCAGGCAAGAGCCGCCTCGCAATCCTCAAGACCGGCAGGGAAGCGGTGCTCTGGCGCCAGGCGGTAATCGACGCTGGCGACGATGACGCCGCCGCCACGGCAGAAACCCCGGCACATGACATCGTGGGTGTCCAGATCGCCCGCAGTCCAGCCGCCGCCGTGCAGATAGACCAATATGGGCAGGTTACTGTCTTCCGCCGATTCCGGAGGCCAGTAGAAGCGCACCGGAATCTCCCCCTCTGGGCCGGGAGCAGCGCGGTCTTCGACGCGCGGCAAATCGTCCGGGGCGCCCGCCAGGGGCAGGATCGCCTGACGCAGCATGGCGCGGCTTTCCACCGGCGGCAGTTCGTAGCGTGGCGGCGCTTCACTCTCGGCGAGTTTCTTTAGAAACGCTGCGGTTTGTTTATCGAGGGGCATGTTGTCTAATTCTCCCTCTCATACCGACAATGTCACTCAAACGGTACACCGCCGCGAGCCGCGCCGTCAAATATGGCGGACCAATTGGCGGGCGATTTCTACACTCGCCACTACTGAATCCGGCGGACCGCCTCGGCCATGTCGTCGGTGGATCCAGCGAAGGAGAAGCGGACTGTTGTCTGCCCGCGCGAGTCATCAAAGTCCGTGCCCGGGGCGATGGCAACACCTGTCTCCGCCAGCATGCGCCGGCAGAAATCCTCGCTGTTGTCGGTAAGCTCGCTCACGTCCGCGTAAAGGTAGAAAGCGCCGTCGGACGGCGCCAGGCGGCTGAATCCTGCCTTTGGCAGCCCTTCCAGCAACAGGTCCCTGTTGCTCGCATAACGCCGGACATGGCCGTCCAATTCGTCCGCCGCGTCGAACGCCGCCATGGCCGCCAGCTGTGAAAGCGCCGGGGGCGAGATAAACAGGTTCTGCGCCAGGCATTCCAAGGGTCTGATCAGTTGCTCGGGCATGACCATCCATCCCAGGCGCCAGCCGGTCATGCTGAAGTACTTGGAAAAACTGTTGATGACGATGGCCCCGTCATCCAGGGCCAGCATGGTCTGGGCCGCCGTGTTGTAGGTGATGCCGTGGTAAATCTCGTCCGAAATCAGCCAGGCGCCGCGGTTTCGGCACCAATCGGAGAGTTCCTGAAGGCCATCGCGATCAAGCATGGTGCCGGTGGGGTTGGCGGGGCTGGCCACCAGAAGCCCGGCGATGTCGCCGCCCCCCGTCCCCAGCAGATCAGGATGAGGCTGAAACCGGGTCTCGAGCCCCACGTCAAGCGGCACCGGGATAACATCCAGGGCCGCAAGGATATTCCGGTAGGCGGGATAGCCCGGCCGCGCAAGCGCGACCCTGTCACCGGCGGAAAAAGCCACCAGGAAAGACAAAATGAACGCGCCGGAAGAGCCTGTAGTGACCACGACGCGCCGGGGATCAAGGTCGACGCCATAGGCCTCGCCATAGTGGCGTGCGATGCGGGCTCGCAGACTGGGTAAGCCCAAGGCCTCGGTATATCCGATCTTGTCGTTATCCAGGGCTGCGCGCGCCGCCTCGATGACGGCCCGGGGGGCCGGCGTGCTGGGCTGGCCGACTTCCAAATGCAGAACATTTTCGCCACGGGCCTGACGCTCGTTGGCCGCCTTCAGGACGTCCATAACGATGAAAGGTGCGATGTCGCTACGGCCGGATGGGCTTGGTTGCTTCAGCCCTTTTGCCCTTCCCATGTTAATACCCTTTCCCAACCCAATAACGAAAAACGGGAGCCGCGCGGCTCCCGTCTAATTCACACGCGCCCCGGACAATGCTCTAAGCCTTGTCCTGCTCCCGCTTTACATGCCGAAGCCATTGGCTGGCGTCTTTCTTTGTCTTTGCGTACTTGCGGGCGTTGGAAAAAGCTTTGATCGCCCCCTTGAAGCGCTTCAAATTATAGTTTGCCACGCCCAGTAATAGATAGCCGCGTCCGGGATTATCCAATTTGCCTTTCTTGAAAGCCTTGCCCAACGCGCCAATAGCCTTGGCCCAATCCTCGTCGGCAAAATGGGCCTGCGCCAACCGCACGTACAAATCGCCTTCTTCGGACAGGGCCGCCGCCTCGTACAAAGGCTCCAGGGCTTCCGTGATTTCTTCCGACTGAATGAGGGAATTGGCATAAAGCGCCCAGTTGTCCTCGGTCTCTTCGATTTGTTCGTCGCCGAAGCCCTTCTGCATCACCAAGGCAGCGCGAATGGGAACTTCGCGGTAAAGGTACATTTGAGCCAGATTCACGAGCTCCTTGCTCTCCGTGAGGTATCCCTGCTTGTAGGCCAACTCCATGATGGAAAGCGAGCCTGCGTCGTTGTCCAGGCTGGCGTAGACTGCCGAGAGCTGCATCCAATAGCGCTTCTGTGCCGGCCACTTTGAGACCATGATCTCAAGCACGCCCGCGACTTCCGGATATTGCTTTTCCTCGTAATACAGCGCCATCAACAACTGGTACCAGCGCTCCTTCGGATCATCGGAAATGGAAACCGCCTTTTCCACCAGCGGAATGGCCCGCTTGTACGCTTCTTTTTGGGCGTAGGCGTTGGCAAGCAAAACATAGGCATCTGGCGTTGGATTTTCAGCGCCGACAAACCACTCCTCGAGTTTGCGAATGCCCAGGTCAATGTTGCCTATGGCTAAATACAATTGCGCCAGATTGTACAAGGCGGAGCGCGCCTGGCCTTCCTCAAGGCCGCCGGTGGCCAAGGTACGTTCGAAATACCGCGCCGCCTGCACATAATCTTCCCTCGCCGAGTAAATGTAGGCGTATGTCTGTAGGGAAAGAGCGCGTTCATAATCGCTGCTTCGCTTGGCATTAAGAATTTCGTCAAGAAACTTGGCCGCGGTCGCATAATCCTCAAGCTCCATGGCCTCCTGGGCCGCGGTAAGAGCCTCGAATGCTTTCTTGGACAGAACCTTGGCCTTGCGCGTCTTGCGGTTCGGCTTCCTTTTATCCTTGGCTTTTTGGGCGTAGGCATCTGAAACAGTAAGCGACACCAGTCCCGGCGCCGCCATAAATGAAAGCGCCAAGGCGACCGGCAAGGTAAGATTTCTGATAAATACCAGAATGGATTTCATAGCCACACCTCGGATGCAACGCCAACGAAGACTATTGGCGACCGTCCTCATCTTCCAGTTCGAATGATATCAATACACGTACGCCCGGCCGTTCGATCGGCTTCCCATCTTCGATCTTCGGCTTGTATTTCCACTTCAGCAACGCCTTTGTGGCGGCACGGTCGAAAATGCTTGGTGGGTAGGCGTCCACCACCATCGGATTCTTGACCGTTCCGGTCTTGGAAATCGTGAATTCCAATTCCACCCAGCCCTCGATGCCGCGGGCTTCCGCCCGGCGCGGGTACTGCGGCGGAATGCGGAACAGCGGTAGAATGTCCGTGTCCTCGCTGGGCGCGCCCAGTTCCGGCCCGGAACCAAGATCCAGCCCGGTTGCGAAATTCGTGCCCACGTTCATGTCCTGACGCGGGCGGCGAACCTGCGCCATATCCATGGGCGGCGGTGGCGGCGGCTCTTTTGGCTTAACTTTGCGGGGCAGCTTGCGCTTCTTAAGGTTGATGTCTTCGTCCCGCTTGAGGCGGACAAAATCGATCATCGGCCCCGACACCGCTTCCTCTAGGCCCCCAATACCCATGCGCACCAAATATTGCATCAAGAAAAACAGCGCGATGGTCACGAACATAGCCGTGCCGATGGATCCTGAAACGCGGGTCATTCGTGCCATTATTGTGGCTCCGCAGCAATGGAAACTGAAAAGACACCGGCCAGACGAACCTGATCCATGATCGAAACCAAAACACCGGTCTTGGATTTCTCATCGGCCTGAATGACAACAGAGCCCTGGGGGTTCTCGGCGTGGAGGCGCTCAATGTTTGCCCTCACGGCGCGAAGATCAATCTTGCGCTTTTGCAGCCAAACGTCACCCTTGTCGGAAATGGCGATCAAAATACTCGCCCGAGGTTTCTTGATAGCTGTATGAGCGTCCGGGCGGTTGACTTCGATCCCCGATTCCTTGACGAAGGAAGCGGTGACGATGAAGAAAATCAACATGATGAATACGACGTCGAGCATCGGCGTCAAATCAAGTGCTGTTTCTTCCTGAGCATTGGCCCTTACGCGTCGCATGATGTTTCCTCAAAATTCCGAGATCGCATTGTCGGCCATTCTCTCGCCCCTAGTCCGTGTCTGCGTCATTATTGCGGCTCCGCAGCAACGGAAATGGCATAGACGCCAGCCTGACGAACCTGGTCCATGACCGAGACCATAACGCCGGTCTGGGCGTCCTCATCGGCCTGAATGACCACCGAGGCCTGGGGCTTTTCGGCGTGCAGGCGTTCCATATTCACACGCACGGCGCGGAGGTCAATCCTGCGCCTTTGCAGCCATACTTCACCCTTGTCGGAAATCGCGATCAGAATGCTGGACTTGCTTTTCTTCGGAACGTCGGGGGTGTCCGGCCGGCTGACATCGATGCCGGATTCCTTGACGAAGGAAGCGGTGACAATGAAGAAAATCAACATGATGAATACGACGTCGAGCATCGGCGTCAAATCAAGTGCTGTCTCTTCCTGGGCTCTCGCCCTTTTACGTCGCATACTCGCTTCCCTACATATCGGGAGTCAGATGGTCGGCCATTCTCTCGCCTTCGGTATCCGCCATGCGCTGCAGACGGACACTGAAGTAGAGCCCGGACAAAGCGGCCACCATGCCCGACATGGTCGGCAGCGTCGCCTTCGAGACGCCCGCCGCCATAGCCCGTGCGTTGCTGCCCCCGGTGAGCGCCATGACCTCGAACACCTCAACCATTCCGGTCACCGTACCCAAGAGCCCCAGAAGCGGACACAGAGCCACCAAGGTCTTTATCATCGGTAGACCTCGGTCGAGGCTTTCCTTGACCTGAGAAATCAGCATCTCGCGGATCTTGTGAGCATACCAGGAACTGTGGTCGCCGCGCTTATCCCAGATCGCGATGACCTCTCGGACCTGTTCCTTGTGGGCGGTCCTGAAGTACCAGGCGCGCTCGATAATCAGCGTCCACATGGCGAAAGTAACGCCCATGATAAGGTAGAGGACATCCCCACCCCGCTCGATAAAATCGAGGATCGCTTCCCAGGATTCAATGAGTTCGACCAGCATTAGCTAGCGCCACCCCTTTCCGCTTGAGTGGCGATGATGCCGGCGCTCTGCTCTTCAAGAATGTGCACAACGCTCTTACTGCGCGCCGACACGACCGAGTGCAGCAGAACCAGGGGAATCGCCGTGCAAAGACCCAGCACCGTTGTAACCAGGGCCTGGGAAATACCGCCGGCCATGGTCTTGGGATCGCCGGTGCCGAACAGAGTAATCTGTTGGAAGGTGTCGATCATGCCGGTCACCGTGCCCAACAGGCCCAGAAGCGGCGCCACTTGGCTGAGCACCTTGACGGTCGAAAGGCCCCGTTCCAGCCGCGGCGTCTCTTTCAGGATCGCCTCGTCCAGTTTGAGTTCCAGGGTTTCTACCGTGGCGCTCTTGTGCTTGTCGTAAACGGCGAGAACGCGTCCCAGAGGATTGCCAAGATCAGCCCGGCCGGACTGTACCTGGGCGTTGACCTGACGGCCAACCCGGTAAAGGTGGTAGACGCGTTCGAAAACGATGAGCAGGCCAATGATCGCCAGGCTGATAATGATGTACCCGACCTCCTTGCCCTGTCCGATGCGCTCAGCCAGGCTGGGCGTCTGGACCAAGAGAGCGAGGATGCCACCGCGCGCCGGGTCGACGGCCAGGGGAAGCAAGCCTTGACGCGCTTCTTCGTAATCTTCCACCATCGAGAGATAACGCCCGGCCGGTTGGCGGTTCAACTCGGCGAACTTGCCAGCTTCCGGCAGGTAATTCAGATAAGCGCCATCAGCAAGAGCATTAAAGGCGCCGACGCGGACCACTTCCATGTCCACTTCCTGCCCCTCGGCCGTAATGACTGTGGCGTTGAAGCGTACGTTCTTACCTGACTCCGTCATTTCCTGCTGCAAGGTGTACCAAAGACCTTCGAGTTGCGGGATCGTGGGCAACTCCTTGCTCTGGGCCAGTTTGCCTAGTGCTTCCGAACGACCCTTTATTTGGCCGGAAATGATTGAGTTATCGATACTGCCGCGTGTGTCACCCGCCACTTGGCGGACGACGCCAAACAACTCGCCCAAATTTCCAAGTCGGTCGGTCAAAAGTTTTTCCAACTCGGCAATGCGGATTTCATTGTTCTCGAAGGTTTTCTCCAGCCGGTCGCTGCGTCTTTCTTCGGCGGCCAGCTCGTCCTTGGCCTTCTTCAAGAGCGAGGCCTGCCGATTCTTGGAGCCGAGAAACTCAGCCTCGCGCTGGGCATTCAGCCGACGCTGATCTTCCCGCCCTGAACGGACTTCGGCGAGAAGCTCATCGAGTGATGCCGCGGCGTTCGCCGGGGCCGAGTTGCCTGCCAGACCTACGAAACCGGTTACGGCGGTAACTATAAAAGCGGTGAGAAGTTTCTTCATAATACCGTCTCCAGCCTCTCTATTGCGCCGGCGTGGCGGCCGCAATGGGCAGTTTCAAAAGATCCACGGTCGCCTGTTTGCGGGCGATGCGAATACCCTGGCGGATGGAAGTCCGGTACTGGTCCGGAAGGTCAAGCCATTGGCGATTTTCCTGGTCCCAAACGCCCATCTCGTCGCCGTCCAGACTTTGGTAAACCAGGGCGACGCGGCCGAAACGAAGGAAATCCACGATGCGGGTCGTGCCCTTATGGTCCAGCTCGGCACGATATGCCTCGATGGTCCGGCCGTAATCGTTTTCGATCTGATAGGATTCAAGCAGACGGCGGAATTTCTCGGCCGTCGTGGCGTCGGACCGGCCCATCAATTCCCGCAGGCGCTCAACCCGTTCGGAGCGCTCCTCCGGCAGGAACGGAACATCCAGCGAAACAAACTGTTCCAGGGTGTCCAACATGCGCAGCATGAGCGGCGTGATTTCCCGCTCAACATAAGTGGCCCGCTCGATCTGCTCCTGCAGCGATGCTATTTCGCGCCTCTGGGACCCGATCAGATCTTCAAGCTGCTTATTATATATGCGGATGTTGTCAACTTGCTGACGCACAATCCTGTATTGAGAAAGCAGCTTCTCTGTCTCTTCGCTGAGCTGTGAAATCTTGTTCTGAGACACGACACCGTCCTGTGCCACTTGACGCTCGATATTCAGCATCGCGTCCAATTTCTCGTCGGCCGACGCCGAAAGCGGCGCTCCGATCATCAAGCTCGCCATCATGGCGGTCGCGATGCGTATTTCAATTGTCCTGATCATGGGTTCTCCTGGAATATGCCTTTCCCATCGTCAATGTGTACTGACAGGTATCCGGTCCGGCTATGTCTAGTATCTCCTGTGCCCCTAACTTCAGCGGCACATCGTGCCTGAAACGAAAACTGCCTGAAATCCGGCCTAAACGACTAGTCTACCGCATTGCCTGGCTTACTGGAACCGGGTTCCAATATCACTCTTTCATCGCCTGAACTTGATGATTTCGCCCGAGAAATAACCTAGTGAGCGGCTCCGACAACCCCTTTACCGTTCTGGCCACCCGAACAAGCATCGGGCCGATTCAAAAGCCAGTACTGACCGGCATTGCCCCCCGGTCGAGCGCGCGCATAATGCCCAAATCGTGGCGGGCCCGTCAAGGCAAGTTTTGGCGGATTACGGGCCTTTTGAATAGGGCCGTTCTAGGTGGTCTTCAGTGGGCCGTGGACTCCAGGTCTGGGTCCATGAGACGGTGCATATGAACGATGAAATACCGGGTGTGGGCGTCATCCACGGTCGCCGAAGCCGCGCTGCGCCAAGCTTCGTAGGCTGTTTGATAGTCGGGATAGATCCCCACCATGTCCAGGTTGTCGGGATCGACGAAATCGCTTCCAGCGGGGCTCTTGAGCTCGCCGCCAAACACCAGATGCAACAATTGGTCCGTCATGCTCCGTTTCCGATCCCGAATTCCGTACCCTACCCGCTCCTCGTTCAACCCATAAATTTAGGCGCGGCACCCTGAATAATTGGTTAAAATGGCGCAAATCGGGCGTTGGCTCGGCAGCCGGGCCCTTGGGAAACGAAACATGTTAGGTCAGTTGCGCCGACACCCCTGGTGGGCCGTCATCCTTCTTACGCTGGGCATTGTCTTGTTCCTGGCCGCCACTCGGCTGATGCCCGCGCAACACGGTCCCGGCGGGCCCCGGGGCGGAGCCACGCCCGTGGTCGTCGGCACCGCCCGGTACGTGGACTTGAGCGACCGAATCTCGGCAATAGGCACCGCCCGGGCCAATGAATCCGTGCTGCTGACGGCCCGGGTTACGGAAAGCGTGCGCAAGGTGAATTTCACCGACGGCATGATGGTCGACAAGGGCGCTATCCTGATCGAGCTCACCAATGCAGAGGAAAGCGCGCAATTGGCCGAGGCCCAGGCGACCCTGGCAGAGGCTCGCAAGCAGTACCAGCGCATCACCGGGTTGGTGAAGAAGGGCAATGCCTCGCGATCACGGCTCGACGAGCAAACGGCGGTCCAGGACGGGGCCCGAGCCCGGGTCAAAGCCATCGCGGCCCGCCTGGCGGACCGGCTGGTGCGAGCACCCTTCGCCGGCGTGCTGGGATTCCGCAACGTCAGCCCTGGAGGCCTGGTGGTACCGGGCACGAGCATTACCACCCTTGATGACATCAGTATAATCAAGCTGGACTTTTCGGTACCCGAGCGCTTTCTCGCCGCGCTGACGCCGGGACTTAGAATCGCCGCCAAGAGCGCCGCTTATCCGAATCGAGTCTTCGACGGCACCGTGGCCACGATTAACTCAAGGGTCGACCCCAATACCCGGGCCGTGACCGTTCGGGCGGAAATTCTCAACACCGACAATGCGCTCAGACCCGGCATGTTGCTTACCGTCGAACTGATCCGCGAGCTGGAACGCATTCTGGTTGTCCCCGAGGCCGCACTCGTACCGGTTCAGGACCGCCAATACGTCTTTGTGGTTTCGGACAGCGACGTGGCGGACCGCGTGGCGGTCGAGATCGGGCGGCGCCAACCGGGACTGGTAGAAATCATCAACGGTCTTGAAGACGGCCAAAGGGTGATTGTTGAAGGCACTATTAAGGCACGGCCCGGGGGCAAGGTGCGCGTTGTCAAAGATACAGGGCGAACGAAAGAATAGGTCCATGGTTTTATCCGACTTATCCGTAAAGCGCCCTGTCTTTGCGACCGTCCTCAGCCTGCTGCTCTTGGCCTTTGGAATTTTATCGTTTTCCACATTGCCTTTGCGCGAGTTACCGGACGTCAACCCGGCGATCGTTTCCATCGAGACCACTTACCCCGGCGCCTCGGCCGAAATCGTGCAGACTAAAATCACGC
>CAYOOG010000026.1:17148-23076 GCA_964405515.1 uncultured Alphaproteobacteria bacterium | reverse complement strand
GAATGCGCCAAATCCTCTCTTTCGTCCCGGACCACTTTTAAGGGTGCAGGTCAACCTGAGGCGACTGGCCAAACTCGCCCCAAGACCACCGCCAAGACCGATAATTGCCTGATCCATGCAAAAGCGACACCCGAACAGGCCACAAACGCAAAACCCGCCCCGGCATCAGTCGGAGGCGGTAGCAAACGTCCGCTTCCAGTAGAAGCGGACATCGAGAACGGCTTTTGAGCGGAGTTTTTCAACAGCCTCGGCTAAAAGCAGACATCATGCCCAGGATTTCCAGGCTTCAAATAGAGTCTGCTTTTGAACTAAAAGCAGACATCAAGGCATAGTGCCGTTGACCCCTGCCCAGCAACGGCAGAGTTCGGTAGTTTGGATCTATTGTGATGCGGCCCGAAACCGCGACTTAGTAGAAAAGCCCAATTATCTACTAAGTTGCTTTTGGGCAACTTTTTGGGTGCTAGAATGACGGCCACATTTGGCTAAAGGCAAACCCTTTCCAGACCAACCAGTAGCGCCGGTGCAGCGTGATTCAGGCGTATGTGACGTTCGGAGCGGAATGGGTAAGAAAAAGGGCGCTGCCATATTGAGGGGGCAAAGCAGCGCCCTGTGTGCCGAGAACATGGAAGAACATTGAGGGGCGAGCCTCCGGTCGTACGGCAGCACTGATTTAGGTGCGTAAAACCTTTACAATTGGTTAACTCAGTACATTGTGTGCCCTGAGCGCGGTGAGGATGGCGAATGAGATACTTTGATGCCTGTCCCTAAACCAAAATCGGCCAGAAATACTGACGCGCACGTCGGTGCCAGAGTCCGGGAGCGCCGGGTCCTGATGGGCTTGACTCAAGAGGAACTGGCCCACCTCCTCGGCATCTCATTCCAGCAGGTGCAAAAGTACGAGAACGGGTCCAACCGGGTCAGTGCCGGGCGGCTCTACGACTTGGCCGGACTGCTGGGTGTGGACGTGGCCTACTTCTTCGAGGGCGTGGAAACAACCAGCAAGCGGGGCAAACTGCCGCACGGTGGCACCAGCCGGGCCACCATAGGTTTGTTGGCATGTTCGGCGCCCAGCCCCTGCCCAACGATTTCACGGCCCTCGAGCCGACCTTTGACGGCCGCAAGTGCATCAAGGAATACCTGGAAATACACCAAGCCTGGCTGCTTGCCGACTACATTCCTGCGCCCGGGCCGAACGATGCTTTTCAAACGCCCTTTCATGCTTCCTGCCGCGGCAACGTCGAGTTCGCCGAGTGGGACGACGACATTCATTACACTTTGATCGGCCTGAAAGTGCTGGAGGACAAGGGTCCGGATTTTGACTGGATCGACGTGGCCACCTGCTGGACTCAACAGATGGCCTACAACATGATCTTTACCGCCGAGACCCAGGCCATGCTCAACGTCATGAGAAACTCCTGTTTCGGCATGACGCGCACTAACATGAACACGACGCCCGAATACACGCGCCGCCACCGCAACCCTTTCCGCTATTGGATCGGCGGCCGCATCAGGACCGACGGTTTCGCCTTTGCCGCCGCCGGCAAGCCCGAACTGGCGGCTGATTTCGCCTGGCGCGATACCTGTTGGACCCACGCGGGCAGCGGCATTCATTCAGCCATGATGTACGCCGCCATGCAAGCGGCTGCCTTCGTTGAAAAGGACCACGGGCGGTTGATCGAAATCGGCCTTGGCCAGATTCCCGCCGATTGCGCCCTGGCCCGGGCCGTCCGTGATGCTCAGGGCTGGCTAACAAGCGAACCTGATTTTGAATCCTACATGGACAAGGTGGAATCTGTCGGGGCACGAATGCACGGCGCCCACGCCATCGTTAATCACCTTGTATGCCTGGCCGGGCCACACTATGGGGAGATGGACACCCTGGACTCCATCACCACGGCGGTCGCTTGCGGCTTGGATACCGACTGTAACGGCGCCACGGTGGGCTCCATTGTCGGCGCGGCGTCAGGTCAAAAGGACTTCAGGCCGGAACTGGCGGCGCCCCTCAACGACCGCATCCTAGCCCGGCTGGCCGATTTCCACGACGAACGCATGGTGGATCTGGCGACCCGCCACGCCGCTATCTGGCGCACGGTGGATGATCGGGCGAGGAAATCGTAGGAATATCCGCCGCGTCGCTCAGGTCTCCTCGATCTGTTGCAGGGCCCGGTCGACCGTAGCGCGGGTGCAGTCCCGCACGTCAGCGATTTGAAAGCCGTGTAGGGTCTCCATGGCGGCAACGGCCTCGGAAAGGCTATTGCGCAAGCTCTCGAAATATTGCTTTTGATCGTCCTGTTGGCGGCCGATTTCGATCAGCGCTTGGGTCGCTAATATCCGCGCCGCGGAAATCTCGGCCATGACGATTTCGTTGAACTGCATTTCTTGTCCTCCTAACTAGGGCCGCGTGCCCCCGACCCGCCTGGCCTATAGTTCCGCCAAATAGTTGAGCATTCGTTGCCGTTCCGCAGCGCCGGGCAGCCGCCCGAACCCAGCCTTCAAATTGTCCGCCATATGGTGAACCTTGGAGGTGCCGGGGATAACCGTGGTCACGGCTTCATTCGCCAGAATGAACTTGAGGAAGAACTGCCCCCAGGTAAAGGCGTTAAATTCCGCCGCCCATGCCGGCACCGGCTGGCCGCGCACGGCGAGAAACGCCGCCCCCCGGGCGAAGGGCACATTGACCATGACGGCAATACCCTTTTCCCGCGCCAGGGGCAGAATGCGATGCTCTGTGCTGCGGTTGATAATGGAATACTGGCACTGGATGAAATCGAGCGGCTCGGTTTCGATCACTTGAGCCAATTCGTCGTTCTGGGAATCGATAAAGATGGTTACACCCGCGTAGCGGACCTTACCTTCTTCCTTGAGGCGCCGGATGGTTCGAAGGTGCGCCTTGGTGTCCTTCAAATTATGAACCTGCAAGAGGTCAAATACAGGTGTTTGCAGATCCTTCACCGACTGCCGGTATTGCTCGATGCCGTCTTCCTCGCCGTAGATGCTGATCTTGGTGGCAATGAATGCTTCATTCCGCCGGCCCATTTCGGCCAGCGCGCGGCCGATAATCTCCTGGGCGTAGCCATAGGTGGGCGAAGTGTCTATGACCGTACCGCCGCCGTCGAGCAAGGTCGTGATGACCGCCTTGCCGGTAGCAAAGTTTTTGGGCTCGCGGCCACGCGAATACCGCACCGCTGTTCCCAGTCCGATCACCGGCACTTCCTCGCCGGTGTTGGGCACGGCGCGCTTCAACATGGCCGTCTGGGCCCTCGGCAGACCCATACCGCCAAGGCCCATGGCTCCCGCGCCGGCGGCACCCACGGCCAGCTCCAGGAACCGCGCGCGCGTCAGGCCAGTGTTCATTGGCTGATCGTTCTTGCTCATTCCATACTCTCCCACAATGCACCCATCGAGTCAGCCGGCAGGTGCCAAGCCGGGCTTTTCGGCGTCATCACCGACCGACAGCTTATTCTGTTGCCGGCCCAAAACCCAGCCCAAGGCCATCCAAAGTCCGGCGAAGGGCACGCAAATGCCGGCAATGACCCCGATCTCCAGCCCCAGCCCGGCGCTCAAGCCGGTGAACGCCCAGCCGCTGACGGCATCGCCGCCGCGATAGACAACCGTATCGATGAAGTTCTTCGACTTGTACTTTTGCTCGCGGCTGACCACGGTGTAGAGCATCTCACGGCCTGGTCTGGTGATGGCGTAGTTGGATGCGCGCCGCACGATCTGAAAGGCGATCAGCATGGTAATGGTCGGCGCCAGAGCGAAAAACAGAAACCCGAGCGTCGTGACCAGAGGCAAGAACGCAACCGCGGCTGCAACACCAAGGTAACGAATAAACCGCCCGGTTATCGCCAGTTGCGTGACGATGGTTAGAACCGAGACCGACAGGTCGATAAAAGCAAAAACCTGAGTGCGCTGACCAGAATCGTCGAAGGCGTCGGCGATGATATTGGCCTGTTGAAAATAGACAAAAGTCGAGGTCGTCGTGAACATGGCGACAAAAATACAAATGCCTAGCAGATAGCGTGATTTAACGATTTCGCTGACGCCGGCAAACATGCCGCCGCCGATTACCGCTTCGTCTGTACTCTTCCCACCGCCCTCAGGCGACACCTTGAAGCCCGCCGTGGCACCAACGATCCGCCGAACGCAGACCAAAGCAATGGCCAGTAGTAGCGCCGACAACAGCAACAGATGCGTCGGCTCGATGCGCACGACCATAAGCGCTGTCACCGCCGGGCCGACAATAGTGCCAACGGTCCCACCGGCGGCGATAAAGCCGAAAAGCCTCTTGGTCTGTTCAGCCCGGTAGAGATCGACCATGAAACTCCAGAACACCGAGACGATGAACAGGTTGAAGACGCTTGTCCAAATAAAGAAAGCGCGGGCTACGTAAACCTTGCCCGCGCCGAGGGTGAACAGCAGCCAGAACAACAGAATGTTGGCGATAAAAAACCAGTAAACATAGGGAATGAACTTGCGCCGCGGAAAACGCGCGACAATGGCGCCGAAGACCGGCACCACGCAAAGCATGGCAACAAAAGTCCCGGTGAACATCCAGGGCAAGGCCCTCACGCCGCCGGCGATCCCCATTTCATCGCGCAGGGGCCGCAGGATGTAGTAGGCGCATAGAATTGAAAAGAAATAGGCGAAGGACCAGAATAGCGCGCGGATCTCCCGCGGCCGGACATCCACGGCAAGGCGCAAAATGCGGTGCATCGTACTGGTCACCGAGCGTAATCCCCCGCGCCCATGAAGTGGAGTGAAACGTAAGGCTCGTCTCCCACGACCCAACTATCATGTCCGGGCGACACGTAGAACAGGCCGCCGGGCAAAAGGTCGATCTCCTCGCCGTCATCCATGCGAACCTTGGCGTGACCGGAGACGACCAGCCCGACGTGCTCAACCACGCAACTGGCCGCGCCCGAGGCCGCGCCCACATGCTGCGACCAGACCCAGCCGGGTTGATAAGTGGCACGGCCAATGGTCATGCCGCCGATGTGCACGATCTCGAAGATGCCCTTCTCGAATTCCCGAACCTCGTCCGGCTTGTCAAATTGCTTGATGATCGTCTTGTCCATAAATTCCTCCCCAAGGGCCCGCTGAATCAGGATTCCCCTGCCCCGATGATGACCCGGCCGATCCAGTTTTTCTTACGCCGGGCCAAGCGATTTTCGTTGGTTTCGTCTTCATAATCATGGCTCGTGGCGTCTTGCCTGCCCGGGGTGAAGTCCTCCAACACATTAGCGTTTACGATGCCGTAGGTGACGCCGTCGATTTCGCTTAGCGCCGCGCTCATCACGCCGCAGCGCTTGCAGACCAGAAACTCGGCGGTGCCTTGGCCGAAAACGTAACGCGTGGCCGCATCGTCCTGCTTGAAGGTGATTCTGAGGGCGCCCGCCGGGTCCGAAACATATATGGCGCCATGGCGTCGGCAAAATCCGCAGCTGCAAATGCGCGGCACCAGTGCCGGCTCTTGACTTTCGAACTCAAGACTAATGGCGCCGCAATGGCAGCCGCCTTTCAGAGTGTGTGCCATGGGCCAATCCTACTCGTAACGGATCAGGGCGGCCAATCAAGTTCCTGCCAGGGTTGACGGCATTGTTCCTCTGGTGCTGCAGACAAATGGACCTCAAATTCAGCAAAACCTTAACTTTTGGGCGAATAGAGACTCCTGCACTGGCCGGTTCCAGTCAACCTAGATGTGAATTCAGCCCGTGGGCTGCGGTCGCGGTATCGGAACTAACCCCCGATTCTTACCCACTTGGCAAACTGCAAAACACGACCGGCGCCAAACGCGTCACAACCTCGAAAATATCGGTCGCCAATTTCTGGGCCTTTCGACCCAAATATTTGTCGAAATGGCAATCCAAGTATCCATTTCGTAGTTGAGGAGGCAAGTTATGGGCATCGAAGTGCTTAGCACCTCAC
>CAYOOG010000026.1:0-17138 GCA_964405515.1 uncultured Alphaproteobacteria bacterium | reverse complement strand
GGCATACTTCTGAGATGATTGGAAAGCAGAGGCCTCGGAATGTTCAGCAGTCTAAAGAAGTTACTTAAGGACCAGCGGGGCGTTACGGCGGTCGAGTACGGCATGATCATGGCTATGATTGCGATCTCTACGATAGCCATAATGAACGACGTGGGCGACGACATGAATGTCGTCTTCTCAACGATATCCGAAACCTTACGGGACAGCGGAAGAGTCTCGTAAGCCGCGCCTATGGAGCGGGGGTACCTTGGTTGGGCAGCCTATCGGCCGCCCAGCCAAGGCGTACGTCCGCCACAAAAAACCTTTTAAAATCAAACATTTGAGCCAATAATGCCGGGTTGTCTGGAAAGCCCCAGGTAAAGCGGGCTTTTTTTCCGCGCCCGGAATGCCTATTTTATATGAAATCGGCCCAATACAAGGGGCAGGCGCCAAGGGCGCCGTTGCAAAACCGGTTCTTGAAGAAGGTAAGAGCGACATGGAGCAGATTGCAAAACAGGCGGTGAGCGCGGACCTGTTGTGGGAGAGCATTCGGGATTCCGCCGTGGAAATGGCCCGGCGGGAACCGGTACTGGCGAGCTATTTCAACGCTACTATCCTGCATCACGACACGCTCGAGGCCGCCCTCAGTTTTCATCTCGCCAACAAGCTGGACAGCGTCACGGTACCGGCCATGTTGATCCGCGAGATCATCGCCGAGGCGCTGCAGGCGGACCCCGAGATCGGACGCGCCGTGCGCGCCGACATCAAGGCTGTAAAAGACCGCGATCCGGCCTGCAAGGACTTCGCCACGCCATTTCTGTATTTCAAGGGGTTTCATTCGCTGCAGGCCTACCGGATCGCCCATTGGCTTTGGCGTGAGGACCGCCAAGCTCTGGCCTTGTTCATTCAGAATCAGGTCTCGGTGGTCTTCGGCGTCGACATTCACCCCGCCGCCCAGATCGGCTCCGCCATCATGCTCGATCACGGCACCGGTATCGTTATCGGCGAGACCTCAATCATCGAGGACTGTGTCTCCATTTTGCAGGACGTTACCTTGGGCGGCACCGGCAAGGAGCAGGGCAAGCGCCACCCCACAATTCGCGCCGGAGTCATGATAGGCGCCGGGGCCAAAATTCTCGGCAGTGTCGACGTCGGCAGCGGCGCCAAGGTTGCGGCCGGTAGTGTTGTCCTGCATGACGTATCGCCCCATACCACCGTGGCCGGCGTTCCGGCGAATGTTGTCGGGCGGCCCAAGGAAGACCAGCCGGCCTTCGACATGGATCAATGCTGCACCGGCAAAAACATTTAGCCTCCTTCCGGACATCAATATAATCATGGACAACAAGGCAAGCGCGGGGGCTGCCGCCGCCCGGCATCATGGCTTTGACGGCACGCTTAACTTTCGTGACATCGGCGGCTATACAGGTGCCGACGGCCGGACCGTGAAATGGGGCCGGATATACCGCTCGGATGCGCTTTCCAAGCTAACCGATTCTGATCAGCAGAGGATCCGGGAACTCGAAATCCGGACCATTTGTGACTTCCGCTCTACGGCGGAACAGGAGCGTCACCCCAACCGCCTGGCGTCTGAAGATCCGCCGCGGCTACTCGACTTCGCCGTCATACCCAACGGGTATTGGAGTTTGCTCGAATCCATTCAGGAAGGCCGCTCGAGTCCCGAGGAATCACACGGATACATGGTCGACTCCTACCGGGAGTACGCGCGCAACCACCGGCCCCAGTTCAGCGCCCTTCTGCATCACATCCACGAGGCCGACAATCTTCCGGTAGTCATTCATTGCCACGCCGGCAAGGATCGCACCGGCTTTGCGATCGCCATGGTGCTTCAGGCCCTGGGCGTGGATGAAGAAACCGTGTTTGAGGATTATCTTCTCACCAACGAATTCCAAGGGGACCCGGCCCAATTCGTGCCGAAGAACGTGGCCGCTGAAATTGTTGTTCCGATGATCGAAGCCCGACAGGAATATCTCCATACGGCGTTCACTGAAATCCGCGACAGTCACGGCAACATCGCAACCTTTTTGCGGGAGGCCCTGGGGCTAACTGCGGAAATGCAAGAGTCACTTCGCGACGGATTACTGGAATAGAGCACCTTCGTGCCCAGACGCCACGGATCGCGCGTGGTAATATCCAATCATGAGCACCTTCCTCGCCATCGATTTTGAAACCGCGAATCGAAGCCCCGATAGTGCTTGTGCCATCGGCTTGGTGCGCGTCAGCGAGGGCAAGATCGTCCACGAAGAAATTCATTTCATCCGCCCGCCGTCGTCCGAATTCTGGTTCACCCATATCCATGGCATTACCTGGAATGACGTTTCAGACGGGCCCGATTTCAAGCAGGTCTGGCGGGGTATTTCAAAACAGTTCCGGGACATCGATTTCGTGGCCGCCCATAACGCGCCCTTTAACCGTGGTGTCCTTGCCGCATGTTGCAGGACCCACGGAATTCGCCAGCCCGAGACGGAATTCGTCTGCACCGTGCAGGTCGCCCGGCAAATGTGGGAATTGCGGCCAACCGCCCTACCCGATGTTTGCAATTTCCTGGGTTTGAAGCTAAACCACCACCACGCCGATTCAGACGCCAAAGCCTGCGCGGAAATTGTTATTGCCGCAGAAGCCGACGGCTGGAGTTATTGAGGACACCAACGGCTGGAGTTATTGAGGACACCAAGAGCCACCCGGCTTTCTTTTTGGAGTGCCACAGCGCATAATTCTCAGATCATGAGCGAAGACGAAACTGCATATCAGGTTATTACCGCCAACCGGCTGGCCGACGGGCTGGTGGTTTATTTGCGCGGGGCGGACGATAGCTTGGAGTGGTGCACCGACATCACCAAGGCCCGCACCCTGGAGACAGCCGAGGTTGAAGCCTTCCTCGTCCGCGCAGGGGAATTTGTCGATAATAACGAGGTCATCGACCCTTACGCGTTTGAGGTTATCAACAAATTCGAACCGCTGACCCAACGCGAAGTCACGCGCGCGCACGGACCAACCATCCGATACGGCACAGATGCCCACGGGCCCGACGGCCCGGACTTTACGATTTAGCGCAATCTGCGACACCCCGGCGGGATATCGCTGCGTCGATCAAGCGGCGTCGCGGTCCCGCAGCCTCTCCCACGCGTCTTCATAGGCCGTGGGCGGCAGGTCCTTCAGCGATTCCTCCGCCAGGTGCAGCCAATTGCGGGCAACCTCAAGGAGCCCGCGCTGCTCATCACGCCAGTAGGGAGGCGCGTCGCCAGGCACATGGCCGGCCGGCGTTTCAAACGCCCTGACCCATGAAGCGAGAAGCCGCGTCAGAAGAATCGCCCATTCGGCAGGCAACGGCTTCAATCCGTAACGCCAACTATGGACTTCCTCCAGGGGGGCATTCCCGATCCGGGCCAATACAGAAAGATCGACGCCAAGCGCCTCAAAACCCCTGAAAACCGAGGGTCCAACCCTCCCGTCTCCATCCTCGGGGCGGCTTGCGTCCGTGTACTCCAACTCCATGCCCTTATCCTACCGGATTCCGGGCAGCTAGACACAATATTTGGTAGTTTGTTTTCCGTGCCTCCCAATACCTTGTGATTTATTGGCTTTTTCAAGGTTCCGATTCGCCGGGTTCGGGCGCTGCCCGGCCACAGGTTCCATAACACGCCGAATCGCAACCGTTGCTGCCCCCTGACAGGCTCTTCTGCTAGAGTCTTTCCCGCTTTTCGCCAACGAGGGGGGCCCGTTCGTGGATTCCATTGTCGTCCTGGGTAGTGGCCCGGCGGGCTGCACAGCCGCTCTTCACCTAAGCAAGTACGGCCTACCGGTGACGTTGGTTGCGGGTCTGCGCAAATATATCGGCGTTGAAGGACTATCGCCTAGGGTGGTGGAGGGCCTGAGAAACGCCGGTTGCCTGAAGGCATTGGCATCCGTCGGCCCGGAGGTGCCGCGCCGGGCGACCTGGAACGGCGAGACCACCGCCGCCAACCGGGAATATCTGGTGGAGCGTATGTCTTTCGATGCCGCCCTTGTCGCCGATGCCCGCGCGGCTGGCGTGCCTGTTATCGAGACCAACGCAGTGCGCTTGCAACCCGAGCAAAAGGGCTGGCGTATCGATCTGGCGGACGGCGTCAGCCTGTACGCCGATTATTTGGTCGAAGCGCGGGGCCGGCGGGCGCCACGCGGGGGCCAAGTGGAGATGCGCGGCCCGAGATCCCTCGCCCTGGCCCGCTGGTTCAGCGTGCCGGAAAGTCGCGAAATGATGACCGCTATTGCCAGCATTCCGGACGGCTGGGCCTGGGTGGCTCATACCGGCAGAGGCCGGGCCTTGCTGCAAATCATGGTTGCGGGCGCTCCCGGTGGGCGCAAGGAAGCGCGCTCCGCCGAGGATCTGTTCCAGATGCAATTCCCGCGAGTGACGGAAGCGCGGGAATGGCTGGGGCAAGAGTCCGAGCCTGCCGGCCCGGTCGATGTGCGCGAGGCCACGCCCTACCGCCACAGCAGTCCGGTGGGCAAGAACCTGATCCGCATCGGTGACGCGGCCTTCGCTATTGACCCGCTATCCGGCCACGGCATTTTCGAGGCCGTCGGCAGCGCCATGACGGCGGCGGCGGTCATTCATACGCTCCGTGACCGGCCCCGGGACGGAGAAATGGCAACGGAATTCTATGCCGCCCGGGGCGCCGCCGCCTTTTTGCGCCATGCCCGAGTCGGACGTGATTTCTACCGCGCCGAGGCGCGTTGGGAGGATCGACCTTTCTGGCAAGAACGTCGGGATTGGCCAGACGACAAACCCGTACACGCTGCCCCCTTGAGCGCCCCGGCCAGGATTGATGAACGCCCGGTGATCGAGAGCGGGTTCATCGCACGACGCCCGGTTATTGTGACGCCCGACCATCCCTGGGGTGTCCGGCACGTGGATGGCGTGGAACTTGTTCCCCTGCTGGAAAGGCTGAACCAATCGGACGGCCTTGTGGAAACGGAGGACCTAGCCAAAGACGCCCAGGCGCGGCCTGAACAGGTGGAAACCGCCATTGCCTGGCTGCGCCACCGCCAATTGGTTGCGCCATAGACCAGCTCGCCCGACATCGCTCAGACGAGATGCCCACGCCCCGGTTATTCAGTTCGCCAGGCCAACGAAGGCGGCCTCAGGAATCGAAGACGTGCAGCTCGCCATTGCGAATTTCAACGATCATGTCGGCGCCGGCCAGGGGCTCCGGATGGTGGCTGATGACGATGCGCGTCCGCCCGCCGAAAAGATCATCAACCGTCTCGACGATGCGGCTGGCCGTTGTACGGTCCACTGCCGCCGTTGCCTCGTCAAGAATGAGCACAAGCGGGTCCTGTAGAATTGCACGGGCAATGGCAAGACGCTGGCGCTGCCCGCCAGACAGGGCATCGCCGCCCGCAACAAGTTGGGTGTCGTAACCCTTGTCCATGGCGCGAACTTCATCGTCAATACGCGCCGCGCGGGCTGCCGCCTCTATCCTTTCGCGCGGCGTACCAGGCCGCCCGTAAGCAATATTGTCGGCAACCGTGCCGGGAATGATCGCCGCATCCTGGGCCACCACGGCGACACGGCGGCGAAGCTCCGCCAATTCAAGCTCCGCCAGTTCTACGCCATCCAATTGGATACTGCCTGAATCCGGGTCAAAGTGCCTGTGCAGAAGGTCGATCAGGGTGGTCTTGCCGGCACCGGAGGCGCCGACCACGCCGACCTTGGCACCGCCCTCGATCTCCAGACTCGCGCCATCGAGTACCGCCGGGCCGTCCGCCCCATAGGAAAACTTCACCGCCTTGATGTCGATCGTGCCCTTGGCGCCGCCAGGCAAGTTCCGCGGCTGCCCGGGCGAAGAAACCTCGGGCGTCGCCAAGGTTAGCTCCCGCACACGGACGAGACTGACGCGGGCCCTTTGGATCGCTACATAAAGTCCCAGAAGCGTGTTCACCGGCCCCGTGGCCCGGGCCATATAGGCGGAAAAGGCGATCAGCGCGCCGATTGTAAACCGTTGCTCCAGAACCATAAAACCACCCACAACGAAAACCAGGGCCGTGGCGACAACGGTCATCAACGCCGGGCCTGTCGCAGTCCAGAAGTTGGCCATTTGCAGTTTGAGCGTGTCACCCAAGTACAATTTGTTGAGATGCCCCAAGCGCTCCGCTTCGCGCGCTTCGCCGCTCATGGACTGGATGAACTTCATGATGCGTAGGTTGTCGAAGAAGAATCCCGTGACCTCGCCCGAGCGTTCGCGCAGCGCCCGAGTGCGCCTTTCGACCAGGGGCCGCATGTTCCGCAGGTAAAGGAATTGAAGTGGCAGCAGGATGAACGCCATCACGGATAGTTCCGGGCTGAGGGTAAGCATCAAGGCCAGTGCGCCGGCCAAGCCGAACGCCGCATTCACCGCAGCCAAAAGGGAATCGACGGCAAAGCGTTGAATTTCCGCAACATCACCGTCAACCCGCGCCATCATATCGCCGCCGGGGCGGCGCGCATACCAAGCCGGCGACAGGCGTTGCAGGTGTGCGTAAACGGTCTCTCGTATGGCGAACAGCACACGACCGGAAAGCCGCGTGTAATGCCAGCGGTTGACGCCGTTGACGGCGGCGGAGAACACCGCAACAACAACCAGCAGCCCGCACAGCCAAACCACAACCTTCATGTTGCCGGCGATCAATCCGTCGTCGATAAGAAACTTCGTGATGTAGGGTTGGCTAAGGGAAACACCCGTGCCGATCAAGCTGAGCGCCAGCACAAGCAGGATACCCACCCAATGGGGCCGCAAAAAAGACCTGAGCCAGCCGAATGCCGCATCGCCCGGCCGGCCTTCCTGTTGTGACATCAGACGCCGCTCTCAGCCGCGACCGACGGGGCTACCTACCATTGAACCAGCCGGATCGGTCCGAGGCTTTGGTCGGCACCACCGGGAATAGCAATATTGCCAATGTGACTGAGATCCTTGGACAGATAAACGCCAATATCGCCCATGGTGCCGCCCACATATATCTCCTCGCCGTCGCTTGAAGTATTGATGTTGTAATAGGTGTGCGGCATCTGTATCCGCTTGACGATCTTACCGTTGCGGGCGTCGATCTTGTCGAGCTGCAGGTAAACGGCATAGACATCATTTGTGCGCCTGGGATTGGTGGCGGCGGCGAAAATGATCGGCCCGCCGCGCTCCACGTCCTTGATCGAGGTCTTGCCGGTGGCAATGTCGAAGGTCAGCATTGTCGTGACATAGGCCTGCGGGTTTTCGGGGCTCATATCCGTGCGCACCGACGACACGAAGGTGCGGTAGATGCCGCTGGCGTTGATGGCCGGCCACATCATGACCCAATCAGGTTGACTGTAGTTCTCCCGTTGCCAGCTTCGCACTGGGTAGGTGTCCAGGAGTTCGCCGGTCTGCGCATCGTAGGTGTATATGTCCCAGCCGAAGCCATAAATCTTGGACCCGTCCGGCGAGCCAATCAGAATCATGATGCCGCGGTTGGCGGGGAAGGTGCGCACCGGTTTGGCGCCAATGCCGTCCGCTGTATTGTAGACTGCAATGCGCGTGTCCATGATCTCGTATTCGGCCGGCTTGAGCCTCGTCGGCGCCTGAAAGACATAGATCTCCTTGCCGTCGGCGCTCACATTCATTGCCGCCACCGTCGCCACACGCACATCATCGCTTGACATGTCGGCACGGAAGACCTGCTCGCCGGTCTCCAGGTCGATACCTGAGATACTGCTCCAGGCGTTTGTCAGAACGTAGGAAATCTTGCCCGTGGGTGTCACCGAATGGACGATCGCCGGGCCTCGACCCGGAACGGGAAAGGACTTCACCACCATGTGGGACTCTAGGTCGATTAGGTGGAGCGTGTTGGGGTGGCTAACCGCCAACAGCATGTCCTTGGCACCGGCTATCGTGCTCGCGCCCAGAAACAACAGGGCGGCAAGAAAACAGGAGAAACGTTTCAGCATTGTCATGATCAACCTCACCTCAACGTTTGGGGTAAATGGCCTGCAACGACCGCCAATCACGCGCGGCGGACGGCAAGTCCTTGTCCCAATCGGGATATGTGTACATGGTATCCGGCACCTGGGCTGGCCACCAGCAAGGATCGCTGCAGCCGTACAAATCGGCCTCCATGGGCTGGCAAAGCGATGCAACGCCACCCCAGGGATCGATCTCCCACCCTGGATCCAAGGTCGCGGAGCAACCTGCAACCACACTCATTAGAAAGACTTCGTCCGTCTTGCCTTTCTCGGATGCCTCATTCAGCATTGTCGCCTTCTTGTTCAAGGGTTTGAGGTGCTTCAACGGTCGGCCCTCCGTGGTTCTACGTGTTCGGTGAAAAATGCCGGATTTTCGGCCTGAATTCGCGAGTAAACCTTTATGCCGAAGTCGATCCAATCCCGCATCAGGTCGCAGTAGTGATAGGTCGGGTGCAAGGGATCGCCATAGCGCGCGTAAGATTCATGATAGCAGCCGCCGGAACAAAGGTTGCGGATGCGACAGGTCTCGCACTCCGTGCCGCTACGGTCCAATGCGCCGGAAACAAATTCGTCAAGCAACCCGTGATCGACACCCTTCTCAACGCTCCCCAATAGGGGCATTTCCGTGCCGGTGAAGCGGTGGCAGAGATTGAGCCCGCCATCCTTATCCACGGCCAGCATACCGACACCGGCCCCGCAGGGGATCAGCTTACGCGTGCCCTCAATGAGGTCGGTCATCAGTTGGTGCATATTGGAAAAACCGATGTTGCGCCCGGCCAAGGCGGCCTTCTCATAGGAACGCCCAAGAGCCTTCATATCATCGAAGACCCCCGCCAGTTCTTCCGCGCTCAGATTATATAGCGCGTTGTCGGCGGCCGTGGCGGGTGAAAACCCGACCTCGAAAAAACCCAAATCGTTAACCAGATGATCGTGGATGCCGATAACGTCGGTAACGCCGGGCGTCAGTGTCACCCGCACGCCTACCGGGCGTGATGTGTAGCGCGAGAGTAGCGCCTTCACCTTGTCGGCCACCACATCATAGGTGCCGCTGCCGCCCACGGTCTTGCGGTTGAGATCATGGAGCGCCTTGGGGCCATCCATGCTTATGGTGAGCCCGAAATGGCGGGCATTGAAATAGTCGATCAGTTCGTCGGTCAAAAGCGTGGCGTTGGTGGTCAGAGAGAAATCCACGCTCTTGCCCTGGGCCGCGGCCAGCCCATCGGCATACTCCACTGCTGCCCGGATGAGTGGCATGTTAGTCAGCGGTTCGCCACCGAAAAAAACGAGATTCACGCGCTCGCGAGCCGCGGCTTCCTTGAACAGAAGATCAATGACCCGGCGCGCTGTTTCCTCGTCCATGCGCTCGCCGTCCACAGGCGCGGCCAAGTCTTCCTTGTAGCAATAAGTGCAGGAAAGGTTGCAGCCGGTATTGACGTTCAAAACCAGGGTGCTTAAGGCGCCACCGCTGCCGGCGTCGGGCGCCTGATGCGACTCCGCCAGGGCATCACCGCGAAGCACCCGCAATTCGTGAAGCTCCGACAGCATCTCGGCCACGGGCGCGGCGCCGTACTGAACACCCAGACGACCGGTTACGTCGGCGGCAGCAAAATCATCCTCCGCGCGCAACAAGTCGAGCACTGCACCACCCACCTCATCCAGTTGGAAGAGCGCACCGGTGGGCACATGAAACATGATGCGCTGCCCGTCCACGCTCACTTCGTGCAGGTTGTGCTCTAAGAGTTGCAGTCCGCTCATGTCCCGGCGCTACCTGATGGGCGGCGTGTTGAAGCGCTGCACGGTGACTACCAAATGGGCGGCGCCCGCAACCCCGCGGCCGCCGTCGTCGATGGTGCCGACGATGCGCAGATTACCGGTGTTGTTCATGGTGGTGAGACCATGGGATTCGCGATCCGGGTTGATCCCGGCGTCCGCGGGTGTGAACAGGCCGCTATCACTTATGCCGCCGGCGAAATCAGCGTCGCGGTCGCGCTCCGCCGCTTCATTGAAGTTTTCCACGGCCCAGGTGGCGGGCATGGAACCGATAACAACATCGTCCTCCGTACCTGCCTGGCCGTCCACGCCATTGACGTAAGCCACGGCGTGGAACTGTGCCGGCACCTTGGCCAACTGGCCGCCGCCGCCGCCAATGCGGGCAATGGCCTCGCCTGGCAGTACGCGCACGGTGTCGATATTGTAATAGACCATAAGCGCGCCATCACCGGATGCCTCGCCGACGCCCACGGTGCGAGCGCCTTCTACGGCATCCGAAGCCGCCTTGGCGATAACTGTTACGGTCGCATCGCCCTCCGCCACTACTTCGACGATTTCGATGCCGTCGCCCAGGTCCACCGCGCCGGAAAGGCCAAAGCCGTGAATCTTGATCTCGGCTTGTTCGCCGGTTCGGATATAGGGTGGCTCGACGGCGACAATGCCGCTTTCACCGGGCACTATCCGTGTCATCTGGATGCTCGCTCCCAATTCCCCGGAGTCCGCTGGGAACCAACGCCCGCTCACGGAATCGCCATCCTCGGATATGGAGAAGACCTCGCTCATCCTTTCGTCGCCGTGCCAACTGCTGCCACGCCATTCATAGCCCGTGTAGACCCAGGCCGTCGTGTTGCCTTCATAGCGGGCACCGTCGGCATAGTCGGCAACCCAATGCGAACTATAGCGGTCGGTGCCGATGGCCCTCACCTCCACGTGGCCGGAGTAGCGGCGCCCTGCATGGCTTCCCGACGTCCGCCATTTGCCCGAGGGATCGGGCTTCGGCGCGGCCTGCCAGCGGTCCCATGCCTCGGTTTCAAAGGGAAACAGGGATTCCAACACTAAAGGTGTCTGGTCGCGGGCGATTTCCCACCAATTGACGGCGCGCCCTTTTTCCTGGTGCTCGATAGTGGGCATCTGGCCCAGGTGCGTCGCCGCCAGTCGGCGCCATTCGTCGGCGTCGCGCCGCTGCAGGGCAACGCGGGCGAAAGAATGGCAGCGGGCGCACATGTTGGCGATATCGCCGTCCTCGGGGATATCCTCGACACGGTTATAGTCCTGCTCCAATGCCCAGCGATAGGGCGCCGTTTCCTCGGGGGCCAGCCCCAAGGTGTCGGCCAAATACTTGACGATGGCCTGGCACTCGGCATAGGGAAGCTCAACGCCGTGCCAGATGGTCATGCGGGCCAGGGTCATGTCCCAGCCCTCCGGCGACTTGCGTATGTTGTGAATGCGGTAGAGGCCACCGCCGTCCACGGGTTCATGGCAGCCGGAGCAGCGGGCTTCGACCAAAGCCGGGCCAAACAGCGCCTGACCTTGATCCAATTGCCATTTTGACATGTAGATGCGCTCGGCCACGTAGAGGCCGACAACGGAAATCAAGATCACCATGTAATAATTGCGTAGGAATCGCTCCATCGCCGCCCCCTGTTTCCTCAGGCCCACCTCACCGCTGGCCCTAAACAATGGCGCATTCTATAGCCCTGAAGGCCATTCAGGCCAGCCAAAAAGCGCTGGTTTTCGGGTATTTGGCCTCTTCGTCTCCGTCTCAGGCCCGCGACCAGGGCATGATCGCCAATTTGCCGTTCATGGCCGCGTTACATCACGCCAATCAGTCTCATCTTTGTTGGAAAACGGCTGCTCGTCATCGGACTTCGCCCCGGATTGAACCATCGTCTTCTGACGCTGGGAAAAGATGTCAGCGGCCAACAAAGTTAGGAGAGCGGCGTTCGGCAAAAGCACGGAGTCCCTCCAAGGCGTCTTCGGAGCCGGCGTGTTCCACACACATTTGCGCTTCCAAATCGAGGCAATCCCTTGGTGGTAGGGCCAGCGCATTGAATACCATCTGTTTCATAACGGCGACCGCAAGAGGACTCTTCGCGGCGATTTTCTCCGCGAGTTCTTGCGCACAGTTCTCAAGTTGTCCCGTTGGCACCACTTTATTGACCAGCCCCATGGCCAACATTTGATCAGCAGACACATGATCACCTGTAAACAAGAGTTCGCGTGCCCGTAGTGGTCCCAGGCGCTGGGTCAAACGCAGGGCGCTTCCCCCTCCCGGTACCAAGCCGAAATTAGCATGGGAATCACCTATCTTTGCGCTCTCGTCGGCGACGACCAGGTCGCAACAGAGCAACAACTCCAGGCCACCGGCCAAGGCAAAGCCCTGAACCGCGGCAATCACCGGCAGACGCATACGCTCAATCCCGTCGAAAATTGGTGACGCGATTTCCATGAAGGCCTTAACATTAGCGGCGGGCTCGTCTCCACCACCAATAGCCTTCATATCGGCGCCCGCGCAAAAACACTGGCCGGCGCCTGTGATCAGGATTGCTCCAATTTCTTGATCCTTTTCGGCATTTTCAAACGCGGATCCCAGCGCGGTGACCATTGATGGCGTTAGCGCATTCTTGGCCTCGGGCCGATTAAGCGTCACCCGTTGAACTCGCCCCCGTTTTTCGACTAGGACATGATCTTCCTCTGCCATTCAATTGTCTCCCACGGTGTGACAGCGCGCCATGAAACGCCCGCCAAATTTTCAATCTATACTTGCCGGTCCCGGCCTTCCCAGAATGGGGCTCTAAGAACATGCTTGGTCACTTTCCCCATGGCGTTGCGCGGCAGATCAGAACTGAAGATGATCTTCTTGGGTTTCTTGTAGCTGGCAAGATGGTCAGTGCAGAAAGAGATAATCTCTTCTGATCGGGGTTGTGTATCCTCTGAGCAAACTATCGCGGCACAGACGGATTCACCGTAGACATCATCCGGAATCCCGAAAACCGCAACATCTACGATGGCCGGATGCGTGCGTAATACATCTTCTATTTCTTTTGGATAAATATTTTCAGCCCCGCTGATAATCATATCCGTTGAACGCGCAACAATCGTGAAAAACCCGTGTTCTTCGCGCCTCGCGAGATCTCCGGTTCTGATCCATTGGCCCTGTTTGGTCTCTGACGTATCCTTGGGTCTGTTAAGATAGCCGATCATGCCGTGGTTGGCGCCGGAGATGAAAATCTCCCCGACTTGACCCACCTCCACTTCCCTGCCCTCGTCGCTAATACGAATTTCGCAATTGTACACTTCCCGACCGGTACATTGGCCGCGGGATTGGTGATCTTCGGGGCGCAGCACTGTGTTTAGGCCGGTTTCCGTCAAGCCGTACCATTGGTAAAAATTTGATTTGAAGGCGGCCTTCACCCCCTTGTAAAGGGTGGGGTTCATCGGCGCCGATCCATAATAGATCTTCCTCAGGCTTGACAGGTCGAAGTCACTCAGATTTGGCACTTCGAGCAGACGCGCCAGCATGGTTGGCACCCACATGGTCAATGTCACGTGGTGCTTTTCTACGTCCCGCAAGACCTCGAGCGGGTCAAAATGACCCGATGTCAGCACAACCGTGCCCCCTCGCATCCACGTCGGCAAAATCATTGCGAACAGGGCCGCCTGATGAAATAGCGGCAGATTGACGAGAGTTACTTCGCCCGGCTGTATATCCCCCTCCAGGAGCAGAGCGTGGAAAGTCGCGAAATAACCTGAATGAGGAAATAATACGCCTTTGGGCTTACCAGTCGTCCCGCTGGTATACATTAAGGTCGCTGGATCAGTCGGGTCTTTTCCTTCTGGGTCGGGCAGCACGGGTGGTGTTTTGCCCGATCCGGAATTTTCACCATCGGCATTGGGCCAAATCCAATCCACCCCTTCGGCCGGGCCGGGTATTTCCACGGTTTCAATTGGAACCTCAAGTGACTCCCGCGCTTTCTCCGCGAGGACGGCAAAACTGCTTTCCACAAATAAGACGGCGGGGCACGCATCATTCAGGACATACGCCAGTTCCTGGGCTTGGTAGCGAAAATTAATCGGCAACAGGGTTGCTCCGCTCTTAAACACACCAAATGCAATAATCGGGTAGCAAAGGCTGTTGGTCGAGAGTATTGCGACACGGTCTCCCGGCTTCACGCCAAGACCGCATAGGCCGCGGGCCACTTTTTCCGCGGCTTCGTCCAATTCCGAGTAGCTCAGTCGGTGATCAGACAGGCAGATTGCCGTGCGCTCTCCGTGCCGTTTGGCGCCCAACCGCAAAATATCATCGAGAACGCGCATGAAAGTGCCTTTTCCATTCTTAACCGTAAGAGCCTCAGGCAGGTCCTACGAAATGATGTGGTCAGTCAGCCGGAATTGGTTCGAACTTGGGCAGGATGACCCCGTTTTTCTCTTCCTTGAAAACCACTTCAACCGGCAAGCCGACGCGTATATCGGCATTTTCGCAGCCGATAACGTTGCTCATAAGCAACGGCCCCTCATCGAGCTCGATCCAAGAGACATTGTAAGGCACCTCGTTGGCGAATGCCGGATGATAAGGCCGGTGATAGACGATGAAGGTATAGACCCGCCCGGTGCCCGCTGCCTCAACCCATGTCAGGTCGGGATCACCGCACAAGCAGTTAACGCGCGGGTGAGAATGCAGGCCGCAATTCCGGCATTTGGTGATCATGAGTTTTCGATCATTGACGGCTTCCCAAAAAGTTCGGTCCGCCTCAGTCGTGATCAGAGGTTTCGGTTTTTGCACCTGGTCCACGCTCACCTCCTTAATATGCAGCAGGCGGCCGCCGAACCTAAGGCCGGTTCCATTGATCCGCCCAAGCCGGTCACCAGGCATATTTCCGCGTCTTTGACCTGCGTCGCGCCGCCGTCACCGCGCACTTGACGGACGCCTTCAATCAAATGGGTAAAGCCCTGCATATAGCCCCAAGACAAGTTGGTGCCCGATGTGTTGCACGGAAAGGATCCGTTTGGACCAATATGACCTTCTTCAACGAAAGCGCCCGCTTCACCCTTTGGGCAAACGCCATAGGCCTCCAGGCCGGCGAGGATAAACATGGTGAACGCATCGTACATCATGGCCACATCGACATCTTCCAGGGCGATTCCCGCGGTCCCAAAAGCATTGTTCTTGGCGGCTGTTACATCAAAACCGTCCCAGTGCCATAGGGCATCGGATCCCTTGGAAATTTGCGCCTGCGTATGATCCAACCCGTACCCCATGACGTAAACGGGCGGCCGCTTAAGATCACGCGCGCGATCGGCACTTGTGATGATCAAGGCCACGGCGCCGTCGTTTACCAGACAGCAGTCATACTTGCGCAGAGGCTCCACCAGATAGGGCGTGGCCAGGTACTCTTCCATGGTGAGCAGGCGATCATGCATGACGGCCTCCGGGCGCTGGTTGGCATAGCCACGCAATGTGACCGCAACGTGGCCAAGCTGCTGTTCTGTCAATCCGTAATTGTGCCGATATCGTTGAGCCATGCCCGCAGCCGTGGATACCGGCGCAAAAAAGCCATGCGCGCCCCAGCTGCTCGCCGCCGACGATCCCGCGCCGATGGTAAGGCGGTTGCTCGCGGCGCTCGTGGCGTAAAGAACGACACAGGCCTTGCACAACCCGGCCTCAAGTGCGCCGATGGCCGAGATAACGGAAGAAATTCCGGTCGTGCTGCCTGCCTGCAACTGCCAGGCAAAGCGTGCGGGCAATCCGGCGGCGATCAGGGGGCTTGTCCCTTCCGGTCCACCATCAAAGGAGGGCTGGTAAACGTATCCGTCGAGATCCGCCTGATCTATACCGGCATCGGCAATAGCGGCTTCGATCGCGTCAACCGCAAGCTCGGTTGAACTGCGGTCCGGTATTTTTCCGAGCCGGGAAACCCCGACGCCGGCAAAGGCATATTTGTCTTTGATAGACACTGATTTCTCTCCTTTTACCGGCTCAAAACTCTTCAACCAGGACGCTGACATCGTCCAGCGACTCAAGCTCAGCGACACGGGCGGCAAACCGCTCAATGGCTTCCTTTGAAGGCGGGTTGATGGAAAAATCAGCGCATTTTTCGAGCTTATCGACGCACGCGTCGAAATCCATCGATCTGGAGGGGTTACCAAGCGGCAGTTCTGCTTCAGACTCGAAAGTTTCGCCGGTTTCGGTTTCAATTTCGAGGCTGCTCCGCCCCACCACGAAGTCGGTGGAAAAAGCCGGGTCGGCAACCACTTCTATCCGGTGGGCCAGCGCGCGGATATCTGGGTCGCTGATGACTTCGGGCTGAAGTTCCTTCAAGAAAAAGTCCCCGCGCGTTAGCGCCGCCGCAACCGTGAAGGTTAGCGAAAACTGTGCCGCCGTCGGTGAACTGGAATCGGTCGCTTCCTCTATATGGGCACCGACGAAATCTTTGATATTCGGCGCCACGGTCAGACGCGCACGGCGGACTGGAACCGATCCTCCGGCCTTCTTGTAAGAACGTTGGGCCAATTCAATACCTTCATGGCAGCATCGGCATGCCGAATAGGGCTTTATTGAAATCTCCTCGCCGTAGAAATAATCGCCGAGCCGGTCGCCAAGGGGATCGACATCGGGATCCGGTTCGAAGGCATTGAAAAACCCGGCGCGCCCAAACAGGAAATCCTTGCTGCCGGTACTGCCCTTTTGCGCCAGAAGCGCCGCAGTCACAGCGGCCTGGGCGACGATCCCCTGCTGCAGGGGCAGGGAAAATGCGCCTTCGGCGGCGGATTGGCCCTCCCCGCAGGCAAAAGCATAGGCCAGGCCGAGGGCGTTGTGGGTCTGCTCCGGTTCCAGCCCCAAGGCCCGTGCCACCGCAGCCGTGGGGCCAAAGACCTTGAACAGGTTATAGCGCCCGGATTCCATGGCGTCGACGCGGACCGCCAGACCCAACCGGATGATAATGTCCTGCCCGACCGCCAGGGCGGCAATAAAATCACGGCCGGACACGCCGCCGTTCGCCCCGGCGATCGCCAGGAGGGCCGGGACTGCCGACGCCGAGGGGTGGATAGGCCGGAAATCCGTGCAATCGTCGATCTCCAGCACGCGCGCCATGATGGCGTTGCACCAGGCGGCAAGCGGGGCGGGCAATTGCGTCCCGAAGGCCAGGACCCGGGCCTCGGGCTTTCCGCCCCAGGCCTCGGCCAGATCCATGGCGGGACGTACGGCAGCTTCACCCGACCCGGCAATCGTGGCGGCGACTGTGTCCAAGGTCGCCCGTTTGGCGCTTTCCACGGCCCGGGGACTAAGGTCCTCGAACCGCACCGACGCGGCATGTTCCGCGAGTTGCCTCGACACCCGGTCCATTTCTTCACCCCATATTTCTCGAACTCCTTGATGATATCGAACGTTCGCTATAGTATCAAGAGACAAAGGCCATAG